>JBMNVE010000039.1:0-17168 GCA_050946655.1 Anaerovoracaceae bacterium
AGTTAATTACTCCTACATGCTCATGTTGGATCGAAAAACTAACGAGCAGTCAGCCTGCTCGTTAGAAAAAATACTTGTTATATTTTTGTGGATTTTAGGCCCCACCCCAACATTTGACATAGAGCCATTTTTGTGGATTTTGGGCCCCACCACTACATTTGACATAGAGCCCAAAAAAGCCGGAGGGATCAGCATTCCCTCCGGCTTTTTGTGTTCTCTACTATGAGATTTACTTCTGCGCCACGGCAGCTGCAACCTCTGCTGCGAAGTCTTCCGACTTCTTTTCGATGCCTTCGCCCACTTCAAAGCGAACCATGCTTGCGATCTTCATGTCCTTGCCCACTTCCTTAGCCACTTCTGCAACATACTCCGCTACAGAGATGTCGCCGTTCTTTACAAACTTCTGGTCTACTAGGCAAATTTCCTTCAGTTCCTTCTTGATCTTTCCGGCCACGATTTTATCCACCATAGCCTCGGGCTTTCCTTCATTGAGAACTTCCTGTCTCAAGATTTCTCTCTCATGCTCTAGGTAGGCCTGATCCACCTGAGATTCATCCAGGAACTTGGGGCTCATGGAGGCAACCTGCATGGCCACATCCTTGCCCACTACTGCACACTCTTCCGCTGTTGCTTCTGTTTCCAGCCCCACTATTACGCCGATAAGCCCGCCGCCGTGGATGTATCCTGTATATACTACTCCGGGCTGAGCCATCTTCTCAAATCGTCTCACGCTCATGTTTTCGCCGATTGTTGCAATTAGGTTGTTGAGGGTGTCGGTCACTGTTCCGTTGCCCATGGGAAGAGTCATGAAACTCTCCATGTCCTTAGCATCGTTATCCAGTGCAAGCTGTGCCACTTCCGCAACAAACTTCTGGAAATCTTCGTTCTTTGCAACAAAGTCTGTCTCCGAGTTTACCTCTACGATGGCAGCACTGCTTCCGTCCGGAGCAAATGCCGTATTCACAAGACCCATAGCCGCAATTCTTCCGGCCTTTTTTGCCGCCTTTGCAAGGCCTTTTTCTCTCAACAAGTCGACTGCCTTATCGATATCCCCTTCCGTTTCTGTCAGGGCTTTTTTACAGTCCATCATACCTGCGCCTGTCATTTGACGCAGTTCCTTTACCATTTGTGCTGTTACAGCCATATTATGCCTCCTCTGTTGTTTCTTCCACTGCTTCCGCTTTTTCTGCTTCTTCGGCGGGAGCTTCTTCAGCCTCTGCTTCCACAGCCTGTGGCGCCTCCGCCATGCTTTCTCCTTGCTTAGCCTCAATGATGGCATCCGCCATGCTGCCGGCAATGAGCTTTACCGCTCTGATGGCATCATCATTGGCGGGGATGATGTAGTCCACATCGTCGGGGTCACAATTGGTATCTACAATGCCAACTACAGGTATCCCCAGAATTCTGGCTTCCTTGATGGCGATTTTTTCCTTCTTCGGGTCTACAATGAATACCGCACCGGGCATCCCCTTCATGTCCTTGATCCCACCCAGGAACTTTTCTAATCTATCGTGCTCGTGCATCAGTGACTGGATCTCTTTCTTGCCTAACTTCTCAAAGGTCCCGTCTTCCCGCATCTTCTTAATATCGTTCAATCTTCTGATTCTTGCGGAGATCGTCTTGTAGTTGGTCAACATTCCACCCAGCCATCTCTGGTTGACGTAGTACATGCCGCAACGTTCCGCTTCATCCTGGATTGCCGCCTGTGCCTGTTTCTTTGTTCCCACAAAGAGAATCGGCTTCCCGCTTTCACTCACTTCTCTCATGAAGGCATATGCCTTGTCGATGAGCTTTACGGTCTTCTGCAAGTCGATGATGTAGATGCCGTTTCTTTCTGTGAAGATGTACGGAGCCATTTTAGGGTTCCATCTTCTGGTCTGATGTCCGAAATGAACACCTGCTTCTAAGAGTTGTTTCATTGAAATTACTGCCATTTTATTCCTCCTGGTTTTAACACTTCCATGAAGATCCTCTGCTCCGGGGAAAACCGTTTTCGGCACCACCCCGCCGTATCTCCATGTGCTTACTGAATGGTGGGCCCTTTTTGGCAACACCGCTATTCATGATACAATAATTTCAAATGAATCTCAAGGGTTTTATGCACTTTTTTGGAGTTAATATGAAACAAAATGATAATATTACTAGAGGGCCGGTGAAAGATCCCCGCAAAAGACCGGCACGTTTCCATGCCGGCCCTTTTGTTGCATTGGTTCAGAGCTTCATCAGGTAAGCGTTATATGCTCGTCTGGCCTTGATGAAATTATTTCGCCCGATCCGCAGCTCTTCCCCGTTATCAAAAATCATTGTGCAGTTGGCCATCTTTGCTATTCTTGATAGGTTCACCGTCAAATATGTGTGGCACCGGTAAAAGTCACTATTGAGGTTTCTTGCCAATTCGTCGACCCTCCCCCGAATAGAGATTTTTTCCGAGTCCTGTGCAATTATTACATTCCTCAAGTCTTGGACCAGGTATAGAATACTATGCTGTTCCAATCTTCTGGACACATCCTTCTCAATGATGGGAAGATATGTCCTCACCATTCCCTCCTTTCATAAAAACCTCACTTTCCGCAAATACCCCTTTTGCACAATGATTTGCAGTCTGTCAAAGTTCCTTTTTTATCGCCTTCAGCATCCGATTCATCTTCCGGATCTGATTGGTGCTGCAGCCTGCAAATATCATTTCCGTCTCTTTAAGCAATGTGGCCTTCGTCGTCTCCACACTTCCGCAAAATACCCAGTTGGGTTCTATGCCCAAGTGGTCTATGATCTTTAAGATCACCTCTAAGCTGGGCTGTGCTTTTCCGTTCTCGATGTGGCTGATGTGAGTAGGGTTGACACCTACCGCTTCTGCCACCTTTTCCTGAGTAAGTGCCTTCTCTTGCCTCGCCTCTCGGATACGTCTTCCAATGTCTTCGTAATCAATCTCCATATGCATGACCTCTCTTGTATTGTCTCTTGATTATATGTGCAGATTTCACTTTTAGTAATAATCCGAGAGTGCGAACTTTACGTACAGGCCAAGTTTTATGACAAAAAAAAGATAGCCTTTCGGCTACCCTGATCACAATTTTTTATGGATTATTCTGCACGCTTATAGGTGATGTAATCCTCAGCGATCTCATTGGATGCAACGGAAACAGGCTTTTCCGCATTGGAATCCTCAATGAGGACCGGTTTTCCGTCGATGATATCTCTGGCCCGCTTTGCTGCCAGGATCACCAAAGTGTATCGGCTATCCGCTTTTTTTCGCAATTCGTTAATGGATGGATATAGCATTAAATTTCCTCCTTATATCTATCGATGATTTCATAAATATCCTTGGGCACTCTGGCATGCTCCGCCAAGATTATGGCCTTCACCACCTCAGTGGCCGATTCCAGGTCCCCGTTGATCACGCAGTAGTCATATTTATCGATGTAACTGATTTCCGACATCGCCTTGCTCATGCGCAACTGTATGGCACTTTCACTTTCCGTTCCTCTAGTCCTGATCCTCTCTGTTAATTCGGCCAGAGATGGTGGCAGGATGTAGATGAATATCCCGTCGGGATAGGCCTGCTTGATGCTCATGGCACCTTGGATATCGATCTCAAGGACCACATCCTTTCCCTGGGAAAGAGTATCCAGCACAGCCTTCTTGGGGGTTCCGTAGTAATTCTCATAGACACAGGCATGCTCAAGGAAGCCGTCTTCTTGCCGGATCCGTTCAAACTCTTCCGGGCTGACAAAAAAATAGTTTTCTCCATGCACCTCTCCCTCTCGCTTGGGCCTGGTGGTCACGGAAATAGAAACATTTAAATCCGTGTGCTCGGATAACACTTTTTTGCAGATAGTCCCTTTTCCTGCACCGGATGGTCCGGAAATAACAAATAGCCTTCCTTTGTTCATTTGTCCTCCCTACTGATTTACCGTAATTATGGATTATATCACCAAGAAGATCACTTTACAACATTTTCACTCTATGTTTTGCACTTGCTCGCGCATTTTTTCTACCTCACTTTTGATCTCCAGCATCGTGCCTGTGATATCCAGGTCATTGGCTTTAGACCCGATGGTATTGGCTTCCCGATTCATCTCCTGCATGAGGAAGTCCAGTTTTTTCCCCACCGGTTTATTTGCCTCCAAGTTGGCCTCCAACTGATCGATATGGCTGGCTAAACGGATCAACTCCTCTGTGATGTTAGTCTTATCGGCAAAGATGGCTGCTTCCAATAGTATTCTGTCTTGGGGGATCTCTACCGCACCGGCAACCAGTTCTCCGATTCGCTCTTTCAGCTTTGCTGCGTAGCTTCGTCCCACCTCCGGTGCCAGTTTCTCAATGACTTTCAATTGCTCTCTCAACCATCTTCCCCTGCCCTGAAGATCCTCTGCCAGCTTTCTTCCCTCCATGGACCGCATGGCATCATAACCTTCCAAAGCCTTTTCCAGTGCCAGAAGAATCGCTGCTGTAATCTCCTCTTCATCCTGAACGTCGGGGATCATCTTCATCACATCGGGCAAGCCTGCCACATAACTGACGGTCACTTCTCCTTCCAACTGAAGGGCGTCTTTCAGCTGATTCAATCCATCCATATACTGCTTGGCCACCACCGTGTTGGCTTTCACATGAGCGTCCTCTTCCGTCACGCTGTCCACCATGATGAAAATCTCCGCCTTCCCTCTCTTAATGGTCTCCTTTGCTTTCCCCTTTACCTTATCCTCTGCAAAAGCGTACCTTCTAGGCATCTTCACGGTAATATCACAGTACCTGTGATTCACCGACTTCACTTCCACGTAGTAGTTCCTCTTGCCGTCGGTGTGCTCTCCTCTGCCGAACCCTGTCATACTTTTTATCATGCAAATACTCCTTTTCCCCGGGCAATTATGTTAGTATGTATTATAGCATAGCAAGATCAGGAAAGGAACAATTATGGCTTTCGACGGAATCGTCACACGGGCAGTGGCACAGGAGTTATCCGCCGCCCTTACCTCGGGAAGAATAGACAAAATATACCAACCCCAGCGAGATGAGCTGATTTTTTTGATCCATAACGGGAAGGAGAGGCGGAAGCTCTATGCCTCCTGTAACAACGACCATCCCGGCATTTTTTTAACAGAAGATGAGTTTCAAAATCCCGCTGAGCCCCCGACTTTTTGCATGCTTTTACGTAAGCACCTTCAAGGAAGCAGGATTCTTCAGATCTCTCAGCGAGGTGCGGAGAGGATCATCGAACTGACTGCGGAGTCCAGGGATGAAATGGGTTTTCTCATTGAAAAAAAACTCATTGTAGAAATCATGGGTCGACACAGCAACATCATTCTGGTAGATAGCTCCTCGGGGAAGATACTGGATAGCATCAAACGCATCTCTGCGGATATCAACCGGGCAAGGCAGATTCTTCCCGGGAGGGATTACACCTATCCTCCCCTTCAAGGCAAGATCCCCTTTGACCAAGTCAGCCAAGAGGATCTATCCATTGAGTCTGAGGATGGGCCCGGTGAACTTCTCTCAAAAATACAAGGGATCTCCCCTGTCATTGCAAGGGAAATCGCCGGGGAAGAAACTGCGGCAGAAAGGAAGGAAAGACTTGATCAAATCCTTTCCGCCCTTAAGGAAAGCCGATTGCACCCAACGGTTTATCTTCGGGAAGACGGCACTCCGGCAGACTTTCACGTGGTCCCCATCATGCAGTATCGGGATGGCTTTCGTCACCTTGCCTTTCCATCGGTGAGCCGGACCATCTCCTATTACTACACCCACCGAAGTTCATCCAACAGAGTAAAGCAAAAGTCGGCAGAACTGTCCAAGTCCGTAAACAGTGCTTTAAAAAAATTATATCTAAAAAAGCAGAGGCTATTGGAAGACATCCTCCAGGCAGAGCAGGCGGATAAATACAGGCTATACGGGGAACTGTTGACGGCAAACCTCCATCAGGTCAAGAGAGGAGCCACCAGTGCCAAGGTTTTGAACTACTACGACGGAGAAGAAGTATCCATCCCCTTGGATGATCGGCTGGACCCTGCAAAGAATGCCCAAAGATATTATAAAAAATATGCCAAGGCCAAGCGGTCCATCAAGGAAAAAAACATTCAATTAAAAGAGACAGACGGAGACATCATCTATCTGGAATCCGTTTCTACCTTTATCCAAAATGCTTCATCAACAGAAGAAGTGGACAGCCTGCGAGAAGAACTGATCGAAACCGGCTTTGTGCGAAAAAAGAGAAAGGACGACAAAAGGCGCAGGCAGAAACAGGACGCCCTGCAGTACGCCACATCTGACGGTTTCAAGGTCCTGGTGGGGCGAAATAACAAGGAGAACGATCGTCTCACCTTCAAAATGGCCGGCAGAAACGACATTTGGTTCCACACCAAAGACATCCCCGGATCTCACGTGATTCTCTTTACCGGTGGCGGACAAGTCAGCGACAAGGCCCTAATTGAAGCGGCATCCATCGCCGCCTATCACAGCAAAGCCCGTGATTCCGAAAACGTCCCGGTGGACTACACCGCCGTACGCCACGTAAAGAAGCCGAACGGTGCTAAGCCGGGCATGGTCATTTTTGTCCACAATAAAACTCTTTATGTAGCCCCAAAATTGCCATAGCTCTTTCTCCGGATGGTTCTCGTTTTCCAACCACTTTCCTGTCGACACCGTCGCCCATCGAGAAAATAATCCCATTTTGTACGTTGCGACAAAGGCACTTTGTATGCTACATCGTCAGGTTTTATTACATGCCGAAATCTGCTATGTCCTCTTTGAGAAAGTGGATAGCTCCCTCCAGATCTTTTTTCTTAATGCAACTGATGATTTTGATGTGTGCTTTCGTGTCTCGGGGAAAAGAAATTTTGTCCCATTTGTTCCAGTAATGCTGAGCATAAGCCCTTGTAAGGGTGTCCATGGACCTTTTCAAAATATTGTATGAGAATTCGTTGCTGTAAAAAGACATCAGCTTAAGATGGAATTCTTTGTTATGCTCCCAGTGTGTCCAGAAATCGTCTCTCGCTTTTTGCGAAATACATAGCTTATCTATTTCTTCCAACGAGCTTAATTCCTCTTTCCCTATGGTGGATATGCTTTCTCTCAATGCTCCGCCTTCCAGGATGATCCTGAAATCCAGGATGTCTTCAATGTCCTGTTTTGTAAGCTGCACCACTTCATATCCGTACCGGGGAAGACTCTTCAATACGCCTTCATTGCAAAGTTCTACCAGTGCCTCCCTGACGGGAGATCTGCTCACCTTATATTTCTCCGTCAAAGCTTTTTCGCTGAGAATGGTTCCTTGGGGATATTTGCCTTTTATGATGCCGTCAAATATCTGGGCATGAATTTTTTCTTTCAATGTCGTCGTTTTTTTCATTTTTAAGCCTCCCAATCTCAGGGTTAGTATAGCAAATCGAAGGTTCATTGTAAATACGGTTTTGACATTTGATATTATCTCTGATATTATCAGTAGTAATCTTAACGAAAGGAAATGGATATGTCTGAAAAACCGCTCAGCCAACAGGATCATAAAGGTTATATGCGCATATTAGAAAACGACTTATCTCTCGCATTAGGGTGCACTGAGCCCGGGGCGGTGGCCTACGCTTCGGCCCAAGCCGTGACTCTTTTGGGAAGATTTCCCGGCCATCTGGATGTAAAGTGCAGCGGAAACATCATAAAAAACGTTAAAGGTGTAGTTGTCCCTAATTCCGGTGGCCTTCGAGGAGTAGATTCAGCGGCGGTCCTTGGTGCTGTAGTCGGAGACCCGCAAAAAAAGCTCAGCATCCTCGAAAATGTTGGGATGGAAGAAATAGAAAGGGCTTCCGCCCTTCTTCAAACGGACTTCTGCCGTGTCCATCTAAAAGAAGGAGAGGGCAACCTTTACATTGAAGCTATCGCAAGAGAAAAACAGGACGTTGCACGGGTGATCATTCTTGGGAACCATACAAATGTGGTTTTCATGGAGCACAATGGCCATACGGTTTTGAACAGGCGAAGCAGCGAAGATGATCAGCACCAGAAAAGGGATAATGGTAATAGCAACACAGTTGATTTAACCGTTAAAGGCATCTGGGCTTTTGCCAATCATGCTAAGTTTGGAGACCTAAAGCGTCTTTTGCACCGGCAGCTTTCCTTAAATACAGCAATTGCTGAGGAAGGCTTAAGGGGAGCCTATGGTGCTACTATAGGAAAAACATTATTAAAGGTCTGCCCTGATGACATCCGTGTAAGAGCCAAGGCAAAAGCCGCAGCAGGCTCCGATGCACGAATGGGAGGATGCACGCTTCCCGTTGTGATCAACTCCGGCAGCGGCAACCAGGGTATCACAGTCACCGTACCGGTTGCAGAGTACGCAGCTGAGCTGGGTGTCGGTGAAGATAGGCTCTACAGGGCATTGGCCATCAGCAACCTAGTTTCCATCCACATAAAAAATCACATCGGCAAACTCTCTGCATTTTGCGGAGCAGTCAGTGCCGCCTGTGGCAGTGGAGCTGCCATTACCTACCTTGATGGCGGTGGGTACGAAGAAATATGTTCCACAATAACCAATACCGCCGCCAATGTGAGCGGGATAATCTGTGACGGTGCCAAGGCTTCCTGTGCAGCAAAGATCGCCTCATCGGTAGATGCCGCCATTATGGGGAATGAAATGACAAGAGCAAAGATGACTTTTTCTCAAGGAGAAGGAATCGTGCAAAAAGATATCGAAGATACTATCGATAATATAGGTGTGATTGCCAGGGAAGGAATGCGTGAAACCGACACAGAAATCATGCAACTGATGATCGGCGGCGAGGATACCGGTAAATGCTAAATCGGGTATTACGATAAAACCGATTCGTCACCTTATGTTTCCGATTCCTTATTTCTTCTTTTCATAAGAACACTTAGTCTATATACTTTACTTCACCCTTATCCATTATGTAAACGACTGAGTGTGCACAAAAGGAGAATGGTTATGAGAATTCAAAGATGCACGGTTTGCAATCGCGCAGCAGATGTCCATGCTTTCAAGGATGGCTTTATCTGCGAAGAATGCTTATACTACGTTAATGAAAATTTTTAGGTCAACTCGCTGCTCCAAAGCGAATCTGTTTTTCAAAAACACGGCACCTCGGGAGTTTAAAATAGGATCGATCACTGCGATCCTATTTTTTTGCTCTCTCTTTAGCGGCCAACCGCTTTTTCGTCTTAGGCTTCATCACCGAATAGCCGAACCGGCCCAGTGGCCTTCTGTACAAGGAGAAATACTCTCCGTGGTTATAGGCAACAAGCCCGGCCTTATCCAGTCTTATCCTACCCTCTCCATCCAACAGCTCTTCTGTCACCTGAACATTGACGATCTCCCCCACGAACATATCGTGGCTGGGGTATTCATGGATCTCCCTGACCTTGCATTCCAGGTTCACAGGACTCTCCTTGATCGCCGGGCAGGAAACTTTTTCGCATTGGGCGGGAGTCAATTTCTGTACTTTGAATTTGTCCACATCCTTCCCCGATTTGACCCCGCAGTAGTCCGTGGCAAATGCCAAATCTTCCGTACACAAGTTGATGACAAACTCTCCCATCCTTTGGATGATGTCATGGGAGTATCTTTCTTTCCGGACAGAAACATAGGTGAGAGGAGGGTCCGAATTGATGATCCCGGTCCATGCTACCGTAATGATGTTCTTGGTCCGGCCCTCTCCGCAGGAAACCATGACCACGGGCACCGGATTCAGCATGGTGCCCGGTTTGAAGTTGATCTTTTTCATCTCTTTGTACCTCTCAATTTTGCCAGCACCTTTTGGAACTCCTCCGGCAGCGGGCTTTGAAACTCCATATATTCTCCCGTCACCGGGTGGACAAAGCCCAGTAGATAGGCGTGAAGCAATTGGCCCGAAACCCCCGGGAAGCCTTTGGAAGGCCCGTACAGGGGATCCCCCACTAGAGGATGATGGATATAGGCCATGTGGACACGAATCTGATGTGTCCTTCCCGTCTCCAGCCTGGCTTCCACCAAGGTGTATTTCCCCAACCGTTCCATCACTTTATAATTGGTGATAGCGGATCTTCCTTCCGGCAAGCCGGCCTTTTGGCGAAGGCGCATCTTGGGGTCCCTCCCAATGGGAGCATCGATCTTTCCTTCATCCCCTTTGATGCTGTTGTAGACCAGGGCAATATAACCGCGGACGATGGTGTGGTCCGCCAGTTGCTGAGCCAGGGAAGAATAGGCTGCATCAGTTTTGGCCATCATCAATAGACCGCTGGTATCTTTGTCGATGCGGTGAACGACCCCCGATCTGAAGATGCCGTTGATCCTGGACAGCTGACCATTGCAATGATACAGTGCTGCATTGACCAGGGTCCCGTCAGGATTACCCGCTCCCGGATGGACCACCAGGCCTTTAGGCTTGTTCACCACTAGGACATCCTCGTCTTCAAAGACAATATCCAGCGGAATGTTCTCAGGATCCACCTTCAGTTCCTTTCCTTCCGGGACGGCAAATTCCAGGACGTCCCCTTCTCTCACCGGATATTTTTTTGAAAAACAAGGGACCCCGTTGATCAATACCCCTTCACCGGCGATGATGTTCTGGATTTGGCTCCGGGAAATCCCGGTCATGAAAATAGACAGGGTACGATCCAGCCGTTCCCCGTCCATGCCTTCTTCCACCAGAAATCTTTCCATTTTTCTATCGTCTTGAGCCATGTTTTTTCCCGTCGATAAATAAGATATAGATGCATAGGAGTGCACATCCTACCGTGACAAAGATATCTGCCACATTGAATATGGGAAAGACCCTAAAGTCAAAGAGGTCCACCACGTATCCCAAGGATATGCGATCAATGAGATTCCCGATTCCTCCTCCAACGATCAGCGCCACAGAGATCATAAGAACCTTTCGCTTGTCATTTCTGTGCTTGTAGATGTACACAAGGCCGACACAGATCAAAAAAACGGGTAGGCCGATGAGTAGTAATTTTTGCCCCTGCAAGAGGCTGAAGGCTGCGCCGGTATTTTGGGTGTATGTCACGTGAAAGAACCCGTCGATGACGGGGATACTTTGGTGTAAAGACATGAAGGACACCACTAGGTGCTTGACGACTTGGTCAAGCACCACCACTGCAATCACAAGAAGAAAGTATACCATAGATGAAGGGCTACTCCGCCTCGACCCCCTTCATGTTGACCACTACCGTTTTCTTGTCATCCACTTCCACTTCAACTTCTCCCACCGGTGCTGTATCGGCAAAGATGGTTTTTTCCAGGTCGGATACTTCCTGCCTGAGAGGAGCGTTGATCAGATCTTCCAGTTTATTGTCGTTGAAATGGGGATATAGATCATCATCCAGGTTCTCAAACCTTGCCAACTCATCCTCCAGCATTTTCTTGTATTTATTGCGGAACTCCCCATATCGCTTTTCCAGCGTCTTGTTTTCGTCCACCAGCCGCTCGGCACGGTCTCTGGCTTCCCTTACAGTCAATTCCGCATCCAGCTCGGCATTGCGCAGAAGGATCTCAGCCCGTTTTTCCGCACTGACGGAAATATCTCCCATCAGCTGCCTTGCTTGCTCCAGGACCTTGATCACTTCGCCTTCAGCACCTTTATACTTTTCCAGCTCCGTTTCCAAGGCAGAAACTTCCGTCTTAAGGCGAATGTTCTCCTTGGCCAGTTTTTCAAAGTCCAAGGTGATCAAGTCCAAAAACATATCGACTTCTTCTTCTTTGTAGCCCCGTACTGTCTTTGCAAATTCCTTGTTTTGGATGTCCAAAGGGGTGATCATTTGTTACCTCCAACCATCTTTTTGTGCGCCAAAATCGAATCCTTTGTTCTCCACGCTGGCAGAAATATCTACGTTTTCCGGTGCGAAGACAAAGATATTGTTGGCGACCTTTTGTACGTTTCCATTTAGTGCGTAAGTGGCTCCACTGAGAAAGTCAAAGATTTTTCTTGCCGTATCGGAATCGATCTTCTCCAGGTTGATGATCACCGGCTTTCTTGCTTTGAGGGAATCCACCAACCTGGGGCATTCCTCAAACCCGGCCGGCTCTATGATGACCAGCTTGAACGGTGTCGTATTTCTGTTTCCCATCGGGACCACCTTATCTTTCCCACCTCGGTTATAGTTGCTTCTGGGCTCTATTTTTTTCCTTTCAATCTGTGCTCCGGCAGATCTGATTTCTTCCTCTGTGATCTCTTCGTCGTCATCGATTTCCTCAATGCCGACCAAGTCCTTAAATTTGTCAAATACGCCCATGCTAAACCTCCTTAACAATCATACATATACTCTCTGGCCAAAAATAGCACTGCCTACCCTCACCAGATTAGCGCCTTCTTCTATTGCGACTCTGAAGTCGTGGGACATCCCCATGGAAAGGTACACAAAGTCCAATCGCTCATGGGAAATCTCACCCAATTGGTCGTACTGGTTTTTTACCTGAGCAAAAAACGGCCTGACCTTATCCAAATCCTCCTCAAAGGGAGCGATACACATCAATCCCCTTATCCTTATATTCTCACAAGTCTCCAGGATCTCTCTGATGAGAGGTTCTGTCTCCTCCGGAGAAATCCCAAATTTACTTTCCTCACCGGCGGCGTTGACCTGGATGAGAATATCCATGGTCCTTTCTATTTGTCCCGCTCTCTTATCGATTTCACGGGCCAATTTTAGCGAGTCCACGGAATGGATCAGATCCACCTTGTCGATGATGTACTTGACCTTATTCCTCTGTAGGTGGCCGATCATGTGCCACCGGACCGGCTTCACCTGCTCATACTTATCCATGATTTCCTGGACTTTGTTTTCTCCGATATCCGTTACGCCACAGTCGATGGCCCGGTTGATCACATCGGGAGAATGGGTCTTAGTTACAGCAACCAAAAGAACTCCGTCTTTGATCTGATGATTCAGCTGCTCTAAGTTGTTCTTGATGTCCGTCATGTCTCTTCTTTTTTCTCCTTATCCTTCTCTTTCGCTTTTTCGCGTTCTTTATCCTTGCTCTGAGAGGTCTCCGCCTTGGGGTTTCTCAGGACTTCATCGTAAACCTTGACCGTATCCACCGGCAGTCCTTTTTCATCAAAGTAGGTCCCTTCTGCAATGAGGGATCTTTCCCCATCGCTGACGATTACCTGCACCGGCGTAAAGACGAAGTCCCCGGTGGTTTTCTTCACATAGGCACCCACCTGTTTATCTTTAGTAGTCAGGCTGCCGTTGTTGATGATCAGTCCGCTGGCATCCATGGTCCTGATGGTGCCCTTTACGACTCTCTCTTTCGTGAAATTTTCATAATATCGATTGGTCTCAATGGTCACTTGCCATTGCTTGCCGTCCTGGGTGATATTGACAATGGTACCTCGGATCTCTCCCTTGGGAAGAACAGCTGTGATGCGGTTCCCCACTTGATACTTGGCCGTATCGGCCTGGTCTGCCCAAAATACGATGTACCACTTGCTGTTATCGCAAATTTTGAAAATGGGCGCCCCTTTGGTTACCTTTTCTGATTTTACATTGACGGTTCTTACTTCCAGTGCCTTAGTCTTTTCATAATCCAACTTGCCCAAGTTTTCTACACTGAAGTACTTTTCATATCCGTCCACGTGGTAGGTGAGCACGCCCTTTCGCTTGCTCACATGATCATCATCCACTACAACGGTTTTGCCTAACCTCTTCAGTATGGCATCGTATTTCGTCTCCGTTTTCTTATCTTCCTCACCTGTGGGCGTCAATTCCAGGATGGCCGTCCCCGTTTTGATCTGGGTCCCCTCCTCAATAAAGTACTTGGTTGACCCGGTCGCACTGGCCGTATATACCGTCTCGTCCCTGAGGATACAGCATTTTGCTTCACTCTCAATACGTATATCGCCGTATTCCACCACTTCCGTCTGGGTCAGTGCCCCGGTAAGCCTGGGGATCACTGTAATGACCACATACAGGATAATCAACAGTAAAATGAAAATAAATACTGTTTTCTTTTTGATCTTTGGCATCCACCCCTCCTGCCTACATATTACACTAAGTTCTGAACCTTTTTCAATATGTTTTTCTCTTCCTTGGAGAGGGTCTCCCCCTTCTGCCGGCAATACGTTTCAAAGAGATCCGGTCTCCGTTCAAGGGTCAGGCGAAGGGATTGTTCCAACTTCCAAAGATGGATCAGCTTGTGGTTCCCCGACACCAATACTTCAGGGACCTCCATCCCTGCGTACTCTCTGGGCTTGGTGTATTGGGGATATTCCAGCAGTCCCGAATAGATGGATTCTTCCATCACCGCCTCTCCGCTGCTGAGGACCCCGGGGATCATTCTGGCTACCGCGTCGATGAGGACAATGGCTGCAGGCTCGCCCCCCGTAAGGACATAGTCTCCGATGGAGATTTCCTCCATCTCCCACTTATCCAATATCCTCTGATCGATGCCCTCATAGTGACCGCAAAGGATCACCAGCTCCTCCTCTTGGGCCAGCTTGGCGATCTTCTCCTGATCAAGCACAGGACCCTTGGGAGACATATAAATGATTTTCTTCTTTTCCGCACCAACCGACTCCAGCGCTCGAAAAACCGGATCGCAGGTCATGACCATTCCCGGTCCGCCGCCAAAGGGGTAGTCATCCGTCTTCCGATGCTTATCCAAAGTATGGTCCCGGATATCCGTCAGGGAAATATCTAAAAGTCCCTTATCCTCCGCCCTTCCCAGGATGCTACTTTTGACGGCAGTGAACATGGAAGGAAACAGCGTCAGCACATCGATCCTCATAACTCAAGTAATCCTTTCGGCAAAGCCACCTTCACGATCTTATCTTTAACATTCTTCTCTAAAATAAATTGAGGCACTCCGGGGATGTATAGCATTTTACCATCCTTCTTTTCCACACAGTATAACTTCTGAGCCGTGGCTGTGGAGATATCCTTCAATTTTCCCAGATGCTCTCCTTCCTGGGTGATCACATCAAATCCCAACAGGTCCTTGATGTAATACTCTCCCGGAGGAAGATCCTCCAGGTCCTCTTCGGCCATGAACACATCTCTGCCTCGCATTTTTTCCCCGCCGTTTCTATCGTCGATCCCTGCAACTTTGACGATGGGCATGTTTGCCTTGTAGCGGACCTTCTCCACCGGATACAGTTCTTCTCCCAGAAATATCCGGTCCAGCTTTTCAAACCTACTCGGATCCTCTGCATAACTGTATATCTTTACTTCTCCGGACAGCCCTACAACGTTTACGACCTGCCCGATCTTAATCTTTTCCATCTTGCCTTCTAAAATATCAGCAAGGCACATAGAATCTATGTGCCCCTCCTTACTAATGAGATATTTCTACTACGACTTTCGTCCCCGCCTTAGTTGCGGCTGCCTTTACCACCGTCCGCAGCGCTTTGGCTATCCTGCCCTGCTTCCCGATCACCTTGCCCATATCATCTGATGCAACCTTAAGCTGAATGACTGTAGTCTGCTTATCCACTGTCTCTGTGACTTCTACTGCCTCAGGATGATTGACCAGCGACTTTGCGATCACTTCTACTAATTCTACCATTGGTTTTCACCGCTTTCTCTACTGAATGATACCGACTTTCTTAAATAGGCTTCTCACTCGCTCTGTGGGCTGCGCACCGTTATCCAGCCATTTTTTAGCAGCTTCCTCGTTGATGTTGATGGTGTTGGGCTCTGTCAACGGATTGAAATATCCGATCTCCTCAATGAAACGACCGTCTCTTGCTCTTCTGGAATCGGCCACCACTACTCTGTAGAAAGGCTTTTTGTTGGCTCCCATTCTCTTCAATCTGATTTTTACCATTTGTTTTTCCTCCGTGTGTTCTTCTTTCTCTTATACTTTTATGATCAATGCTATCTAAACATTTTCGGTAACTTTGCTCCGGGTCGCATCATCTGTTTCATCATCTTGCGACTTTCTTCATATCGCTTGATCAGGTTGTTGATTTTGCTCACCGGTTGTCCGCTTCCCGCGGAGATCCTCTTCCTTCTGCTGGCGTTGAGCAGGGAGGGCTTTTCCCTTTCTTCCCGGGTCATGGAGAAGATGATGGCTTCCATCTGAGCGAATTCCTTTTCGCTCTTGTCCAGGTCCACATCTTTCATGGCCTTGGTGTTCTGCCCCGGCAGCATTTCCAGGATCTTGGCTACGCCACCCATTTTTTTGATCTGCCCCATCTGTTCCAAGAAGTCTTCTAGGGTGAACTCGTTCTTCTTGATCTTTTTTTCCAGCTTTCGGGCCTTTTCCTCGTCGTACTCCTGCTCCGCCATATCGATCAGGCTGAGCACGTCTCCCATGCCCAGAATACGGCTGGCCATCCTATCGGGATAGAAGGGTTCCAGGGCGTCCATCTTTTCACCCATACCGATGAACTTCACCGGCTTTCCGGTCACCTTCTTTGCAGAAAGCGCCGCTCCCCCTCGACTGTCACCGTCCATCTTGGTCATGATGATGCCGTCTATGCCCAACTTATCGTTAAAGCCTTCCGCTGCGTTTACCGCATCTTGACCGGTGAGGGCATCCACCACCAAGAGGATTTCATGAGGCTTCACCGTCCCCTTGATCCTAGCAAGCTCTTCCATGAGTTCTTCATCGATTTGCAGTCTTCCCGCCGTATCCACAATGAGGACGTTGAGACCTTTTTTCTTGGCCTCATCCATGGCCGCCAGCGCGATCTTCTCCGGTTCCTTGCTGTCCCTCATGGTAAAGACCGGTGTGTCCACAGATTCCCCGACAATCTCCAGCTGATCGATGGCCGCCGGCCGGTATATGTCGCATGCGCACAGCATGGGCTTCTTTCCTTCTTTTTTCAGGTGGGCAGCCAGCTTCCCGCAGGTGGTGGTCTTACCTGTACCTTGCAGACCTACCATGAGGAGTACCGTAAACCCCGACGGGGAATAGGTCAGCTTGCTGTTGACACCGCCCATAAGCTCCGTCAATTCCTTATCAACGATCTTGATGACCTGCTGATCCGGGGTCAGGCTTTCCAGTACATCGGCCCCTAAGCTCTTTTCCTTGACGGTGGCCACAAAATCCTTGACGATCTTGAAATTGACATCCGCCTCCAAAAGGGCCAATCGCACCTTTCGCATGGCATTATCGATGTCTTTCTCCGTGATGGAGCCCTTTCCCTTCAGCCCCGAAAAGACGTCCTGCAGTTTTTCCGATAATCCTTCAAATGCCACAGCATCCTTCCTTTCTTTCCGCTCATCAGGTCATGCTGCCGTCCATAACG
>JBMNVE010000040.1:0-16847 GCA_050946655.1 Anaerovoracaceae bacterium
ATAAGAATATATTGAAATTATCATTTTAATCGTAAGTTCGTAGGAAGGAGTAACACTTATGAGCGAGAGAATTATGACTGCACCGGTAGGTGCGTTGGAAGCAAAGAGGAAGATGGAAAAATCCTTTAGAATCAAGGGTATTTTCATCGCGCTGATGTCAGGCTTCCTCTATGGTGGCTACACCGCATTCATGACCCAGGGAATGGCAACGGGCGTCTGGGGAGACTGGTACGGGGCAGCCTCGGGACTGTCTGCATTTACGGTCACATATGTATTGAGTGCGGTAGGTGCGGCTACAAACGATATCTGTTCGGCTATATGGTCCCTGATCTATGCTGCGATTATCGGAAGACTCAGCGATTTCGGCAGATCTCTCAGGACGAAGCCGGGCAGGATCCTGATCATCGCTGCCATCATCGGCGGACCCCTTGCCTCAACGGCATACGTTGTAGGCCTGCAAATGGCCGGATCCATCATGATCCCCATTGCGGCACTTAACGCGGCTATCGGTGCCATCATCGGTAGAGCAGTCTTCAAGCAGGTATTGTCCGGAGGCATGATCGTAGGTATCGTCATTTGCTTCAGCGCGGCGGTTCTCATTGGAAGCACCGGGTTTGAAGGCGGCATGACCTTCAATGCAAAGATGCTCATCGGAGTTATCGCAGGCCTGTGCGCTGCCCTGGGTTGGGGAATCGAAGGTGCTGTAGGCGGATACGCCTGCTGCATGGTGGACTATGAGGTGGCCATCGTCATCCGTCAGTGCACATCCGGTTTGATCAACGGTGTAGTTCTGGTCTCCATCCTGTCCCTCATCGGCGGAAACGGAATCGGATCCGGACTGGCTCTCGTTGGACAGGCTTTGACTGATGCACCTTCCCTGTGGATGTTTGTAGTAGGCGGCGTGTTCGCATCCTTCTCCTTCAAGTTCTGGTACAAGGGTGCATCCATGTGCGGTGCTGCTCTGGGTATGGGCTGTAACGGATCCTATGCTTTCTGGGGCCCGCTGTGGTGCTACGTAGTAATCGGTCTGATCTTCGGCGTTGACGGATATGCTATCCCCTGGCAGGGATGGGTAGGCGCTGTCGTCATGGTAATCGGTATTGCTGTCCTGGCTATTTCACAGGATAAGGCAACAAGGAAGGAGGCGTAAGAACATGAGACCACTGAACTTTGCAATTTTGAAATATTATGCCCAGGGCGTGGAAGCCAGCAGGGCGGATGTACAGAAGGCACTGGAAGCGGACTATGGGAACTTTAGAGCCTTCAAGGATAAGGCCATGGATGAAGCCCTTATGACGGCGGCATCCAACGGACTCTTGGAAGAGAGCAGACTGGATCTGGACGAAAACGGCAACCTAGTCATCTACTACAAAGCGCTGGAAGACGGTATCGCGGCCATCAACAATTACATCAAGGACTAAAAAATCCACCCGGATGTTGCGAAGCGGCCGCAAGGCCTCTTCGCAAATAGTCGGGATTTGACATTTATCATAAATAGGCATTGACATTCCCCTTAGGGGGAAGGATATACTTGATTCAACAAATCAATATCAGTACGGATAAACACAAGAAATAGTGAAGGAGGATCTCTTATGAGATACTACGGAGAGGAGGCCCTAGGCCTCATTGAAACGGTAGGAATGGCTCCCGCCCTGGAAGGCTGCGACAAGATGCTCAAGGCTGCGGACGTAGAACTGATTTCCTACGAAAACATCGGATCCACTCTGGTCACCATCATGGTCAAAGGGGATGTAGCTGCAGTAAGGGCTGCCGTAAAGGCAGGTGCAGAGGCTGCGGCAGCCATCGGTAAATTAACAGCACAAAACGTAATGCCCAGACCTATCAAAGAAGTGGGCGACATCGTGTCGGTACACGATGTAGACTACTGAGAATAGGAGAAAGGATCGACAAATGAAAAGATATGAAGCTTTAGGATTGGTTGAAACCTTTGGCCTTGTCTACGTTTTGGAAGCTGCGGACGCCATGGTCAAGGCTGCGGACGTGGAACTGATCGGATATGAAAACACTGCATCCGGTTATATTTCCGTCCTGGTCAGCGGTGATGTGGCGGCTTGCAATACAGCGGTGAAAGCCGGTGTAAAGGCAGTGGAAGAAATGGGAACGGAAGTTTACAGCTCCGTGGTCATTGCAAGGCCTCACCAGGACCTGATAAAAATCACGGACCGGTACACATTGGACAAACTTCTTCCTCAGGAATAATCCGGGGAGAATCTTACGGAAGGGAGAGATGAAAAATGAATATCATAGACAATGATCTGCTCTCCATCCAGGAGGCAAGGATACTTGCAGAAAACGCCTGTGAAGTGCAGAAAGTGATGACCACCTTTTCTCAGGAAAAATTGGATGAAATCGTTGAGCGTATGGCCGATGAGATCTCCAAGTATTCCAGAGAACTGGCTATCCTCTCCCATGAAGAAACGGAATACGGCAGGTGGGAAGACAAGTTCGTGAAGAACCGCTTCGTCTGCGAATACCTGAGACGGGAGTTGCGGGGGATGCGCTGTGTAGGTTTCATCAGCGAGGACCGGGAGAAGAACATGAAGGAAGTAGGGGTTCCCCTTGGGGTAATCGCTGCTCTCAGCCCGGCAACCAGCCCTGTATCAACGACCATCTTCAAGACACTCATTGCCATCAAGTCGGGGAATGCCATTATATTTTCCCCTCACCCAAGGGCAAGGAAGGTCATAGAAAAGACTTTGGACATCATGATCGATGTAGCTCATGACGCCGGATTGCCCGATGGAGCATTGACCTATATGCGTACGGTGACTCCCGCAGGGACAGGCGAGTTGATGGCCCACAGATGCACGTCACTGGTGATGATCACCGGCGTGCCGGGAATGCTGGAGCGGGCGAGACAATCGGGGAAACCCATCATCTTTGGTGGGATCGGTAACGGGCCGGCCTTCATTGAGCGGACTGCCGATCTGGACCAGGCGACAAAGGACATCATTGCCAGCAAGACGTTTGACAACGGAGTAGTATCCGCCGCAGAGCAGTCCATCGTCGTGGACAGCGTAGTGTCTCCTCAGGTAAAGGAACGCTTCATCGCCAACGGTGGCTACTTCATGACCCATGAGGAGTCGGAACAGCTGAGCAAGCTCTTCTTCCTCCCCAACGGAAAACCTAACCCGGAAATCGTGGGCATCAGTGCGGTGGAACTGGCGGCAAAGGCAGGTTTCCGTGTGGACAGCACAGTGAAGGTCCTGCTTTCGGAGAAGAAATATCTTTCCGAAGACAATCCCTATGCCAAGGAAAAACTCTGCCCGGTTCTGGCCTACTTCATCGAAGATGACTGGATGGGCGCCTGTGAGAAGTGTATTGAATTGCTTCTGGAGGAAAGACGAGGGCATACCTTGGTGATCCACTCCAAGGATGAAGAAGTGATCCGGGAGTTCGCCATGAAAAAGCCTGTGGCGAGAGTTTTGGTCAATACCCCTGCCACCTTTGGCAGTATGGGAGCTACCACCAATCTCTTCCCCTCCATGACCCTGGGAAGCGGTTCGGCCGGAGAAGGGATCACATCGGACAATGTGTCACCTATGAATTTGATCTATATCAGAAAAGTCGGCTACGGTGTACGGAAGGTGGATGCCTTGGACCATGAAGTTCGGGACTGCAACGTACCTTCCGAGCCTGTAAAAAAGAATGATCTGAATACAGATAATATAGAATTATTGCATCGACTGTTGATGGAGGCACTCCAAAAAGTCAAGACAGATGAAGACGAACATCAGCGGTAAGACGCAGAAAGTGAGGTAATGAATTGGATATTCGAGAATTTTCAAACCAGCTTGCAGAAGCAACCAAAAACATGTCCGAGGAAGAACGCAATGCACTGATCAAAATGTTCAACAGCGTTCAGAATCAGGTGACAGCACCGGAGAGTTCCGGAGCAAACTGTGCAACGGGGGTTGCGCCCACTGCCAATGGGGCCATTCCCGATGGACCTACCCCTCGTATCGTGGCATTGAAGGAGAACTTCCTCAAGCAAGTTCCCACCATCACCACCCACAGGGCCAGGGCCATCACCAAGATTTCCAAGGAAAATCCCGGGATCCCCAAGATCAAGCTGAGAGGCCAGTGCTTCAAGTACTGCTGCGAAACGGCTCCCCTGGTGATCCAGGACAACGAGCTGATCGTCGGCGCACCTTGTGGTGCCCCAAGATCCGGAGCCTTTTCTCCTGACATTGCCTGGAGATGGATGAGAGATGAACTGGACACCATCGGAACCAGAGATCAGGACCCCTTCTTTGTTTCGGAAGAAGACAAGAAGTACATGAGAGAAGAACTCTTCCCCTACTGGGAAGGAAAGTCCGTTGACGAGTACTGTGAAGACCAGTACAGAGAATGCGGCGGCTGGGAACTGTCCGGCGAATCCTTCGTATCCGACTGCTCTTACCACGCAACCAACGGCGGCGGAGATTCCAACCCCGGTTATGACGTGATCCTCATGAAGAAGGGCATGCTGGATATCCAGCAGGAAGCCAGAGAGCATCTGGAAAAATTGGATTATGCCAATCCCGATGACATCGACAAGATCTACTTCTACAAGTCCGTCATCGATACCACAGAAGGCGTGATGATCTACGCCAAAAGAATGTCCCAGTACGCAGCGGAACTGGCTGCAAAGGAGACGGATCCGAAGAGAAAGAAGGAACTGGAGAAGATCTCCGAAATCAACGCAAGAGTACCTGCCCACAAGCCCACCACATTCTGGGAAGCGATCCAGGCAGTTTGGACAGTAGAGTCCCTCTTGGTAGTAGAAGAAAACCAGACAGGGATGTCCATCGGTCGAGTTGACCAGTACATGTATCCCTTCTACAAGGCAGACATCGAGTCCGGCAGAATGTCCGATTATGAGGCCTTCGAGCTGGCCAGCTGCATGCTGATCAAGATGTCCGAGATGATGTGGGTCACCAGTGAAGGTGCTTCCAAGTTCTTTGCCGGTTATCAGCCCTTCGTCAACATGTGTGTCGGCGGCGTGACCAGAGCAGGAAAAGATGCAACCAACGACCTGACTTACCTCCTCATGGACGCGGTAAGACATACCAAGATCTATCAGCCTTCTCTGGCTTGTCGTATCCACAACAAGTCTCCTGAGAAGTACATGAGAAAGATCGTAGATGTAGTTCGTTCCGGAATGGGATTCCCCGCTTGTCACTTTGACGATGCTCACATCAAGATGATGCTGGCAAAGGGCGTTTCCGTAGAAGATGCCAGAGACTACTGCCTCATGGGCTGTGTTGAACCGCAGAAATCCGGAAGACTGTACCAGTGGACTTCCACTGCTTATACCCAGTGGCCTATTTGTATCGAGTTGGTGCTGAACCGCGGTGTGCCCCTCTGGTATGGCAAGCAGGTTTGCCCCGACATGGGACCCCTGGAAAACTTCAAGACGTTTGAAGAGTTTGATGCGGCAGTCAAGAGACAGATCGACTACATCACCAAGTGGACCAGCGTAATGACCGTCATTTCCCAGAGAGTGCACAGAGACATGGCACCAAAGCCCCTCATGTCCATCATGTACGAGGGTTGTATGGAAAACGGAAGAGACGTTTCCGCAGGCGGAGCGATGTACAACTTCGGCCCCGGTGTGGTTTGGTCAGGCTTAGCTACCTTTGCTGACTCCATGGCAGCCATCAAGAAGTTGGTTTACGATGATAAGAAATATACACTGAAGCAACTCCATGAAGCCATGCTGGCAGAGTGGAAGGGATACGAGCAGATCAGAGCCGATTGTCTGGCCGCACCTAAGTACGGAAATGATGACGACTATGTAGATGACATCTGTGCGGACTTGATCCAGTACACAGAGCTGGAGCACAAGAAGTACAAGACCCTCTACTCCAGATTGAGCCACGGAACCCTGTCCATCTCCAACAACACACCATTTGGTCAGATGACAGGCGCGTCCGCTGACGGACGAGAAGCTTGGATCCCGCTGTCTGACGGAATCAGCCCCACACAGGGTGCCGACTACAAGGGACCTACAGCCATCATCAAATCCGTATCCAAGATGGCCAACGACAACATGAACATCGGTCTGGTGCACAACTTCAAGTTGATGCCGGGGATCCTGGATACACCGGAAGGGGAGCAGGGAATCATTACCTTGCTGCGTACAGCTTGCATGTTCGGCAACGGAGAAATGCAGTTCAACTACGTGGACAACGAATCCATGCTCAACGCACAGAAGGATCCCAACAGCTACAGAGACTTGGTGGTACGTGTTGCCGGCTACAGTGCCTTCTTTACGGAACTGTGCAAAGACGTGCAGGATGAGATCATCAGCAGAACCATGCTCACCAAATTTTAAGCATATTTAGTCAGTTATTGATATAGGAGTTTGGGCACCATGAACAACAACTCTAACAACACAATAGAAAGAAAGGCCGTCATATTCAATGTACAGAAGTACAATACCCATGACGGCCCCGGGGTTAGGACACTTGTTTTCTTCAAGGGCTGTCCCCTGCGTTGCAAGTGGTGCTCCAACCCTGAAGGGCTGGAACGCAAATATCAGGTCATGTATAAGGCCGATGTCTGCGTCCAGTGCGGAAAGTGCGCGGAAGTTTGTCCTGTCAACATACATACTATGGGGCAGGACGGCTGCTCGCACCAGGTATCCAGAGACATCGACTGTATCGGATGCCGCAAATGTGAAGAGGCGTGTCTGGTCAATGCACTGGATATTGCCGGAGAGAAGAAGACCATTTCCGAGCTGGTGGAAATCGTTGAGGAGGATAGAGCCTTCTACGACGTTTCCGGAGGGGGAGTGACCCTGGGCGGTGGTGAAGTGACGGCACAGCCTGAAGCGGCGGCCAACCTTCTCATGGCATGTAAGCACCGCGGGCTCAATACCGCCATTGAAACCTGCGGCTACGTGAAGGCGGAAAATCTGGAAAAAATAGCGGAATTTGTGGACTTGTTCCTCTTCGATGTGAAGCATATGAATTCCGACAAGCATTTCCAATGGACGGGAGTGCGAAATGAAATGATACTGGAGAACCTGGAAAGACTTCTCCAAAACAGACACAACGTCAAGATCAGGATGCCCCTGCTAAAGGGCGTCAACGACAAAAAAGAAGACATAGAAAAAGTGATCGAGTTCCTGATGCCCTATAAGGATCAGAAGAATTTCAAGGGAATAGATCTTTTGCCCTACCACAAATTGGGCGTGAATAAATACCGGCAGCTGGACATGGAGTATCCCATCCAGGGAGACCCCAGCTTGGGAGAGGAAGAGTTGACCCAGATCGAATGCTGGATCAGCGGATACGATTTCCCGGTAGCTGTCATCAGGCACTAGGAGGTGTACCGTGGGTATTCTCAATGAAAAACCGCTGGAACTCCAGCGTGTCATACAGGAATCGGTGCCTGGAAAACAGGTTACCATCGCTCATGTGATCGCTTCTCCTGTGGGAGATATTTACGAAAGGCTGGGCATCGATGTAAGCGGGGCCATTGGGATATTGACCTTATCCCCCTATGAAACTGCCATCATCGCAGCGGACATTGCCACTAAGGCCGCCAGTGTGGAACTGGGATTCCTGGATAGATTTACAGGATCGGTGGTCATCACGGGAGATGTGCAGAGCGTAGAGACTGCATTGACAGCAGTGACAGAAACTCTGTGTAACGACCTGGGCTTTACCACCGTATCGGTAACAAAAACATGAGCAAACGAAAGATCATGGTCATCGGCCCCACCGGCTGTGGGAAGACTACATTGATCAGGGCGATTGACAGATCGGACAAACCACTTCGCAGGACACAGGACATCATCTTCGGAAAGGAGACTATGGACGTCCCCGGGGCGTATCTGGAAAACCCCTGGATGTACAAGCACTTGATTTCAGCGGCGCAGAACCACGCGTCCCACGTGCTGATCCTAGTGGATCAGTCCAACCCTAAGGAGACTTATCCACCCGGGTTTGCAAAGGTGTTCACCTGTCCGGTGACCGGAGTGATCATAAAAAGTGACAAAAACCCGGAAAACCGGGAGACGTGTGAAAGGCAGCTTGCAGCCATCGGCGTAGAAGGACCGTACTTTTCGGTGAGCATCCACCAACCGGAGACCATCGACAACTTGCGGGAATACTTACTGGGAGATACAGTGTAAGAGGAGAAAGCCAATGAAGTACATCACAGAAGATGTTTTGAGAGACATATATAGGAGAGAACCCTTCACCAGCTATGAACTGGAGGAGGGGGCAAGGCTTACACCGGGTGCTCGTCAGTTTCTCGCCGACAGAGGCATCAATATGTTTGAAGATGGGTCCACCATGGACATGGGAAACGGGACACCCATTACCAAGCAGGCTGCTGCTAAGGCAAAGTGTAAGGATAGGAAAGAAAAATTCGACCTTTGCGTAGACTTGATCATTTCCCACTTCCTTATTACGGGTCAGGAACTGTGCCAGTGTGATATACTTTTGGCCAAGGACGTCCTGGATATGGGAGAGTGTCTCAGAGAATTGAAGACTGCGCCCACAGGTAGCCCCCTGGTAGAAATCCAGTGGCAGGGCTGCACGGGGATGACGGACGAAGATAAGGAAAAAGATTTGGGAGACTGTTTTGAAATAACGGCGTTCCACGTGCAGATGCCCAAGGGGAGAGAGATCGTTCTTCTCCATAGACTAAGAAGCCAGCTTCGACAGTGTGCCGTGGATTTATTGGAACTGGAAGAGGCGGCATCTAAATCAAGAACAGAGGGCAGGATCAACCTGCTGATCAATAAATTGTCCCGCATGATATGCAGTGCAGTAGGAGGAACAGAATGTCAAAGAATGATGTAGCATTTGAATACTGCGATAAGTTGGTGGAGCGCTTTGAGCGGGTCATCGAAGATCCGGTGAAAAAGAAGACATCGGCTTACTACACAGGTGTAGACCTGGGGACGGCCTGCGTAGTCATTGCGGTACTGGATGAAAACAAAGAACCCATTGCCGGGGCGTATCAATACGCCGATGTAGTGAAAGACGGCATGGTGGTAGACTATATAGGAGCTGTGGATATCGTTCGGACATTGAAGAGCGAGCTGGAGGAAGAGCTGGGAACGGAACTGATCTATGCAGCAGCTGCCTACCCGCCGGGAACCAGTGAGTTGGACGCGGGAGCCATTAAGAACGTGGTGCAAGGTGCAGGCTTTGAATTGACCAACGTCTTGGATGAGCCTACGGCAGCCAATGAGGTGCTGGGCATTGAAAACGGCGCGGTCATCGATATTGGGGGCGGAACCACCGGGATATCCATTCTCAAGGATGGAAAGGTAGCCCACGTTGCAGATGAGCCCACGGGAGGTACGCACTTTTCCCTGGTTCTGGCAGGGGCCAAGAAAGCTTCTTTTGAAGAGGCGGAGCGGTACAAGAGAGATGCCAGGAACCACAAGGAGATCATGCCGGTGCTGAAGCCGGTGGTGGAGAAGATATCTTCTATCATCAACAGCCATGTACAGGGTCATGAGGTCAACGATCTCTCCCTGGTGGGCGGGACAGCCTGCCTCACCGGTATCGAAAAAATCATTGAAAGCTATACGGGGATACATACCCATAAACCGATGAATCCCATGTTCGTTACACCACTGGGCATTGCCCTCAGCTGTAAGCAGGGAATGGGAGAACAAAATCAGAAGAAGGAGGACTGAAGATGGATATTAAAATCATTAAATCACCATCGGCAGGTACGCTGGAAATTCTGACTAGAAGAAAGGGTTCGGGAAAAGAAGCTCTTGAGGGCATCGATGCAGTGGGCCTGGTACAAGGCAGGATGATCGAGATGATCGTCGCCACGGATATCGCGGAAAAGGCAGTAGGTGTCACTGTAGAAGATATTAAGGGGAGCTGTCCGCAGAACATGATCATGATCGCCATCTTTGGTGACACGGCCTCGGTAGAATCGGCACTGAAAGAGATCAGGGACAGCCAAAAGGAAGGAAAATACGATGTTAACAGCTAAATTGATCGACAATATTTGGGCCACCAGAAAGTCTGAGCGGATCAATGGCTACAAACTCATGTTGGTAGAAGTCATCGGCGGGACCAACGCCGGACAGCGGATGGTAGTCGTGGACATCATCAGCGCCGGCATCGGCGATAGAGTCCTGGTCACCACCGGATCTTCCGCAAGGAGGATGCTGGGAGATGACGATGTGCCCGTAGATGCGGTGATCATCGGTATCATCGATGAAGACTGCACCTTTGAATGATCCACAGGAGAGACGCAATGAGTTTATTGGACTTGATCAAAGAAGCCGGTGTCATCGGCGCAGGGGGAGCCGGATTTCCCACCCACGCCAAACTGGCCAGCAAGGCAGAATATATCATCCTCAATGGTGCGGAGTGCGAACCACTCCTTAGAGTGGACCAGCAGTTGATGGCCGTCTATCCCGATGAGATCATTAAGGGCTTCCACATGGCAGGACAGCTGGTGGAGGCAGAAAAAGCCGTCATCGGGATAAAGGCAAAGCACAAGGATGTGGTTGAACTGCTGCAAAGTCGCATTGAGGCTCTGGGCCTTGGAGGCGCTGTGGAAATCAAGACCCTGACGGACACTTATCCCATGGGAGATGAGCAGGTGCTGGTATATGAAGTGACGGGAAGAGTGGTCCCTGAGGCGGGGATCCCCATCCAGGTAGGCTGTGTGGTAGTCAACTCGGAGACGGCGCTGAACATCTATAACGCAGCGGAAAACAAGGCCGTGACGGAGAAATACATCACCGTTACGGGAGAGGTACCCAGACCGGTTACGGTGAAGGTACCCATCGGGACACCTATCATGGATGTGATCGCCCTTTCGGGGATGAATGATCTGACCGGGTATGCCGTCATCGACGGAGGTCCCATGATGGGGCCGGTGATGGAGGATGTATCCGGATATGTGACCAAGAAGAACAAGGGCTTCATCGTCCTGAGAGAAAATCATCCGCTCATCCGAAAGAAATCTGCCACTATGGATCAGTCCCGCAAGATCAATCGGGCCACTTGTGAGCAATGTAGGATGTGCACGGATATCTGCCCCAGATATCTTTTGGGTCACCATATGGAGCCCCACAAGACCATGCGGATCTTGAACTACGGCGTAGAGGATATAGAGGGGCAAAAGCGAGCTCAGCTCTGCTGCCAGTGTAACTTATGTGAACTCTTTGCTTGTCCGGTGGATCTCTTCCCCAAGGCGGCCAACAACTACTTTAGGGATATGATGCTGAAGGACGGCATGAAATACAAGCCGGAAGATACCCACTGGGAACCCAGAGCGGCGAGAGGATATCGGCAGGTGCCCAGCAAGAGGCTTATTGCAAGGTTGGGGTTGAGACAGTGGGACCAGGCGGCACCTATGGTGGAAGACACCGTATGTCCTCAGGAGATCAGGATCTCCACCAGACAGAACGTGGGGGCACCTTCCCAGCCCATCGTATCTCTCCATCAGGAGGTGAGGACGGGCCAGATGATCGGCCAGGTCCCGGATGGCAACTTAGGAGCGAATATCCATTCTTCCATTGACGGTGTCGTCACAGGAATAGAAGAAGGATACATCGCCGTAAGGAGGAAATGACATGGAAAAGGCAATCGGAATGGTTGAGTTCACCAGCATCGCCCGTGGGATATACACGGCGGATCAAATGGTGAAAATATCAGAAGTGGAGATCGTCACTGCGGTGACATCCTGCCCGGGCAAATACATCGCCATCGTCCACGGGGATGTGGCATCGGTGGAAAACGCCGTTCAGGTGGGTGAAAAGGAAGCGGGGGAATACTTCGTAGACTCCATCATCATTCCCAACGTGAACCCGGACGTGTTCCCTGCCATTGTAGGGGCTACCATGCCGGAACGGATAGAAGCTGTAGGGATCATGGAATCCTTTTCAATAGCTACGATGATCATCGCTGCCGATGCGATCCTCAAGGCAGCGGAGCTGCAGCCTATAGAACTGCGGCTGGGTAACGGGATCGGCGGAAAAGCATATTTCACCTTCACCGGTGATGTGGCAGCGGTGAAAGCCGGCGTAGACTCCGGCGTCGCCATCGCAGGGGAAAAAGGACTGCTGGTCAATGCAGAAGTTATTCCTTCCCCTTCGGAGCGACTGGTACCATCGTTGATGTAAGATAAGGAAAGGGTGTGAAAAGATGAAGAAATTGATTTGCACGGAGGCTGTGGAGGCCCTAGCAAAGAAAGGCGAGAAAGAAATCTATCTGGACAGCAACACCATCGTGACCCCTGCTGCAAGAGATGCGGCGGAAGCTCACGGAATGAAGTTTTGCGACAAGCCCCAGTGCTGTGCCGGCAGCGGAGCCGGGGGACAGTCCGGCGATCCTCTCAGCAGCGACATGATATATAATGCCATGAAGGCCATGGCGGCACAGGGGATGTTCAAGGGTATGTTCGATGAAACTTCCGGAGGATCCGGCTGCGTAGCACCGGCGACGCCGTATCAGGCGGAATACGATCCGTCGGGATTCAAGGTGGTTCGCGGAAACTCGGTAAAGATGGATGTCTTTGAGACCGGCGTTCCGGCAGATGACGGAAAGGTGATGTATCAGGAACTGATCGGCAGCGGGGATAAGTCCTCTATGAATGCGGGCTTCATGACCATCAACAACTGCACCTTTGACTGGGACGTGCAGTGTGAAGAGATCTACTACGTTGTCAGCGGTGCCATCACCGTGACCATCGACGGTAAGCCTTATACGGCAAGGCAGGGTGATTCTCTGTTTATCCAGAACGGATCCAAGGTCGTGTTCAGCGCTGACGGGATGGTAAAGGTATTCTACGCGACCTACTAATATCCAAAGAGGATAATCAGTAATCGCGGAGCGAAGGAGAGAAAAAATGAAAGCAATCGGATTTATCGAGACGAAAGGTCTTTTGCCGGCCATCGAATGCGCCGATGCCATGCTGAAGGCGGCGGAAGTGACCCTCATCGACAGGGCTTTCGTAGGGGGCGGACTGGTCACCATCACCGTATCGGGAGATGTGGCTGCGGTGAAGGCCTCCGTGGATGCGGGAGCTGCAGCGGTGGAGAGGATCCCGGGAGCCACGCTGATTACCCAGCATGTGATCCCAAGGCCTCATGAAGAGTTGGATGGATTGATCCTACCCACACTGGTTCCCGATGATGAGCCCAATGAGGCTCCTGAGAAAGAAGACGATCCTGATGTGGTCTATGTAGAGCCTAAGGCGATTCTTCCCCAGGAACCCAAGGCGGTCATGGTGAAGGAAGCGAAACCGGTAAAGGTGGAAATCCCCGATAAGATCAGCAAGAAGTCGATTGACGACATGATGAAAGTCGGGGGAGTGGACCAGGGCTTGAAAGCGTTGAAAACAGCAAGAGTCGTGGAACTGCGAACACTGGCAAGAGAATACAGCGATTTTGGCATCTTAGGCAGAGAGATCTCTGAGGCGAACAAGGGCAAATTGTTGGATGAGTTCAAGAAGTACTATAAGAATTAATGAAGGAGAGGCAAGCACATGGAACATATGGATTATGATTTGCGCTCGATCCAGGAAGTGAGGGATCTGACCAGACTGGGGCAAATCGCCACGGAACAGATCGCCACTTACAACCAGGAACAGATCGACAGAATACTGCGCAACATGGTCAAAGTTGCGGAAGCCCACATGGTGGAGCTGGCAAAGATGGCCGTTGAAGAGACCGGCTTCGGCAAGGTCAGGGACAAAGCATATAAGAATCACATGGCATCGGGACTTCTGTATGAGGCCATCAAGGACATGAAGACCGTAGGTGTGATCAATGAAGATCCGGTGAACAGGATCATTGAAATCGCAGAGCCGGTGGGACTGCTCATGGGGATCGTCCCCTCAACAAACCCCACATCTACAGCGATCTTCAAGGCAATGATTGCAATCAAATCCCGAAACGCCATCATCTTCTCGCCACACCCCTCGGCGGCTAAGTGTACGAAAAGAGCGGCAGAGCTGATGTACAATGCAGCCGTAGAGGCAGGAGCACCGGCCAACATCATCGGATGCATCTCCATGCCGTCCATGCAGGCCACAGACGAGTTGATGCACTGCAAGGAAGTGAAGATGATCATTGCTACCGGAGGCCCGGGTATGGTCAAGGCATCCTACAGCGCAGGGAAACCGGCATTGGGCGTAGGGGCAGGAAACTCACCGGCATACATCGAACGGTCGGCTATCGTCCCTCAGGCAGTGCAGAACATTATGGCCAGTAAGACCTTCGACTACGGCACCATCTGTGCATCGGAGCAGTCTATCATCTGTGAAGAAGTGAACAGAGATGCGGTAGTGGCGGAGTTCAAGAAGCAGGGCGGATACTTTATGACCAAGGAAGAAACCGACAAGGTCTGCAAATTGCTCTTCAAGAACGGCCATGCAATGAATGCAAAATTTGTGGGAAGATCACCATTCGTCATCGCTGAAGCGGCAGGATTCGCCATACCGGCGGATACAAAGGTCCTCATCGGCGAGCAGTACGGAGTGGGAGACGGAAACCCCTTGTCCTTTGAAAAACTTACTACGGTCCTGGGATTCTATACCGTAAAGGATTGGCACGAAGCATGCGAATTGAGCATCAAGCTCCTGCAGAACGGCATCGGCCACACCATGAGCTTGCATACGGAGGACAGGAACATCGTCAATGAGTTCTCCATCAAGCCCGCATCCAGGATCCTGGTCAACACGGGAAGCAGCCAGGGAGGCACCGGCGCTAGCACAGGACTTGTTCCATCCTTCACACTGGGATGCGGCACATGGGGAGGCAGCTCCGTATCGGAGAACGTGACTCCGCTGCACCTGATCAATGTGAAGAAGGTGGCATACGGGCTGAAGGACTGCAGCACGCTGGCAGCCAATGACCCAACGTTCAATCATCCGGATCTGGCGGGGTGTGACGTTCCTGAAACGTCAGTGCCTGTAGCTGCGGCTCCCGCACCTGCACCGGCACCTGTGGCAGCTGCACCCATGGGCTGCAGCGCACCTACCAACGGAGATCTGGCGAGAGAAGCGGTAAATAACTTTAAGATCTCTCCGGAGATGATTGCAAGCGGCGGGATGAACTGCACACCTGCTCCTGCACCGGCGGCAGTGCCTGTTACAGGCCAACCTGCAGCTTGCGCAGCGGGACAGCCGGACAGCCCCATCAACTATAGTGCACATTGCGGCAGCTGCGGAGGTGGGACACCTAACAGTCACTTCCAATATAATCCGGAAGAAGGAGGCGTGAGCCTGCAGCAGTTGACCGAGATGGTAGAAGAAATGGCAAAGGCAATGAAGGGAGAGTGATGCCGGTGGATAACTACGAGACAGTACTGAATCTTCTCATGAAGGCTGTCCGGGAAAACATGGAAGGCTCTTCCGGAGAATGTGAAAGGCAGGATGACACCATCCCCGTAGGGGTCTCCAACAGGCACCTACATCTATCACAGGAAGATCTGGATACGCTATTTGGACCGGGCTACGCCTTGACTCCCATCAAGGACCTGTCCCAACCGGGACAGTATGCCTGCAAGGAAACGCTGACCATCTGCGGCCCTAAGGGTGCCATCGAAAAGGTTCGTGTCCTGGGTCCGGTGAGAAGTAAAACACAGGTCGAAATATTGGCCGGAGATTGTTTCAAACTGGGAGTCAAAGCTCCCGCAAAGCTGTCCGGAGATCTGGCCGGAACACCGGGGGTCACCCTGGTGGGTCCTAAGGGATCGGTACAGATGAAGGAAGGCGTGATCGTCGCACAGAGGCATATTCACATGACACCTGCCGATGCCGTCAAATATGGAGTGACAGACGGGCAGATCGTGGATATACTGGTGGACGGCCCCAGAGGGGGCACCTACAAAAACGTCATAGTTAGGGCAACAGACGCATCAGCGCTGGAGTGTCATATAGATACAGAAGAAGCAAACGCTATGAACCTAAACTCGTTATCGTTGATTAAAATTGTTAAATAATTTTTATAGGAGGATTTAAAAATGACTAAGTATGATGCACTGGGTATGATCGAAACTAAGGGACTGGTTGGTTCCGTCGAAGCAGCTGATGCTATGGTAAAGGCAGCAAACGTTTACCTGATCGGCAAAGAATTCGTAGGCGGCGGACTGGTAACAGTAATGGTCAGAGGAGATGTAGGCGCGGTTAAGGCTGCTACAGATGCAGGAGCTGCTGCTGCACAGAGAGTCGGAGAACTGATCTCTGTACACGTGATTCCTCGTCCCCACGCAGAGGTGGAAGACATTCTTCCTCCCAAGAAGGACGCAAAATAAGGCGACAAAAGACTTGGCCGACAGGATATCCTGTCGGCCGGTTTTTCCGCAAAATCAAGTGAGCTGATTTTTTCTTTCAGTTTTCTTGATTTATTTCAGTTGGATTGATAAGATGGTCATGAACGTTGATCAAAGAAAAATATTGAAAGGAGTATGATAGTATGATTGTTAGTGCAAGAAACCAATTAAAGGGCAAAATCGTTGAAATCAAAGAAGGTGCGGTAAACGGCATCGTGGTATTGGAGATGGATTGCGGCCAGAAGATTTCCTCCACCATTTCCATGGAGGCAATCCAGGAACTCGGACTGAAAGTGGGTTCCGATGCCATCGCAGTCATCAAAGCTACCGATGTGATGATAGCAGTTGATCACTGAGAAATATGACTCTGCGCATATCGCCTTTCTCTTGAGAGGCGGTATGCGTTATTTTGGCTCTATGTCAAATGTTGGGGTGGGGCCGGAAACCCCACTTTTTCTTAGCTGGCGGGCTGTCCGGTTTTCTCAGCCGGCAAGTACCGCCTCGATGATTTTGCATTTACGGCCTATGGAATCGGTATAATCTTGACAAATGGGATTTTGGCAGATA
>JBMNVE010000041.1:0-16830 GCA_050946655.1 Anaerovoracaceae bacterium
TGTCGGAAACGCTCTCAAGCTTCATGTTTTACCAATTTGCTTTTGATTGTTTCGTTTTAGTTTTACGTCCTGCATTTGCAAGACTTTGACTAAATTTCTACACTATGAATTTTTCAAGGTTCTCGCCAGTTTCTACCGGCTGGGTGCGCGTCACTCCAAAGTAACGTGCTTGTATACTCTATCACTTTAAGGCCTGTCTGTCAATGACTTTTTTCTTGTTTTCACAAGTTTTTTCTGCCTGCTGACCGGACTTTCCCTGCCGTGATCTGCGCCGCCCCCTTTTCGGGACAGCTTGACCATACTAACACCTTTCATACACCCCCGTCAAGTCCTTTTTTGGATTATTTTTTCCGCTACCCCAAACCCGGCTTCCTTCCACCTTTTGTACCATAGCGGAACGGAGAATCCACTTCCAAGGAGCACCTGTTCCGAGGAGGTTCTCTGTTACCTCAGCCGGAGCGATGAAGGCCGAATACCAGGTACAACATCAGACCGATGGCATTAAAGACGGTAAAGAAGCCGTAGACCCCCGGGGGGCCAAAGATGTCCAACATCCATCCGCCGGCAAGTTGGCAAACAATGGTGCTCCCGCTGGCACTGATGGAATAATAGGCGGCGACCGCCACGCTGATATATGATTGCTCTACCAGCTTTGAAATATAGCGGACAAACTCCACTAAAATAATTCCATTTACCGCTCCCTGCAAAAAGAAGGTGGTTAGTAAAGCGATGTACCCCGGCCCCGTACTGTACCAGGCAAAGCGGAATACGGAGAGGACCATGGCAAGGAGGATCATTCGCTCCAGGCTGAATCTTGAAGATAGTTTTCCGGTGAAGGCCATAAATGGCGCCTCGCTACCGGCCATCAACAGAAAAGCCAGGCCCACCCCGGCAAGGGTCCCTCCTCCTTCTATATATAGGAAGCTAAAATACGTGTTGTTTGCCACATTGGTCCCACATAGAAAGAAGGCCGATGCGATCAGCGCCCAAAGCCTCTTGTTCCCCGCCAGATCCCGATATCTCTTCTTTTCTGTCGCCGGTTTGACCCCTCCGTCCAAAGTCCTTTTTTTGCTGATTCTGTAGATGATCAAAGCGGCTAAAAGGTAGCAAAAGGCATAAGACGGAAAGAGGATCCACAGCCCTACCTCCTCAGCAGCGTAGGCGGATAAAAAGACACCGGTGGCAAAGCCTACCGCACCCCACAGCCTTACCCTTCCAAAGGACTGCCCCGAATCCAAGGTCATGGCATCAGACAAAGGCATGATGGGCGCTTGAAAGAAGTACATGATGGCAAAGCAAAAAAGAAAGGGAATATACTCGGATATCTGCGTGATAAAAAGAGCCGTTCCTGCCGCGAAAACACAGAGGGCGAGGATCACTCGAGCCTTAACGGCTGAGTTGGCATAGATCTTCCCCCAAAAACCGGATGCAAATATAGCGACGCAAGTCCCGGTTCCCGTCACCGTGCCGATCTGGGCTCCACTGAACCCCAAAGCCGATAGATATTGGCCGATGAGGGGCACCATAACACCGATGGCAAGATAGGTCATCGTATACAGGCCCATATAGCCGCCGCGGGCTTTATCCGCTCTTCCTTTTCTGTTATTGTTGTCTCTGTTATTGTTCATGGGTTATCCCTCAGTCAGAACTCAGTATAGCACAAAAAAATCTCTCTGTATTGCACTGGGCTGCCAGTTGTGCTACAATCGTGGTGCGTAGAGTAAATATCGTGCGTCAAGTGCCATGGGATGGGATGTAGCCCATGGACGAAGAGGAATCTTGTGATATTGTAGAAGTGACCTTGCGTTTCGATATTGCGTCCGCTACTACATTAAGAATCCGGGAATAAGCTCTTTTCTTAGTGTAGCGATACACTTGTGCCGATGGCACAGATAGAAAGGAGTTTTTTAATATGAAAAAACCGTCGTTTACCATCCAGTTGGTGACAATGGCATTTCTCATCGCCTTGGAAGTCATTCTCACCAGATTTCTTTCCATCAACCTTCCCATCGTAAGGATCGGCTTCGGCTTCCTACCGGTGACGGTGATGGCCATTCTCTACGGACCTTTCTGGGCAGGGCTGGGATATGTGGCAGGAGACCTTCTGGGCATGCTGCTCTTCCCCACGGGACCCTACTTCCCCGGCTTTACTTTATCCGCATTTTTGACCGGCGTCACCTATGGCGTGATCCTGTACAAAAAGCCGCTCACCTGGAAGCGGATATTGTTTGCGGTGGTTACGGTGATTGTGCTGTACACTGTCTTCCTCAATACCCTCTGGCTGAACATTCTTTTCGGCAAAGCCTTCCTGGGTTTACTTCCCACCAGGCTCATCCAGGCAGGGATCATGATCCCGGTACAGTTCATCGCCATACAACTGGTGGCCAAGGGTATCCTGCCACGGGTCGCACCGCAATTACAACAGAATGGTGCCTTGTAAAACCTGAAAACAAAGAAAAGAAAACTATCCCTCCGATCTATTGGGGGATAGTTTTTATTTGTGATGTATGATCGTGGATCTTGAGATTTTTAGTCCAGGACCTGATACATTTCCTCCGCCGTGTCCTTTCTGGATGATTCCCTCAGTTCCAGAACTTTCACGGACACTTCCCTGATACCGAAGGTTATCTGGATCACATCTCCTACCTTCACTTCCGACCCGGCTTTTGCAACCTTTCCGTTGATCAGAACCCGGCCTCCGTCACAGGCTTCCTTTGCAACTGCTCTTCGTTTGATCAATCTTGCGTTTTTTAAAAATTTATCTATTCTCATTGAGTGCTCCGAAAACATGATGAAAAAAAGGGCAACCGCGGCTGCCCTTCTTGCTTACTTCTTATTTATTTACAGAATCCTTGAGCGCCTTGCCTGCCTTGAATACAGGAGCTTTAGAAGCGGCTATCTGAATGGTTTCGCCGGGCTTTCTGGGGTTTCTTCCGGTTCTTGCCTTTCTCTGACGAACTTCGAAAGTACCAAATCCGATCAATTGTACTTTTTCTTCCTTCACGAGAGTTTCTTCGATAACTCCCATAGTTGCATTAACTGCTGCCTCAGCATCTTTCTTTGTGAATCCTGTTTTGTCTGCTACTGCAGCGATCAGTTCTGCTTTGTTCATGAATAATTCCTCCTTAAAAACCTGCGTAATATACGCCCACTACCGATTGGCTTCTTTTTGCTTCGCCTCTTCCCAAAACATGTCTAAGTCTTCTAGAGACATCTCGTCCATGGAGCGCCCCTTTTTCTTTACGCTCTCTTCCACGTGCTGGAACCTACTGATGAACTTATCTATGGTCTTCTCCAGGGCACCTTCCGGCTCCGTTCCCACGAAGCGGGAGATATTCACCACCGAAAACAGGAGGTCTCCCAGTTCTTCGTCCATATTCTCGCGATCATTGTTCCTGCACGCTTCCATCAGTTCGTGCGTCTCTTCGGCAAGCTTCTCGAAAGCCCCCGAGGCGTCCTCCCAGTCGAATCCGGCCTGCGCTGCTTTGGCCTGTACTTTATAACTACGGATCAATGCAGGCAACGCTCTTGGAACATTTTTCAATCTCGACGTGTAAGACTGCTCACGGTTCTCGCTTACCTTGATATTCTCCCATTTTTCAAGGACTTTGTCAACACTTTTAGCCTCTTCTTCCAAAAAAACATGGGGATGCCGGCGGATCATTTTTTCACATTCCCCATTCAATACTTGGGTCAACGTAAAATCTTTACTCTCTTCTCCCAATATGCTGTGGAAGAGCACCTGAAGCATTACATCACCTAGCTCTTCCTTCAAATTTTCCGGATCGTCCCGGTCTATGGCCTCCGCCACTTCATAAGCCTCTTCAATCATGCATACCCGAAGAGAGCTGTGAGTCTGCTCCCGATCCCAGGGGCACTCTCTGCGAAGGACCTTCACAATATCGTACAGCCTTTCAAAGGCGGCGACCTTGTCAGTCCCTTCTTTTTTTAGATGTTCATACATGTCTTCACCGCCTTCTACCTTCTCTTTATCATTTGAGCCAAACGAAGAATCTTGTCTCCTCCCGGCATATTCTCCAGGTCTTCACGAGTAATGCTCCTGGTCACAAAGAGCATGACCACATAGACTACAGCCGCCACAAAGACAGCAAGGAGGGTTTTCAGTGAGTCCCCTTCTCCTCCGGACAACAACTTGTAGTAAGTGAGCCAAGCAACAGCCGCCATCACCAGGGAAGAAATGAGTGGCTTGACATAGGTGAGCATGATGTCGAACTTGGCTCCGGTATACTTCTTCACGCCGTATACATCTAAAACGGCCACCACCAAATAGGCGGCACAAGTCCCGATGGCAGCACCCTTGATGTTCAATGAAGGGATCCCCACCAGCACCCAGGTCAGGACGATCTTGATGACGATGCCCACACATAGGTTTTTCACCGGGACCATCTGTTTCCCCACACCCTGAAGGATGCCGGAAACCGTCTGGACCACGGAGAGGAAGATGACCCCGATGGCCAAGATGCTCAAGGTGGGCGCTACGCTGATGGCTTCCGATGCCCGGGTGGGGAAGAGAAGAAGCATGATGGGCTGGGATAACACGGCAATGCCCAGGGCGCAAGGTAGACCGATAATCAATGCGATCCGCATGCCTAGTGTGGTATTGCTTCTAAGTCCCTCCATATCTCCCTCTTTGAACCGGGAAGAGATGGCTGGTACCAGGCTCATGGCCAGGGCCATGGTCAGAACCTGGGGAAGATTGATGATGGGTGTAGCCAGACCGCCGATCTGACCGTACAAGTTCTTGGCCACATCCGGCGTCCATCCGGTGGCAGTCAACCTGTTGACGATGATGGGGACCTCGGCAAAGTTCATAATGGGCATAATAGCGGCACCGATGGTGATGGGTACCGCAATGAGGAGAATATTCCTCATAATCGTTTTGCCTTCCTCTCGCTCACCTCCTGCGTGGATGGTAATTCTATGCTTGATTGCTTTTTTTGAAAGTTTGTAAATCAGAAGAATCACCAATAGACCCGCAAGGGAACCAATGGTGGCCCCGAAGGTAGCGCCGGCAGCACCGGCAGCGCCGCCGCTTTGGCTTCCATATTTGCTGAACAAATGTATTGAGCCTCCGGCCTTGAACAAAGTATAGGCAAGAAAAAGACCGAACCCAACCCGAAAGAACTGCTCAATAATCTGGGAAACAGCCGTAGGCTTCATGTTCTGCATTCCCTGGAAATAGCCACGATAGGCAGCCATAACGGGCACCACCAAAAGGGCAGGTGCAACGGCCATCATGGAATATTTTGATTCAGGTATTCCGTTGATATTGGATAACCACCCTGCACCGAAAAACAAAATCCCAAAAGAAACAATGCCGATGGACAGCATCAAGTACATAGAGTAGCGAAAGACCCGATGGGCCTCTTCATAGTTTTTCACTGTGATCCGCTCCGAGACCATTTTGGAAATGGCCACGGGTATGCCCGAAGTGGCGATGACCACAAAAATAGTATATATGTAGTAAGCCGGGGTGTAATAGCTCATCCCTGTGGCGCCGATCATGTTTCCCAGCGGAAGGCGAAAAACCGCACCCAACAGTTTAACGATGATTCCCGCAATCCCCAAGATTGCAGCACCTTTTACAAAGGACTTTTTACTCATGCTTTCTCTTCCTTTTCTTTCTGCTCTTTATCTAAACGTCGGAGAATGTCCCCCGTTGCTTTTTCCACTTCAAAGATAATCCGTTCTGCGTCCAAGGTCAAGTACTCCCCGTCCTTGTAGAGGACTTTGCCGTCAACCATGGTCATGCACACTCCACTGCCTCCGGAGGAATACACCAAATTATTGACGGTGCTGTGAATCGGATGCATGGAAGGCCCGCTGATATCCATGACGATCAGATCCGCCTTGTACCCCTCCGCCAATTTGCCGCAGTCATCTCTTCCCTGGGCATAGGCTCCGCCGGCGGTGGCTGCCCGGATGGCATCCTCCGGTGTTACCCTGGGCAGGTCGGGATACATCATCGCCGTACCGATGGCCATGACCTTCATCTCCTCTACAAAGTTCAAACTGTTATTGGAAGCCACGCTGTCCGTTCCCAGGGCGATCTTCACCCCATTTTGAAGAAGAGCAGGGACGTTGCACACCCCGCTGGCCAGTTTCATATTGCTCACCGGGTTGACCGCCACCACCACCCCTCTATCCCTGAGGATGCCGTAGTCTTCCCCTTCTATGTGAACACAGTGGGCTGCCGTAGTCCTGGTGCCAAGGAGACCGTGACTGTCCAGATATGCCACCGGGGTCATTCCGTATTTCCTTTTGCACTCTTCATGCTCCGATGCGGTTTCCGAAACATGGACCTGCATATTCCCGCCGATTTCCTTGGTGTAGGCGGCAAGTTCTGCCACCGTCTTAGGGTCTGAAGTATATTCTGCGTGAAGGCTCATATCCACCAGCAGCCTGCCTTCTCCCGCCCCGTGGTATTCTTGGTAGAGAGCCTTCATCTCCCTTGCTCCATCCATATCCCAAAGGTCTTCTCCGGTAAAGTTGACGATGGATCGGCTGAGGTTATTCTTTGTCCCCGACTCCAAGATGGCAGCCGCCATAGCCTCAGAAAAATAATACATATCCGAGGTGGAAACGATGCCCGCAGCGACGGATTCAGCCATAGCCAGCATGGTCCCGTAATAGACACTTTCCTCTCCCAGTTTTGCCTCAAAGGGAAAAATCTTTTTGGTGAGCCAATCCTGGAGGTTCATGTTTTCGCCATAGCCCCTCATCAATGTCATGGGAGAATGGGCGTGGGCATTGAAAAACCCCGTCATGAGGAGCTTTCCTTTGCCATTATAGACTTCTCCGAAATCCTCATCGGGCCTTTCTTTCCCAACATATTGTATGTACCCACCCTTGGTGCCCACATACATCTTCTCTCTGACTTGGATATCTTCATCGATCAACGTGATCTGTTCAAATAGCATTGTGTTTCTCCTTTTCCGCCATGGCGCTGACCACTTCCCATACATCGGTCAGGATCTCCTTGCCCGGCGAGAGAAAGACGGGAATGGGGCGAATACCGGTCTTCTTGCCGTATTCAAAGATAACTTTGTCCACGTCTTGGCGGACCTTTTGTATTCCCAGTTTTTCGCCGTAGGCTTTTATCTTGGCTACCATGATCAGGTTCCGGGTCTCCCTTGGGATTTCACCGTATCTGTCCTGAAGCTCTTCCACCACTTCCCGCTCATCTTCTTCCTCGTAGATGGCGGCAATCTTTTTATACATGGTCAGTTTCTGCACCTCGTCCCCGATGTAGTCCACAGGGATGTAGGCGGAGACTCGAAGGTCTATGTTAGTTTCTTCCCCATGGCCGGTGACCACTTCTCCCTTCAAGGCCTTCACCGCATCGTCCACCAGCTTGCAATACAGCTCATAGCCGATATTGATCATATGCCCATGCTGTTCCGTTCCCAAAAGGTTCCCGGCTCCCCGGATCTCCAGGTCCCGCATGGAAATCTTGAAGCCGGCACCGAATTCGGTAAACTCTTTGATGGCACGTAGACGACGGTCGGCGACTTCCGAAAGGACCTTGTTCTTTCCGTGCATGAGATAGGCATAAGCCAGGCGGTTGGATCTACCCACCCTTCCCCTAAGCTGGTAAAGCTGGGATAGTCCGAACTTGTCCGCATCCAAAATGATCACCGTGTTCACGTTGGGGATGTCGATCCCCGATTCGATAATGGTTGTGGCGATGAGGATATCGATTTCTCCGTCCATAAAGGACATCATGATATCTTCCAAAACGCTTTCACTCATCTGGCCGTGTCCCACGGCGATCCGCTTGCCCGGAACCAGGCGATCGATCTGGTCGGCGATCCTGTGGACTCCTGCCACCCGGTTATAGATGACATAGACCTGCCCTCCTCGGTCCAACTCCCGTTCAATGGCTTCGGTAATGACAAACTCATCTTCTTCCATGACATAAGTCTGGACGGGATACCTCTCTTCGGGAGGTTCTTCGATCAGGCTCATATCCCGGACACCGATGAGGGACATGTGCAAGGTCCTGGGGATGGGTGTTGCGGACAAGGTGAGGACATCCACGTTTTTCTTCAGCGCTTTGATCTTTTCCTTGTGTTGTACCCCAAATCGCTGTTCTTCATCAATGACCAACAGACCCAGGTCTTTAAACTTCACATCCTTGCTCAACAGGCGATGGGTCCCGATGACCACATCCACCTTTCCCTTCTTCACTCTATCCACCGTTGCTTCCTGCTCCTTCTCCGAGCGGAATCTGCTGAGCATGTCCACCGAAAAGGGGAACTTTTCAAATCGCTCTTTCAGCGTATAGTAGTGCTGACTGGCCAAAATGGTGGTTGGAACCAGAACGGCCACTTGCTTTCCTTCCGCAGCACATTTGAACATGGCTCTGGCTGCCACTTCCGTCTTGCCGTAGCCCACATCTCCGCAGAGAAGTCGGTCCATGGCCCTTTCCTTCTCCATATCTCCCTTGATCTCTTCAATGCATCGCAGTTGGTCGGCAGTTTCCTCAAAAGGGAAACTTTCTTCAAACTCTTTCTGCCAAACCGTATCCGGCCCGAACTTATGGCCGGGATTTGCATTTCGGGCAGCGCTGATCTCCAGCAGCTCCTTGGCCATGTTTGCGATGGATGCCTTGGCCTTTGCCTTGGTGGTTCTCCAGTCGCTGCCACTGAGCCTGCTGATCTTCACATCGGCTGCATCCTTACCCACATATTTCTGAATCAGGTCCATCTGAGTCGCCGGTACATAGAGGTTATCCTTACCTGCATACTGGACTTTCAAGTAGTCCTTTTTTTCCCCTTTTACATCCAGCTGGTCGAGACCGATGAACTTTCCGATGCCGTGGGTCTCGTGGACCACATAGTCCCCGGCACTGATATCCGCAAAGCTTCTGATGGCCTGCCCCTTGGTCTTGGACCTGCTTTTCTTGCGCCGCCTTTTATATGTGCCGAAGATATCCCCGTCGGTAATATAGCATATCTTCTCCTCGGGAAAGTCCATCCCCGAAGTGAGGCTTCCTCTTTCTATCCAGATCCTGCCGTCCAAATGACTACCGACAAGAAATTCCTGTATGTTCCTGTATCGCTCTTCCGTGGAACAGACGATAGTGACTTTGTAATGATTGTCCAGGTATTTGTGCAGCTCCTTTTCCAACATGTCCATCTTTCCGTTATAGGAAAGAGTCTGTCGGCTCTGCACGTTTCGGATCTCCTCGTAAGCATCCACACCCTTGACCGCTCTGGGAAATGGGGTGCACAAGTATACCTTGGGAAGACCATATATCTCCAGCAGTTCCTTCCTGCCGGAAAAGTTTCGGATATCCGAGGGGATCACCTTTCCTTGCTCTAAAAAGACTTCAAAGTCCAGTTTCAATTCCTTGGCCCTTGTCTCTACCCCCTCGTAAATACGGTTGGGGTCGTCCATGATGACCACCTTCTGGTCCATGTACTCCCAAATGAATGCCGGTTCTTCATAGAAGTAGTCCATGTAATTTTCCAGGTGCTGAATATTGGTCATACTCTCCATGGAGCCCAGCAGCTGATCTCGCCTGTCGGGAAGATCGTGATATGCCCTTGTGATCCGCTTCTTTGCCCGTTCAAAGGCCTCGGGCTGGCGGACCATCAATTCAGCCGGTAAGATCTTCAAAGAGGAGAGCTTCTCTACTGACCGTTGAGAGTCCACCTGGAAAGTCCGGATATCCTCCACCAAGGTGTCGAAAAACTCCACACGAACCGGCAGGTCCATGTAAGGGGTGAAGACGTCTACGATGCTTCCCCGAACGGAAAACTGTCCCTTGGCATAGACTAGAGGCACCCTTTCATAGCCCATATCCACCAGGGCCTGCATCATTTCTCTCTGGTTGGATTCTTCCTCCACTTCCAGCGGGAAGTTGTGATGACAAAACACTTCTTTTGGGGGCAATTTTTTTATGGCCACCGATGCAGGCGCTATGACCACACAGTCTTCCCCCGATACCAAAGCCCCCATGATGCGCAACCGCTCCAGCATAGTATCTCTGCTCTTTGCCTCATAACTGACAAACTTCTCCTCATCGGTAGGCATGACGTAGATCTGCTTTTTTGCAAAAAAGGAAAGATCGGAGGCAAGTCTCTTTGCCCCGATGTAGGTGGGGGTCACGATGAGACATTGTCCCTGATTTTCTCTTATGATCTTGGCACATATGGGAGCAACTCTGCTGTCCGATATGCCTGAAATGTTAACTATTCCCATTATACCTGTTCATCGCTTTGTCGATGCCGTCTTCCATGTAGCACTTGGCCGCCGCCACGGCCCTTCGTACGGCATTCTCCAAAGGCTCCTTTTCCATGGAGGTAAATCCCCCTGTAACAAAATCCCGAATATCTCCGGGAAAGGCATCCTTGGCAGCCCCGCCGATGCCGATGCGGATCCTGGGAAACTGATCTGTACCAAGCCGTCCGATAATGGACCGCATCCCGTTGTGACTTCCGGCGCTTCCTTTTTTTCGGACCCGAATCACGCCGGTCTCAAAATCCATGTCGTCATAGATGACCAAAAGGTTTTCCGGCGGCAACTTGTAGTAATCCACGATCTCTCCCAGAGAGTCACCGCTCAAGTTCATATAGGTCTGGGGCTTTACCAGCATAAACTTATGGCCGCCGAGATTGCCCTCGCCCACCAAAGCCTTATGCTTTATCTTGTTCACCTTTACCCCCAGTTCCTCCGCCAAAACATCAACGGTAATAAAACCCAAGTTGTGACGTGTCTGGGCATATTTTCTTCCCGGATTTCCCAGGCCTGCTATGACAAACATTCTATCCCTTAATCAAACAACTTACTGATGGAGTCATTGGTGTGGATCCTTGCAATGGCCTCTGCAAAGAGAGGTGCAACGCTCAGGTGCTCCATCTTGGATATGGCCTTTTCTGACGGTACGGGTATGGTATTGAGAAGGACCACCTCTTCATAGGGCGATTCATCCAAACGTTCACAGGCAGGCCCCGATAGTACAGCATGGGTGGCACAGGCAAATACCCTCTTGGCACCCAGCTGGATCAGCGCTCTTCCCGCATTGCAGATGGTCCCTGCCGTGTCGATCATGTCATCTACGATAATACAGTTCTTGCCTTTGATGTCTCCGATGATGTTCATGATCTCACTTTTGTTGGGTTCGGGCCTTCTTTTATCTACAATGGCAATGGGTGTCCCCAGAGGTTCTGCCAGGTTTCTGGCTCTGGTCACCGATCCGTGATCGGGAGATACGATCACCAGGTCGGAGATATTTTTTTTCTTCCAGTAATCGGCTAAGATAGGCATGCCCAACAAGTGATCCACGGGAATGTCGAAGTACCCTTGGATCTGGGGAGCATGAAGATCCATGGTCACCAGCCGGTTGGCACCGGCCGCCATGAGAAGATCCGCCACCAACTTGGATGTGATGGGATCTCTGGCCTTGGCCTTCCTATCTTGACGAGCATACCCGTAATAAGGCATCACCACGTTGATTCTTCCCGCAGATGCCCTCTTCATAGAGTCGATCATGATCAGCACTTCCATCAGGTTATCGTTCACGGGAGCACAGGTCGACTGAATAATGTAGCAATCCACACCTCTGACGGATTCCATCAGATTAAAAGAGATTTCCCCGTCGCTGAACTGCTTGACTTCCGCCCTTCCAAGGGGTTTTCCCAACTTGGAAGCAATCTCTTCGGCCAGATCCGGATGGGCATTTCCGGTAAAAATTTTAAACTCCGGGTACATCGCATTCTTCATTTCATTCCTCCGCTACTTTTTCTTGTCCAGAAGGCCGCGTTTATCCACCCAGCCCTTCAGGATTTTTCCTTTTGCTCTAGCTACATATAATGCTCCCGTAGGTACATCACCGGTCACGGTGCTCCCTGCGGCGATATATGACTTTTCTTCTACCGTCACCGGCGAAATAATATTGGTATTGCATCCGATGAAGGAATCTTTCTTTACTGTGGATCTGTGCTTATTGGCTCCGTCGTAGTTGACAAAGACAACACCGCATCCGATGTTGACATTCTCTTCCACATCCGAATCCCCGATGTACGTCAAGTGGGATGCCTTGCTTCCGTCTCCCATGGTGGAGTTCTTCACCTCCACAAAGTCCCCTACCTTACAGTCGCTACCTACGTGGCTGTTGGGACGAAGGTAAGCAAAGGGGCCAACCTTGGTCTTGTTGCCCACGGTGCTTTCCAGGATCACAGAACTCTGGATCTCCGTATCGTTGCCTATGGTCGAGTCCACGATACGGGTGTTCTGTCCGATGACGCAGTTTTCTCCTATGGTTACCTTCCCTTCCAAAACTGCACAAGGGTAAATGACCGTGCCTTTTCCGATCTCCACCCCCTCATCGATATATGCCTGTCTGATGTCGATAAATCTGACGCCCTTTTCTGCGTAGGATATGTTCCGTTCCAGTCGCGCTTCCTCTTCTGCTTCGTATTTTGCTCGCATAGTTTTATTCTCCTCTGATTTTTCTTCCCCGGGTCGCCCCGTCTTTCTCCAGGATCATCTCTCCGATCCTATATACATCGCCGGCACCCATGGTCAGGATCAGATCCTTAGGTTCGGCGTTGTTGTAAACAAAGTTGGCGATTTCTTCGAATTCCTCAAAGAAATACACATCCTTATCCGGATACCGTTTCTTGATCTCCGCCATTAAGGATTTAGAACTGATTTTATGGATGTTCTTTTCTCGCGCCGCATAGATCTCCGCCAATACGATTGTGTCCGCTCCTTCAAATGCAGAGGGAAACTCGTCAAAGAGGGCAATGGTCCTGGTGTAGGTATGGGGCTGGAAAATGCACCAAATATTATCGTATTCCATGTTTCTGGCAGCATCGAGAGTTGCCTTGATCTCTGTGGGATGGTGGGCATAATCATCTACGATGCGCATGCCGTTTTGGGTCTCTCCCATTTCATCGAAGCGCCTCTGGGTACCTTTGTACTTCTCCAAGGTAGAAACAATCGTCCGGGTATCCACCCCCAAGGTATGGCAGCATGCCACCGTTACCAAGGCATTGAGAAGGTTGTGCTCCCCCGGGACGGACAACTGAAGGCTGCATATCTTTTCTCCTTTATGTAGGACAGAAAAAGAAGGGTTACCCTTGCCGTTAAATTCGATGTCATCGGCACAGTAGGTACACCCCTCACTGATACCATAAGTGATCACGTTTTCTCTTCCTTTAATTACCTTCTTCACGAAGGGGTTGGCATCATAGGCAAAGAGGATGCCATCGGGGGGAAGAAGGCCGATAAACTGGTGAAAGGATTGGGTGATGTGGTCGATGTCCTTGAAGTAATCCAAGTGGTCCGAATCGATGTTGAGAATGATTTCGATCCGGGGCTTCAGTTGAAGAAAGCTATCCATATATTCGCAAGCTTCTGTTACGAAAAAATCTCCCTGACCGATCCTTACGTTCCCACCGATCTCGGTAAGGTTTCCGCCCACCAATATGGTAGGATCTTCGGCTGCTTCCAGCAAGACCAAGGAGATCATGGATGTAGTCGTGGTCTTTCCGTGGGTCCCTGCAATGGCGATGCTGTTTTTTCTCACCTTCATCAGTTCCCCCAGCATCTCTGCTCTAGTGACGCAGGGGATGCCCGCCTCTTTGGCCCTCACCAGCTCAGGGTTATCCGCCCCTACCGCCGCTGAGTAGACCACCAGATCAGCACCGTCCACGTTTTTTGCCCTGTGGCCCAGGGAAACCCTGACGCCTTCTCTCATAAGGCGATCCACCTGATTGTTTTGGTTCATGTCCGATCCGGTAACCGTATATCCTTGTGCAAGCAAAATATCTGCAATGGCGGAGAGGCCGATCCCCCCGATGCCGATGCAGTGTACCTGACGCACTTTGTTGAAATTTATCATGTAGTAAGTCCTCCAAGTAATATTCACGAAAAGTATACCATACTTTCCATGGAATTTGACAAAAATATAAGAAGTGAATAATATTATGATATTGAAGAATAAGGTTCGTAGTATGCTGAACAATGCTTAGGAGGAGCAAGATGAACAGAACAGCCAGAGTAGGTGCCATGATCAAAATTCTATCCGATTCTCCAAGCAGGCTCTTTGGACTCGGTTACTTCTGCAAGCGCTTCGGCGCCGCAAAATCAAGCATCAGCGAGGACATCTCCCTTTGCAAAGAGATCGTCTCTCAAATGGAACTGGGTGTCATAGAGACTCTTTCCGGGGCCAAAGGCGGCGTCCGGTTTATCCCCTACATCAGTGATGCCCGCACCTTTGCCGTTCAGGATAAATTGTGCAATATGCTCAGGTCCCCCGGCAGGATACTGGGTGGGGGCTTTCTCTACACTTCAGACATCATGTTCGATCCCCACATGGTCAATACCATGGCGCCTATCTTTGCTCGGAAGTTCGGCAAGCTAGGTGCGGATTACATTGCAACGATTGAAACCAAGGGCATCCCTCTGGCCCTCATGACTTCCCGCCTTCTCAATATCCCCACCATTGTCGTGCGGAGAGAGACCAAGATCAGCGAAGGCCCTACCGTTTCCATCAATTATTTCTCCGGCTCTGTGGGCAGCATACAAAAGATGTCCCTTGCAAAAAAAGCAACTGTTCCCGGAACTAAGGCCGTCATCATCGATGACTTTATGCGAGCAGGTGGCAGCTTGAAAGGAATCATTGAGTTGCTGGGCGAATTCGAGGTGGATGTCTGCGGCATCGGCGTTGCCATCGCATCGGTGACCCCTGAGCATAAAAAAATCCAAGACTATACCCCTTTGGTTTTTTTGGGGGAAGTCCATGAAGAACGTCAGGAAATCGACGTTTTCTCCAATAGAGGAATTTTTGAATAAAATGGCAAAAAAATCGTCAAAAGTAGTTGCACCAGCGATATTTTTTCCGATATTTGCTTGTGATTCTTCTCTGTATAGTGTAGAATAAGTGTATCAAACAATCGTACGACTTTAGCTACTTATCGTATAGTAAGAAAGGCGGTAACCATAATGGATATTACTGATGTTAGAGTGCGTAAAATAAACGATGAAGGAAAGATGAAAGCAGTTGTCTCCATCACATTCGATGATGAGTTCGTGGTACATGATATCAAAATAATCGACGGCCAAAACGGATTATTCATTGCTATGCCGAGTAGGAAGATGGGGGAAGGCGATTTCAGAGACATTGCTCACCCACTCGTTTCGGAAACGAGAAACAAGATCAAACAAGCGATATTTGACGAATATGACAGAGTGTTAGCAGAAAAAGAATTGGAAGAGCAAGCCCTCGCTGCAGAAGAGTCTGTTGCAGAAGCGGAGCCTGCCGTCGAAAAAGCTGAAACAGAGCAGGTGGAATAATATTTATACGTAACTTTAGGAAAGGGCAAGGAAGCACAGTCGCAGCTGTGCTCTTTTCTTGTCTTGAACCGATCCGATCAATACCGCACCACCACCGGAAAACCGGAGCGAATATTATTGAACAGTATGGCCGCGGCATTGGATGGCATGTTGACACAGCCGTGAGATCCGCCGGTGGTGTAGATACTGCCGCCGAATTTATCCCTCCATGTGGCATCATGAAATCCGATGCCACCGTTAAAGGGCATCCAGTAACTGACCTGACTCTCGTAGGTGCTGCCATCCCAGTCGGGACCGCGAAGGACCGCATTTCGATCAAGATAGGCAATGGAGTATATCCCGGTAGGTGTCCCTGCCCCTTTGTTGACATTTCCCGTAACTACGGACGTGCTCAGTACCTGGTTTCCGTCCTTGAAGAGCCATAAGGTCTGCTGGCTGATGCTCAATTCTATATATGAGGATCCGATTTCATTGGCACCGGAAACATAAGGCCTCCTGCTGTATAGGGGCTCCCTGGTCACATCTTTTCCTTTTTTCAGGTCCTCGATCAACTGAGCGGTTTCGCCTCCGCGATCGACTAAATACCCGTAGTTCCCCCCGCTGACAGAAATCTGGTTGCCGCTGGCCGTTGTAAAGTTCCTGGCCCTCCCCACCGTATCTCTCTCATCGGCCATGGCATCAACGTAGGCTTCCACACCCTTCTCATCTACGGTAACGACCCCTTTGTCGCTGATGGCCAGCATGGTGTCCAGTTCAGCCGGTGTAATGGCCACATCCCCTGTGTGGAACTGGTAGGTGATCACCTGGGTCAAATATTTTTTACAGTATTCCTGTTCTGCAACTAGATCCTTACTGTCTTTCAGCACCTTAGGTTGTGCGTAATAATCGCTCTTTTTGTACTCTACCTTGAACGTCCCGTCTGCGATATGTTTGAGCATCTTGTCGGTGAACCTCTCCTTGTCGATATTGTCACCATAGACCTCCTTGACGATCTTGAAATCCGTGTTGGTTTTATCTACATAGGCATCCGCCGTGACCACCGTATGGGGGACATCCAAAAATTCCAGGCTCTCCACCTGGGCCAAAAAAGTAGGTGTAGCTTCTTTCACCTTCATTTGTATCCGCAAGGGCTTCCTGCTCTTGACCGCTCTTTTAAGCTGGGGCTGCAAAATGCCCGGCTGCAAAACTCTGTTCACCGATTTTTCGATGTCATAGGCGAAATCAAAGTCGGTCAAGGTCCCTATGGTTTTGCCCCCTTCTTTGATCCTGATGGATTTACTGTTCCAATTGCCGGATAATTTCTTCGCCGTTTCCTCCCCGGTAAGGCCGGAACAGTCTACGCCGTTGATCACGGTGTTTTCCGGGAAATGCTCTGCACTATATGCATACGTCTGGGTGAACTTGAACACACCAAAAGACAGAATAACCGCCGAACAGACACATGCAATAATCAATAATCCCTTCTTCATCTCCGGATCCTCCTTACCGTTATTCTACACC
>JBMNVE010000042.1:0-16746 GCA_050946655.1 Anaerovoracaceae bacterium
GAGTTAATTACTCCTACATGCTCATGTTGGATCGAAAAACTAACGAGCAGTCAGCCTGCTCGTCAGAAAAAATACTTGTTATATTTTTGTGGATTTTAGGCCCCACCCCAACATTTGACATAGAGCCGTTTTTTTGTTGAGGGCATGCCATGGCATTGTTTTTATTTCCCGGGTCCGGGACCGATAAAATCTTGACAAATGCACTTTTTGCCCCTGAAAATAGGATTTTACAGGTGGAGAATGGGGAAAAATGATCATGTTTGTTGGCAAAACAACAAAACGCTTTAGGGCGTGAAAGTATAGAGTCCTGACATGGAGCGTCAGGAGGAAGGGTGTCAGGATTTTATCCTGACATATCTCCTTATACCGACAAGAGTCAAGATTTTAGCTGTGCAGACTATTTAGTCAACGATAAATTGGTGTCGCCTATCCAAAACTGAGGGTAAGCAGTAGGAAATCTGCGGTTCCCGGTATCTCTTCAACCTACTTCCCCACAAAAACTTCCCCTCGATCATTGACCCCGATCACCTTTTCTCCTTGGTCTCGAAGAGACAGGATGTAGGCTGCTGCCTCTTGGGTGATCACCTCTCCCGGGCAGATGAAGGGTATCCCCGGAGGATAGGGTATGATGGAAGAAGCGCAAGTTTTCCCGGCTGCCCGGGCCAAGGGGACTCGAACCTTCGTCCGAGGGATCTCCCTCATTGCCTGAGGGATGAGAGGGATCTTCTCTTCTTTTTCTGTGGTGGCAAGGGAAGAGGGGGCTCTCGGTGTCCTTTGGGCGATTTTCCTTAGGGCGGAAATCAGCCGCTCCATATCTTCCCTGGAATTACCCATCCCCGACATACACATGACCCAGCTACCGGTGTACAGTTCGATAAAGATCCCGTACTCTTTCATCAGGATTTGTTCCAACTCTCCTCCCGAAATTCCCAGCTTACCCAGGCTGAAGTTCATTTTGGACCAGTCAAAGGATTTGCCCCTGGCCATGTAACTTAGCCCGGGCGTCCCTGCCGCCTCATGATAAAAGTGATTCAGGTTATCCGCCCACTGTGAAAAGAGAGTCGGCCCATAATTTTCAATGAGGGCAGCGTTGATATCCAAACTTGCCATCAAAAGATAGGAGGGGCTGGTGGTCTGGACCGCTTGCAATTTATCTTCCAGTACATCTAAATCCACCCTGTGGGATAAAACGTTGAGCAAAGCACTTTCCGTAAAGGAAGCCAGGGTCTTGTGGATGCTGTTGATGACAATATCCGCACCGGATTCCTCTGCAGACTTGGGGAAACCGGAGATCCCAAAGGAGCGGAAGAACTTCAAATGAGCCCCGTGAGCCTGATCCACAATGAGAACTTTGTTATACCGATGCACGACCCGGGAGATGGCTTCCATGTCGGAGCAGATGCCGTAGTAATTTGGACTGGGAAGAATAACCGCTTCCGCATCATTGTTTTCCGCCAGTAATCTCTCTATTTCCTTCGCCGAGATCGGCCCGGAAATACCGTATTCATCCATCATCTCAGGATATGCATAGACAGGCTGTACATCGCCTAATACCAATGCGTTAAAAACCGACTTATGGCAATTCCGCGCCATGATGATTTTTTTGCCTTTGGGAACGGTGGCCAAGATGGCGGCAATGATGCCTCCGCTGCTGCCGTTGACTTGAAGGTAGGAGCGTTTAGCCCCGTACAGCTTTGCGTAGCGGCTTTCCACCTCCATTAAAACCCCTTCTGCCTGGAAGAGATTATCTGCCCCCGCGATCTCCGTCACATCACAGTCCATCATATGATCCAAAAAATCACCGTAACCCAGGCGGCGGTATAGCTTTGATCCCTTGTGGCCGGGCATGTGAAAAGAAACGGGATCGGATTTTGCGTGGCTGAGAAGAAAGTCATGAAGAAAGGGATTTTTGCTCATGGATACTTCCTCCTTTCATATCCAAAGGGCGATAGCCCGGATGGGAGACCCGTCCGCCCCGGTCCACTTCAGGGGCAGCGCGCAGAAGGTAAACAGGTCGGAGCCCACCAAGCCCAAGTTTGTCAAGTTTTCGATCACAACGATTTCATTGCAGGCAAACAATTGCTTGTGGATGGTCAGGTCTTCATCGGCGATGGGATCGATGCCGATCACATCCAAGCCTACACCCTTTTTCTTTTGGGCGATGATATAGGAAACCACATCGTCGTCTATATAGGGATAGTCGCCGAAATAGGCGGCGGATCCCCAGAGATTATCCCATCCGGTGTGAAACAGAAGGAAGTCTGCCCGGTCCGCTTTTTCCTGAACCCGGCGGATTTTTTCCATCTTGATCCGCTTGCCGGCCGGGACATTGGTGCAGTCAATGACCAGGGCCTTTCCCACAAATTGCTCGATGGGGAAGTCGTCCAGTGTGGTCCTCCCCGGATACAGGTGAGCGGGGGGATCCATGTGGGTCCCCGTGTGGGAATACATGGTCATAAGGGTTTCCTTGAACCCATCCTTCTGATAGGTGTTGGCGGTGGTGAGCTTCGGTTGCTCTGTCCCCGGATATACAGGCATATCTTGGGAAATACAGTGGGTAAGGTCGATTATTTTCATGATCATTTATCCTTTCTGTGCATCTAAGAGCACCAACCGGCAAAATCCCTGAGACACTCCTTTGTGACCTTGCCCTCCAGCACGTCGTCCAAGGCAGAGCGAAGAATAGAGATGGCCCGATCCACGTACTCTTTTGTGATGATCAAGGGTGGGGTCAGTTCCAGGACGTTGGAGTGGATCCCCGAGTCATAGAGAATGAGCCCCAGCTCAAAGGCGCGGTAGACCAGGAGGGCGGCCATTTCAGAGGCAGGATCCTTGGTGGCTTTATCCTTCACCAGTTCCAGGCCCATGACCAACCCTCTTCCCCTTACATCTCCAATACAGGGATAGTCCTTTTGCATTTGCTTACATTGGCTGAGAAGATAGCCTCCCACTTCCCTTGCCCTTGCTTCCAGTCGCTCTTCTTTGATGATATCGATGGTTTCCATGGAAACTCTGCAGGCCAGAGGGTTTCCCGCCGTAGTGAATAGATGCATCCCCGTTCCGGCATTCATCAATTGGTTTCTGCCCACTACTGCACTGAGAGGAAGGCCGGATGCCATAGGCTTTGCCATGATCACCGCATCGGGGATCACGCCTTCCTCTTGGAAACCAAAGAACCTACCGGTCCGTCCAAAACCGATCTTCACCTCATCTAAGACCAGAAGGATGTGATGCTTTTTACAGAGTTGTTCCAAGCCTTTCAAGAACCCCTTAGGAGGGACAACATCCCCACCGTCGCACTGGACGGCCTCAATGATCATCGTTCCGATCTGCTCCGGGGAAGTGACGGCGTCAAATACGTAGTCTTCTAAGTACCGCAAACAAAACAGCTCACAACAGTCGGGTGTTTTTTCAAAGGCACATCGGTAGCAGTAGGGATAAGGGACTTTTATGATGTTGCCACCGCCGATCATCCTGCTTTGAGCAGGATGACCGGACATGGCGTAGGCACCCATCGTCTGTCCGTGATAGGAGCCGACGAAGGTGAGGATACGGTTTTTTCCGGTGGCAAGCGGTGCTATTTTGGCAATGAACTCATTGGCATCTGAACCGGAATGGCCGTACCATACGCTTTTTTCAAAAGTACCGGGAGTGAGGCTTTTCAGCTTCTCCGCCAGCCGGATGCTCTCCCGGTTCAAAACGGAAGTGGTGGTAGTAAAGGGGAGTTTTTTCATCTGCTTACATACGGCTGCTTCGATCCTGGGATGGTTGTAGCCGATGTTGGCCACTCCCCAGCCGGCACTGAAGTCCAAATACTCCTTCCCATCGGGATCTTCCAGGATGACACCCCGGCTTTTTTCCGCGACGAAGGGATAGAACCTCAGCTTCATTACCTGGCTGATGGATGCCTTATCTCGCTGAAACAGCTGATCACTTTTTTGCATAGAAGCCTCCTTGCTCATCACAGGGTTAAAAGCTTACATCTTCTCTGATCAAGCCCTTGCTGATCTTCTTACGGATGCTGAAGTAATAGATGCAGTAGACCCCGATCCATATGGCAGCACCGATCCACTGGTACACATCGTAGAAGGACAGATAGAGAAGATAGACGATACCGGCCAAGGCCAAGACGGGGATGACCGGATAGAGGGGTTGCTTCCACCCCACGATCCGCCGTACATTTTTGCTGCCGATGTCCTTTCGATACCGCATGCCGGCAATGATAGCAAGTCCCCAGGAAATGCTCCATGCAATGACCGCCTGGTTGCAGAGGGTGATGTAGAAGCTGGTTGCACCGAAAGCGTAGGCACAGATCAGGCCGATGGTTCCCACGATCCAAATAACGATGATCCCCAGGACCGGTGTTCTGGTGTGGACATTGACCTTGCCGAACAGCTTCGGCATGTATCCTTCCAGGGCCATCCCATAAAATATCCTCGATGGGGTGTAGATGGTGCCCATAATGAGGCAAGTTGCCGCAGCCAACCAGGCAGCGAAGTTCAGTATGCTTCCGCCAAGGGGGCCCCAAAGCACTTCTGCCGCTTGAGTGAAGGGAGAAACCTTCATGGAAACATCCTGCCAGTTGACCGTTCCCAATACGACGAACATGGCCAAACAGTAAACGACGATAAAGGTGATGCTGGACCAAACCAGAGCATTGCCCAAATCCCTGGATTTTTTGCATTCTGCACCGGTGGTGCAGATGCAAGCAGCACCCATAAAGGCAAAGGCACCGATGGGGATGGTGGACGTAAGACCTTTTGCCCCAAAAGGCATGAAAGGCGAGAAACTGCTCATATCCAAACCTTTGATGATTCCCGACAGGCCGAAAGCCACCATGATGCCCACCAAAATGAGGACTAGAAATAGTTGAGACTTCCCTGCAATGGCGGCACCCATAATATTTAGTATACAAAAGATGGAGAAAAAGACGATGCCCCAGAAAACCGCGCCAAAATCCCCACTTCCGATGGGGAACCAGTAAGTGACGAAAGTTCCCAGAGCTAAACTGATGGATCCGCCCAAAACGACCCACCCTACAGAAAAAGTCATGCCGGACATGAGGCCCCAGAATCTTCCCAAATACTTGGAAACCCATTGGGTCATGGCATCGGCAGAAGGCATGCCCACGGCGATCTCTCCCATGGCAATCATGATGAGCATCTGCATGACGCCGGCGAAGGCAAAGCCCAGCAGGGCGGATGGTCCGCCCACCTGGATCCCCTGTCCCAGGTAGAGGAAAATGCCATCCCCCACAACGGCGCCGACACCGACGCCCCAGACTTGCCAGAACCCCATTCCTCTTATTAGAGAAACATCTTCTTTTATTTGAATTTGGCTCATAATATAACCCTCCAGTCATATATTTCTTAGGAATACCTCTGTGGCTTTCTATGTCACAGATTCTTCAGGATCAGGTCGATGGTCTCCTCGGTGTTCAGGACATCGCAATAGATGGTATTCATGATGGTGAGTTCCGCATTGTGCAGCTCCATGGAGCCGGCAGCACAGCAGTCCTCTACGCAGATGACCTTCAGGCCCTCATCGGCCAGGCCTCTCACGGTGGAAGCCACACACTGGTCTGTTACGATGCCGGTGACCACTACCGTTTCAATGCCCATGAATCGCAATAAGGTAAGGTAATTGGTGCCGGTGGTCACGCTGTCTGTGGTCTTATTGACCACGATCTCGTTTTCCAGAGGAGTGAGCTCGTCGATCATTGCGGCAGCTTTGCTGTTCACCGGCATGAGCATATTGTTCCAACCCTCGGATTTTTGCACCGGAGACCTGTCTTCACCGTCTTCTCGCAGGCAAGCGATCCTGCCGAATGTCACCGTCATCTTGTTCTTGCGGAAGAATTTTAGCAGGCGTACATTGTTGGGGATGACAATATCGTCCAGGCGGTCATGGAAGGGGATCCATCTCTCCCATTCTCCTGCCTCTTTAAACTCCAAAGCCTCTCCGAAATCCCGCAACACAAACTCGTTTTGCAGGTCCACAATGAGGAGGGCGGTCTTCTTTGGATCCAGTTTGATTTCCGGCAGCTCTCCGGCAGTCTCGTAATAAAACGACGTGAACCTCTTTCTAGTATCCATGGCAATAGACTCCTTTCTTTAGTTCATTAAATAAATAAAATAAGATTGCCAAACTACTAGCGCAAAGCCTGTGCCAAGAAAAGAGAAAAATAAAACTATCGCCATAACGCTGATATTTCAACGCTATGGCGATAAAGTGGAAGAATGGAAATGAGCGAGTTAGTGTTTTACCGCCAACTGCTTTGGCAGTTGGTGCCGGGATTTCGGCACCCGATTTTCTTCAGTTTATACTGCAAGGTCTGTCTTTTTATCCCCATTTTTTCTGCTGACTTTGAAATATTTCCATGGTTTTTCGATAAGATCCGGCATATGATTTCCTGCTCCACCTCTTCCAGTTTTTCTGTAAGGGTCAGACCGTTTAAGTCATATAGGCCGGAGTACATTTCCGGTGGTGTGGAAAAGCTGAACTGGATGTGTTCTCTTTGGATGATATTATCTTCACCCATCATGGCCAGGGAAGCGATGATCACGTTCTCCAGTTCTCGTACATTGCCGTAATAATCATGATCTAAAAGTTTTTCCTTTGCTTCATCGGAAAACCGTATGTCCGGGTTGCTTCCGTGCTTTTTCACAAATTCCTTTGCCAGGAGGGGAATGTCGTTCTTTCTGTCCCGCAGGGGGATCAAATCTAAAGAGATCGCGTTAAGGCGGTAATAAAGATCCTTCCGAAAGGAGCCCTGAGCGATCAATTGTTCCAGGGGCTCGTTGCAAGTTGCGATGATCCGCACATCAACGGGGATGTCCTTTGTGTCCCCCACTCTGCGAATGTATTTTTCTTGCAGAACGCGGAGCAGCTTGCTTTGGAGAGCATAGGGCATGGCACTGATCTCATCCAGTAGAAGTGTTCCTCCGGAGGCCTGTTCAAATAAGCCGGGACGATCAATGGCACCGGTAAAGCTACCTTTTACAGCCCCAAACAATATGCTTTCTAGAAGGCTTTCGGGGAAAGCGGCACAGTTCTGGGCGAGAAAGGGCTTGTTTTTTCGTGCGCCCTCAAAATGGATGCTTTGGGCAAAGAGTTCTTTTCCCGTTCCCGTCTCACCGTAGATGAGGACGGGGAAGCTGTTTTTCGCTATTTTCTTTGTTTTTTTGATCAAGGCGCGAAAGTTTTCTTCTTCACCGATCAGGTTGCTCAGGTTATAGGTTCTGACTTTTCCGCAACTCAACGGGCCATATTCCTCTCGCAGACGATCGGACCGTATGGGGCTTGAGGAACGGCCGGGAAATTCTCCTACCAAATGCTTATAATCGATTTTTTGCATTGGATCCCTCCAAATAACCACCATTTATTTCCCTTCCTTATCCCTTTTCCTATAAAGGGTAAGTCCGGTCAATAAAATCCCTACGGCGAACAATAAATATGCCGGCCCTGCAGGAAGGCCCTTTACGGTCACGTTCATTGCTGCCACATAGCCGATCCCCCAAAGATAAAAGAGGGCTGCAACGTAAATCATGAGAATGCTCCTTCCCGGACACAGATGAGAAATGGTCTACATACATTTTACAACAACTGTTGGTTGTTGTAAATGACTAATAATTAGTTTTACTATTTGCACTACTTGATTGTTATTATGATAAAAAGGAGAATGCTTGAGGAATGATAAAAAATCTAAAAACGTTGAGGGGGAAAAAGGACATCAGCCAGAAGCAACTGGCTGAGGAGATTTCCGTTAGTCAGCAATCGATAAATAAATATGAAAATCACGATGTAGAGCCGGATATCAGTACATTGATCAGGATGGCGGATTTCTTTGATGTTTCCGTAGATTATTTGATCGGGAACACCGATGTGGACAGGAAAGTGGAAAGGGTGGAACCCTATGATTTAAATGCAGAAGAAGCTGCACTCATTGAAGACTACAGATCCCTTCGAAAAAGGGAGAAAGCCAGTATCCGTAGCGTGATCAAAAACTTCAAGGCGAAATGAGCCCTTTTAAATGGGCCACGCCGTCTACATCAGCGGAGCGATCAATCGCAGGGCTCTGCCGGCAAACCTCTTCCAAAGGGGGAATCGCCGGCAGTCTTTTATTGTGATCAACTGACATTCTGCTAAAGTTCTTTGGTAATCTTCTTCAATTTCAAAAACCACCGGGTGATCGTAGATGAATGCACCGCACTCAAAGTGGAGGTAGAGGCTGCGGTAATCCAGGTTTGTAGTGCCCACTACCGCTTTCTTGCCATCGGCAACAAAAGTCTTGGCGTGGACAAAACCGGGAGTGTATTCATATATTTTTACGCCGGCATTGATCAGTTTTGGGTAATATGTCCTCCCCAAAAGATAGGCATATGCCTTGTCCGGGATGTGGGGCATCATGATAGCCGTGTCTACACCACGTTTTGCCGCATACTGCAATGCCGTGATGGTCTCGTTGTCCAAGATCAAATAAGGGGTCATGATGTGAACATAGTCCTCCGCGCCGTAGATCATATCCAGGTAGATATGGGCGGCGACGGTCTGGTCATCAAAGGGGTTGTCCCCGTAGGGCATGACAAAGCCTGTCTCCCGGGTTTGAGGCGGATGGATAAGGTAGGAAGCATAGTCCGGATCATCTTCTCCCTCGTGCCAAAGCTCCAAAAAAATGGTGGTGAAGCCGTCCACTGCAGGCCCGTCCATCCGGATAGCGTTATCCTTCCAGTGGCCGTACTTTTCCTTATGGTTGATGTACTCATCAGCCAGGTTCAGGCCTCCGGTATAGGCCACCTTTCCATCGATCACGGCGATCTTTCGGTGATCCCGATTGTTCTGCACAGTTGAAAGGAGAGGTTTAGCCTTGAGAAAAGGCCGAGAGTCGATGCCCCGTGCCGCCAATTCCCGGGGAAATGTTGCCGGAAGGGTAGTCAGTGAGCCGATGCCGTCATAGAGGACCCGCACCTCAACACCTGCGGCTGCTCGTTCTGCCAGGACATCTTCAATGGTATCCCACATCTTCCCCCGCTCGATTATGAAGTACTCTAAAAAAATGAAATCCTTGGCATTGGCCAGATCCACCAGGAGCTGCTGCCACATATCTTCTCCCAAGGGAAAGTAAGTAATATCCTCTGCCGGGTATATGGGAATGCCGCAGCAGGATTTGTTGTAAAGGGAAAGATTGGCAACAGGCCGGTGAGATGCGGAAAGATAGGCAAGGATCTCCGGGTCTTGCGGGTTGAGAAGAGAGGTCTGCTCCTCAATGTGCTGAAGTTTTTTGCTGATCCTGCGGACCCCCGGTTGCAACTGGACGAACAGAAACAAAAAAGCACCAAAAACCGGGACGGCAAGCATGGGAATGATCCAAGCCAGCTTAAATGCAGGGTTTTGTTCTCTATTGATGATGTACACCACCAGGAAAAAGCCGATGGCGGTGGAGACGGCGGAGTAATATCTGGCGGTTTCTGCCGTGAAAACAAACAGCACGCCCAGCAGGCCAAGCTGAATCAGTAGCAATGCGACAAAGATCACCGTCCTGCCAAAGAAAACCTGTTGTGTCTTTACATGTTGCTTACCCATCGTTCGTCTCCTTTATCCCATTATACGAAGGACAGGGAAGTAGGTCAATTCTCGCTTATGATAGGAATTGCCAATTGGTTGCTGTTGCAGTAAACTGTTCACAAAGACTCATCGCAGAAAATAGAATTTAGGTATAGCGTGTATAGAAGGGAGAAGAGGAAATGCTGAAAAAAGATAGATTTGCCATGGATAAGGGTGCTTGGTGTGGCCTTAACCGGCCGGAGATAGAGGAAAAGGATGCCGATGTAGTTGTCTTTGGGGTTCCCTTCGACGGTGGGGTAAGCTATCGCTCCGGTGCGGCCCAAGGCCCCGGGATCCTTCGGGAGAACACCTTTAGCTCATCCCCCTTTACGGAAAACTTCGAGAGCCTCCGTCGCCTGGCCGTTTATGATGCCGGAGATTTTGCGGGGGAAGAGAGAGATGCTCTCTTTGAAGAAGTTTCAGACTATGTCTGTCAGCTAGTGAAAGATGGGGTTTTCTTCACCGCCGTAGGAGGAGACCACTCCGTGACCATTCCCATTGAGGCGGGGATCGATAGGGCGCTGGATCAGGAATTGGGTATCATCCACATCGATGCTCACTTCGATCTTTGCGACTCCTTGGGCGGAGATCCTCTCTCCCATGGCTCCGTCCAGAGAAGAGCGCTGGAACTGGATAATGTCAGTGGGACCAACAACCTGTACTTTGTGGGGATTCGATCCATTGAAGCTGACGAATACGATTTTAAGAAGGACAGGGTGATCCAGGTTTACAGTGCCAAGGCCTGTCATCGCTTGGGCATAGATCAGGTGGCTAGAGATGTGGTGGAAAAGATGAGCAAATTTAAGAAGGTCTACATCACCGTGGATATCGACTGCTTGGACCCTGCATTTGCTGCGGGTACGGGGACGCCCCAGTTCGGCGGCCTGTACAGCAGGCAGCTTTTGGACCTTTTGGAAGAGTTGTTCAGAAGCCTTCCCATCATCGGCTTCGATGTGGTGGAAGTGGCACCGCCCCTGGACCCATCTCTTACGTCCATGTTTGCGGCGAGGAAGATCATCACCGAGTGCTGGGGCTATCAGGCCAGAAAGATGGGGAAATTAGGGGAATAAGGGCAAAAATCGTTTGACATTGGCGGGGCCATCATATAGAATATCTTCGTGTCGCACGCTAGGATGGAAAACTGTCCGGGGCAAGCGAAACTAAAGGATTTAGTTATGTCGAAACCGATCTTCTCACGGATCCCAGTAGGCAGCACCGAAACCGATCGAAAGATCCCAGTAGGTAGGAAGGAAAGTGAAATGAAATCATTTATTGCAAAACCTCATGAAGTGGAGCGCAAATGGTATATCATCGATGCAGAGGGAAAGACTCTGGGTCGTATGGCATCCGAAGCAGCAGCCATCCTCAGAGGAAAGAGAAAGGTAACTTACACGCCTCACGTTGACTGCGGTGACTATGTGATCATCATCAACGCGGAGAAGGTTGCTGTAACCGGCAAGAAGAGAAAAGAAAAGATCTACAAGAGACACACCGGATATCCCGGCGGTCTCAAAGAAGTGACCTTTGAGCAGGTGATGGAGAAGCACCCGACAGAAGTGGTCAGACATGCGGTAAAGGGAATGATGCCCACAGGCAAGCTTGGCAGACAGATGTACAAGAAGTTGAAGGTTTATGCAGGGCCGGATCACGACCATGCAGCGCAGAAGCCTGAAGTTTTGGATATTTAAGGAAGGGAGGAATCAAAAATGGCAAAAATGCAGTATTTCGGCACAGGCCGAAGAAAATCTTCCGTTGCTAGAGTAAGATTAATCCCCGGAAAAGGCAATATCACTGTCAATAAGAAGCCTTTGGATGAGTATCTAGCACTGGAAATCGTAAAGAGAGAGGTAAAGAGACCTTTCGAGATCGCAGGATGTGAAGGCAAGTTCGACGTGATCGCTACCGTAACCGGCGGCGGATACACAGGACAGGCCGGTGCCCTGAGACACGGCATTGCAAGAGCACTTTGTCAGGCCGACAGAGATGCATACAGAGCTAGTCTGAAATCCGCAGGATTCTTGACAAGAGACTCCAGGATGAAGGAAAGAAAGAAGTACGGATTGAAAAAAGCAAGAAGAGCTTCCCAGTTCTCCAAGCGTTAATATCGATTCACCATACGGATTACCCGAAGACACCTCGAAAGGGGTGTCTTTTTCGTGATCTTTCCTCGTGTTCCTGATGAGGAGAGAAGGCGGAAGCAGGTATCGAGAAAATTAAAGTTATTATTCCAATCACCGGTTCGGTATGATATAATGGCATGGTAATGATAGGCAAGATCGGTTTAAACCTAAGTTCTCCAGGGCCGATTTGCGAGTTATCGGAGACAGAAAGAGGTAAGAGATGTTTTGTCAAAAGTGTGGAACCCATCTGGATGATGGTGTTTTGTATTGTCCGTCTTGTGGACGTGGTGTGAGAGATGGAACTGAGCCGATGCGGGCAATGCAGGAGAAGAAGCCTCCCATGGGTAAAAAGTGGATTATACTGTTGGCGGTGGCAGGGACCGTTATTTTGGCCCTGGCTGTCGCTTTTTTTCTGCTCTGGTTTTTCGAGGAGACAAGGAGGCCGATACCTCTTCTCCCGTAAAAACAACGGCAGATCCCAGAAAGGTGTCCACCTGCTTTTCTTGGGAAATTCCCAAGTATTGGAAGGGGCGATACCGTATAGAGGAAAGACATGGAACCAGTACCTTCATTTCCAAGAGAAACGAGGATACGGATTCCGGCGGCCACCTCTTTGCTCTGAAGCTCTTCGATGATGATGAATACATCAATCTCCCGTCCTACGTGGAGATGGGTGAGGCGACTATCGATGGGGACAAATATACACTGGTGACCATCTTCCCCACCGATGTCCAGTTCTCCAGCAGGGTCGGTGAAGAAGAGTACATGAAAGAGTACCTGTCCATGCAGGGCGATATCAAGAGTATACTTTCTTCTTTAAAGGCGAAGCCCGGTGTGGATTACACCCCCAATGACAGATGGGAAAAGGAATACGCCGACCTGAAAGTGGTTCTGCCGGAGGGGGAACAAGTCAAGGAAGAAGAAACAGACAAAGTGGAAGGTGGACAAAGGGAAGTCAGGGATCCGGGTGGAAGCGTTGTTATCGATTCGGATCAGTTTGTCTTTCCCAGGAGTTCAGTGGATTATCTGACGGATGCAGACCTTCGTTTTTTGGAAGCCTGGGATCTGAAAGTGGCTCGGAACGAGATCTATGCTCGCCACGGTCGAATCTTTGAAGATCCGGACCTGAGGACGTACTTCAATATGTGCGACTGGTACAGAGGTACGATTCGAAAAGAGGACTTCAAGGACAGTTGGTTGAACAATGTGGAGAAGGCCAATATTGAACTGATCCAGAAGCACGAAAAGGCCGTGCAATCGGTGACATAGGATTGCAGTTGGGGAAGGGATACTACTTTTCTCCCCAGGCGTTGAGAACGACTATGGGAAAACCGTCGGAACATCTCGACGGTTTTTCTTGTTCTGTCTCGCTACCGCTCAACCCTCTCCACCACAATCACTTGCACCCCCGGGCCTTTTATCGAAGAATTGATATGAAGCCGGTCGCTGACATCCTCGATGGTTACTTGTGTCCGGGGCTCTGTGCTTAGCATGTTGATCCAATCTTTGGATAGAGGAGAAGTCTAGATGGAAGATGTTTCCCATAGCTCAATGAAAAGTAAGCGTTCATCAAATCTACAAAATTTGATTGCCACTATCCAAGAATTTTCTGATATGATGTACTCGAACAGGGATAACCTCACTCTTTTGAGAATATTTATGAAAGAAAAAAGTAAAATAAAATTATATAATGTGTTGTTTCCTATGTATATGCTATGGATACTTCCTCCGATAGTGCTGGTTTTAATACCGGCAAATTTCGTTATAGACAGCATTGTTCTAGTCGCTACCTTGTCCATTTTACAACTTCCTAAGAAGGAAATTTATAAAATGACTATCGTTCCGATCTGGGGCTTTGGGTTTTTAGCGGACCTCATTGGAAGTGCTTTTCTGTTTTGTATCTCTCAGTACGTATGTGATTTTGTGATTGGAAATTCCTTGTTTTCAGAGGCCGCTCAAGAAGCCACCTCCTCTGTGAGAAAGGCGATAGAATACAATCCATTTTCGGAAGTTCCTGCTCTTTTCATCACACTTTTTGCTATTGCCATTTCCGGTTTTTGCATCTACAAATTTAATGTAAAGATCACCCTTAAACATGTTGATATTATTTCCCCCCACAAAAAACGAATCGCACTGGCTTTAGCTATCTTCACCGCTCCCTATACGTTGCTGGTTCCTGCATCCCTATTTTTTTAGTGGTCGATCGAAGCCGTACTGTACAAGCAGTGTCCGGAAACCTGTGCCATGACAGTTACCGGAAGACACCTCGTAAGGGGTGTCTTTCTTGCCGAGAATTTCATTCGGGCTATCTGTATACTAGAAATACCGGAAAACTGTGCCTAACAAGGGGAATATCGGGCGTATATTCCCATTCATGGCGAAACTGTACTTTATAAATTTAAAGTTTTTGTATCTTTTAAGGAGTACATAAACGCGATAGAATGGATGACAATGAGAATAGAGCATTACTGCGAAGGAGGAGACAAGTGAATCAAAGAGAACGCATCAGGAGTATGTGCGAAACGGCATTGTTTATCGGTATTGTATTTTTGGGGGTATTTATCATTAAATTCCCGGGACCTTTCGGCTATGCTCATATAGGAGACTCCATGATCTTCTTGTCGGTGCTCATGCTTGGAGGAAAGCGGGGTGCTGTGGCCGGGGGACTGGGAGCGGCCCTTGCGGATATTGTCAGCGGATATGTTATTTGGGCGGCGCCTACCCTGGTTTGCAAAGCAGCTATGGCATTGGTCATGGGGATCATCATCAAGATCCGGCCCTTTGGGCTTAACGGCCGCATATTATGGATCACTGCTGCGGTGGCCGGAGGCATCACCCAGGGAATAGGGTATCTGATCTTCTGGTTTGTTCTATTCGGAAAAGCCGCGGCGATAGCTGCTGTGCCCGGTCTCACCTTCCAGGTGGCCTCGGGGATTGCCATTGCCTTTGTTGTTTCGGAAGCCTTGCAGAAGACCAGCCTAAAAAAGTACTTTATCTATAGAACAGATGGGAAAGGAACGGAGATATGTTAGAAAGGATGAAAAAATTCAAGAAGATCGATGCCCATAGTCATGTGGGATGGTTCGGCGGATGGTCCAATGTGGGCATCACGCCAGAAGAAATGATCGAGCAGATGGATGAGTACAACATAGAGAAGACCGTGATTTCAACCTATCCGATGGAGGAAAGTGTGGAAGCGGTGGATCGATACCCGGATCGCCTTGTGGGAGCAGCATGGATCGATCCTAATGAGCCGGGTTGTCTGGATCGAGTAATTGACGCGGTTGAAAGGCATGGGTTCAAGGGGATCAAGCTTCACCCTCTGTTTCACAGTTTTCTTCCCAATGATGAATGTGTCTTTCCTGTGGCGGAACTGGCAAGGAAGTACGATATCCCTCTGATGATCCACACCGGTCATCCGCCTTTTTCTCTTCCCTGGAGCGTGGCCCAGTTGGCAGACATTTACCCGGAAGTCAAAATGGTCATGATTCATATGGGCCATGGGAACGGGATGTACGTACAGGCAGCCTTGGATATGGCACGTAAATATCCCAATCTCTATATGGAAACCTCCGGCATGCCCATGCACACGAAGATCAAGGAAGCTTATGAAATCGCATCTGATCGGATCATGTGGGGGCTGGATGCACCCTTCCACCACCCTACCGTGGAGATGCAGAGAACCATTGTCAGCGGCCTTTCGGACAAGGCATTGGAAGATGTTTTTTATCACAACTGCAAAAACCTGTTGAAACTGTAAGGATAATGAAGAAGTCAAAAAATTTTAAGCATATTTAGTAATTGTTTCTGATTATTAACGCCAATTTTTTGATAAGCAGTAGCAATATGGCGTTTTACGGTTGCTGGGCTAATGAACAAATCATCAGCGATTTGATCGGCTGTCAGACTTTTTTTAAACATCATATAAATGATTTCAAATTCACGGTTTGTTAAGCAGTATTCGATTTTTAGAGAGGTAAGTCTTTTTTCAAAGATATCAGAAATATAGTATACGATTGCAGTTAATTTCTTTCTCGTGTCATTATATGCGGCATGTACCATATAAGTATGATCATCTATTACAACGGGAAGAGGCCCTAACTTGTCGATGGTTGGATCCGATTTAAGTTCAAATGCCAGATCAATAACCTTACTGGTCAATTGACTATCATCAAGAGATGTTCCGTGATTTTTTGCAAACATAGAAAAAGAGGCATTATTTGTAAGGATTCTAAGGTTATTATCCAAAGTACATATACCCAACGTATCAAATTTATCTAAAGCAGGATTAAAATAGGAGTATGACTTCTCATCACGACTAAGGTGTCTTGCGATTCCTTCTGTCAGATGTGGTTGCAATATTTTAATTATCTCTAGATCCTTTATTGTGAATTCTACTCTTCCCACCCGTCTAAATAGTCCTAAAATGGCAATAATTCCATACTTCTTTGGTAACGGGATATTTGCGTCGATAGATATTTCTAAACTTGCGTCTCGAGCAAATTCTTTAAAATACTTAGTTTTTCTACGTTCATTAAAAGAAAAAAGGTCTGAATTCCTAAAAGTGATATATTCGGGCTGTGAGAGAATAGGAATAACATCATCCATATGCATATATGTGTTTATATAGTTGTCGATTTCCGCATCTGTCCAGTTGGTAGGCTTGAAGGAGTGCATTTCATATCGATCCAAGGAAGCATTATAAGTATAGAACATAAAATCGCTCTTATCAAAATAGATTTGAGTTAGCAACTTACCCATAAAGGTTGAGGTGAATTCTGCCAAAGTTAAACTGTCATCATATATACAACTGATGATATCACTGATATCTTTTAATTCATCTAATGAAAAAAAAGGGTTTTTTTGGCTCAAAGTCCTATCCTCCATAACTCAAACAGGTCAAGTCCCTTTTTGTGTGTAAATTCATTTCCTGTATAAACTCCTGTCATCCAGATCTCCGAATGATCCCTTACGCTGTCTTCAGTAAAGCCATCTGTCTCTTTGCTACCTCCTTGTACTCCTT
>JBMNVE010000043.1:0-15830 GCA_050946655.1 Anaerovoracaceae bacterium
AGTAATATTGAATTGAGCCATGCTTATTCCTCCTGTATGTGTTTGGGTTGTTTTTTACATTATACAGGATGAGCATGTGCTCTTTTTTTTGTTTTTCGATTTTACACCATTTTACGGACATATCTGTTGGCACTTGGGCCATGGTAGAAACAATAAATAGAAGCACCGGGAAAAGAGTATATTTTTACGCTATTTTACTGGAATGGGTTGGCTGGCCTTTGCATATGTGGGAGGGAAAGGATATACTAATAGTATAAATCATAAAAGAAAACAAGGTGTTATGTGTGATGAAAGATAAAATGCTTAAAACAGCCTATGATATAGCGGTTAGTGCTCATGCCGGGCAGATGGACAAGGCCGGAAACGATTACATTTTGCATCCTATTACAGTGGCTAAAAACTTGGATGCGGAGGATGAAAAGGCAGCTGCTTTGCTTCATGATGTAATTGAAGATGCCGGCATCACTGCAGAGCAACTCCAAACAGCGGGAATTCCGGAAGAGGTAGTTGTTGTCGTTCAAGCCATGACACATGTGGAGGGGGAAGATTATTTTTCATATATCCAAAGGGTCAAAAGAAATCCGTTGGCAAAAAAAGTAAAACTCCAGGACTTAAAGCATAATTGTGACGTAACCAGAATTCCGAGACCCACAAAAAAAGATTTTGATAGAATAAAGAAGTATGAAAGAGCGATCGCGATCTTACTTGAAGCTTAACTAGAGGAAAAAATCCTTCTATGGAATATGGAATGAGTACACTGGTATGGTGAAAAACCAAAAAAACTACCCGCCACGGGTAAGGCGCGGGGGACTTTTTTGTGGTAAGTTATTGGTGAGAGGTAAATATACATTCTTCATTTATTATATGACATTGTAATGAACAGCATCAGCACACCGGCCCGGGACACGGTTTCTGCCGGTGTGTATTTGGTTATTATCAATCTTTATCTATACTTCTTGCCCGGAATGGAATATAATGTTATAGAAGGAACCAAAATGATGTAAAGGAGAAGAACGATGAAAAAAGTATTAGGAATAATCAGTGCAGTGACAGCAGTGCTCGCATTAGTGGCAGTAATCATGGCGGTAACCAGGCAGGACGAATATTAGAAACATCGGCATGGCTTGATGCGTTTACTGGGATCTTCTTCGGTGTTTCATCGGGGAAGATTTTTCTGTATGAAAGGAAGTTTTCATGTCAAATCGATTGGAAAAAGAGAGTTCTCCCTATCTGCTTCAGCATAAGGACAACCCTGTGGACTGGTATCCTTGGGGGGAGGAAGCTTTTGCTAAGGCCAGAGCAGAAGAAAAGCCCATTTTTTTGTCTGTGGGATATTCCACCTGCCATTGGTGCCACGTAATGGAGAGAGAGTCCTTTGAAAACTTGGACACCGCTCGGCTGCTTTCTGAGAATTTTGTTTCCATTAAGGTGGATCGAGAGGAGCGTCCGGATGTGGATTCGATTTACATGTCCTTTGTTCAGGGGATGACCGGAAGCGGCGGATGGCCAATGACCGTCTTCCTCACCCCTGATTTGGCACCCTTCTTTGCAGGCACCTATTTCCCCCCGGTCCCCAGGTACGGCGTGCCGTCCTTCCCCGATATATTGAAGAGGATCGCCGATCTTTGGAAAGAGAAGAAGGATGAATTGATTGCAGATAGCGAAAGAATCAAGGATGCCATCCTGGTACAAAAAGAGCCACAGGGGGAAGAGGAGCTCTCACTAGATGTGGCGGAAAAAGCGTACCGGGCATTGGTTGCGGGCGAGGACAGGGCTTACGGGGGTTTCGGAAAGCAGCCCAAGTTTCCCACACCTTCCATGGGGCTTTTTCTCCATCGATTCAGCGTGTATTCGAGGGAAGAAAATGCAGCCAAAATGGTGGAACGCCAGCTGGACGGGATGATCCGAGGCGGTCTTTGGGATCACGTGGGAGGCGGATTTGCCAGGTACAGTGTGGACCGAAAGTGGGAGATCCCCCATTTTGAAAAGATGCTTTACGATAATGCTCTCCTTGCCATCATGCTCCTGGAAAGTTATGCCATGAACAAAAGCCCCTTATATAGGGAAATATTGGGCAAACTCTTCCGGTTCATCCACAGGGAGATGACCTCAGAGTCGGGGGTGTTCTACAGCGCTCAGGATGCAGACAGCGAGGGGGAAGAAGGGAAGTTTCAGCTCTTTGATGAAGGGGAAATCAGAGAAATCCTAGGCAAGGATGCTGATGATTTTTTAGATTTCTTCCCGGTGACCCTTCAGGGGAATTTTGAGGGAAAGACCCACTTGAACCTGCTGGAGACCGTGGGATGGAAGGACGAAGAGGCAAGAAAAAAGATGGACCCCCTGCTGGAGAAAATCTACATGGCCAGAGATAAAAGGGTGCGCCCCTTCCTGGATGACAAGATCTTAACGGCATGGAACGGGATGATGATCCATGCGTATGCCTTGGCAGGAAGGATATTAGGTGAGCCTGAATATATCCGACGAGCCGAAAAGGCGGCAAGGGAGCTTCTCAGGGCCCATACCTTCGATGGATACTTGTTGGGGAGCACAAGGGAAGGGGTCCGAGGGCCTGTTGCCACCTTGGAAGATGCAGCGTGGCTGGCCGATGGCCTGACTGCCCTGTATGAAAGCACTTTGAATAAATACTGGCTGGATGAAGCCACAAAGTGGTGTGGCTATATGACGGAGCATTATCTGGGAGAAGACGGGGGCTTTTTCCTGACCAAGGAAACGGTGGAGCACCTTCTTTATCGCCCCAGGGAATTGTACGACGGCGCAGTGCCTTCGGCTATTTCCGTTGCGACTATGGTGTTGATCAAGATTTCCCGGCTGACAGAGGATGAAAGTTTTCTTGCCATTGGGGATAGACAGCTTGCGCTGTTTGCCGGGGAAGTAAAGGCTTCACCCATGGCCCATACCTGGATGCTTTCTGCCTATCTTCTTCGCATCTCAGAAGGCAAAGACCTGAGACTTTCTGGTGTGGCGGAGCAGGATGCTTTGCAGTGGGCGAAAGGCTATTTAAGCGGTTTTCACCCCTTTGATCTTCTAGCTAGGGAAGATGGTGGAGATGCTCCCGCCTTAAAGATTTGTAGGCAGGGGACGTGCCTGCTGCCCTTGAGAGATGAGGAGAGAATACGTGACGTTTTAAACACCGAGAAGGTGGAAGACATGGAAATGTTAGAATAAGAAATTAGAATGATCGATGTTTTGTAAAATCAATCAAAAAATATTTATAATAGTTTTCTTAACTAACATATTTATAACTAAAAATGGGAGTTTTTGCATTTTAATTGCATCGAAAAGGGGGCTATGCTATAATATCAAGAGCAAATGCCGACCATTAATGTATTGATTTGGAGGAAATAAGATGGGAAAAGAATTGATTTTTAAAGCGCTGAGACATGAGAAGCTAGATGAGATCCCCTGGGTACCGTTTGCAGGTGTACATGCAGGATTGCTTAAGGGGTATGACGCGGAGGAAATGCTGAAGGATGCCGATAAGATGGTGGATTCCCTTTTGGAGGTAAAGAAACTCTATATGCCCGACGGACTTCCGATCCTATTTGACTTGCAGATGGAAGCGGAAGTGTTAGGCTGCGAACTGATGTGGGCAAAGGATAATCCCCCTTCGGTAAAGACACATCCGTTGGAAAACGAAATGACCTTACCCTGTAACTGCCTCATGCCTACGGAGGAATCTGGGAGGATCCCGGCAGCGATGGAAGCAACCAGGCGGCTGAAGAAGGAAATCGGTGACGAGGTAGCACTTTACGGATTGATTTGCGGGCCCTTCACCTTGGCTTCTCACCTGAGAGGAACTAATATCTTCATGGATATGATGAGGGAAAAGGAATATGTCAAGGACCTGATGGGTTTCTGTGGTCAAGTTGCTGTTCAGATGTCCAAGATGTACATCGATGCCGGCGTAGACGTGCTGGCAGTGGTAGACCCGCTTATCAGCCAGGTTTCGCCCAAGATGATCGATACCCTTCTTGCCGATTCCTTTAAGGGTGTGTTTGACTACATCAGAAGTCGAGATGTGTTCTCCTGCTTCTTCGTGTGCGGAAACGCTACAAAGCAGATCGAATCCATGTGCAAGATGGGACCGGACGGTGTCTCCATCGATGAAAACGTAAATCTGGCCGAAGCCAAGAAGATCACCGATGAGTACAATATTTGCATCGGCGGTAACATCCCGCTGACTACGACCATGCTCCACGGTACCCAGCAGGACAACATCCAGAGCGTGATCAATCTGATCGATAGCGTAGACAACAGGGACAACTTTATTGTCAGTCCCGGTTGCGATATGCCCTATGCAACGCCTATCGAGAATACCATCGCCTGCGCCCAGGCCGCTAAGCATCCTGAAAGCTCCAGAGAGCTGATCAAGAACTATGAAGGCGGGGCCTTTGACGACATCGAAGTGGAGATCCCCGATTATGCCAATTCGGACAAGGTGATCATCGAGCTCTTCCTCCTGGATCCCGCTCAGTGTGCGGCTTGTACATACATGCTTGCTGCAGTAGAGGATGCATTCGAGGAAATGAAGGACATCGCGGAGTATCGGGTGTACAAGTATTTCATCAAGGAAGATATTGCAAGGACGCAAAAGATGGCCGTGGCACAGCTACCCTCTCTCTACATCAACGGTGAGGTTGCGTGGAGCTCCATCATCCCCAGCAGAGTAGAATTATTGGAGGCAGTGAAGGCAGCGGCAAAATAAGCTATAAAGAGAAAAGTAGTAAATGATTTGAGGTAAATAAAATGATCCATTTGGTAGTATTGACCGGGTTTTTGGGAGCCGGTAAGACGACACTTATGCAACGCACCCTGGAGGCATTTTCCGATGAAAAGACCGGGGTCATCATCAACGAGTTCGGGAATGAGAACATTGACTCTGTGTTGCTAAAATGTGAAGGAATCGAGATTTCCGAGCTATCAAATGGATCGATTTTTTGTGCCTGCATCAAGGACAAGTTTGTAGACAGCCTCATAGAGATGTCTCACATGGATATCGATTATCTGTTTATCGAGGCATCAGGGCTGGCAGATCCATCTAACATGGAAACCATACTCACCGGGATCGCCCACAAAACGGGAGCGGATTACAACTATCATGGCACCATTTGCGTCTTGGACGGGGAAAGCTTCCTTGATCTGATGGAAGTATTGCCCGCAGTGACCTCCCAGCTGGAATACTGCAGCGCGGTGATCATTAACAAAGTAGACCTGATTACAGAAGAGCATTTAAAAGAAGTAAAAGAAAAAATATTGGAATACAACAAAGATGCAGGGCTTTATGTTACCTCCTATTGTCAGGTGGATATCCGGGACATCGTAGATGCCATGGGCACAAAACTGGTCAATCGCAAACCCGGGAGAGAAACGTCCAATACGGAAGGAAACAGAGCCACCACATTTGTCATCAGAGGGGAGGAGGAGATCCCATATTCTTCATTGGAGAACTTTATTCAGTCGGTTATCCACCAGACCTATCGGATCAAGGGCTTCGTTTCCACAGATAAGGGCGTTATTGAAGTGAGCACCGTGGGGAAGAACATCAACCTGAATCCCTGGGATGACCCCATCGATGAAAACAAGGTAGTATTGATTTCGTCCGTGGGTTTCACATTGATGAGTGGAATCACCAAGGGCTTGAAGGAGCACCTTGATGGCAAGATGCGAGTTTGATACATGGAAATGGATAGAAGAAACGTCGTAGTAGAAATCAGCAAGGAAAGTTGCGAAGAAACCGCTAACCGATTATTCGCAGAAAACAGCGGGATCTCTCGTGGTGGAAAGAAGCGGGAAAGAATAAAGGAGAATGCCGAAAAAATCAGGAGCCTGATCGATGAGCGCATTTCACCTAAAGCTGTATATTCCTATTTCCCAAAGGTGGAACTGGACGGCAAGGAAGCAACCATCGAAGATCATGTATTCACATGTCATGCCTTTGAACAGATAGACCCGAAGAAGGTAAAGGGGGCCTATGTATATGTGATTACCGCAGGAGATTTTGCCTTGGAAGATAGCCCCATCATGGATCAGCTGCTGGCGGACATATGGGGAACGGCTTTTACCGATGCCGCCCGTGAACAACTCCAATCCAAATTGAGCGAAGAGGAATTTTTGAGCAACGGCTTCGGTCCCGGTTTTTACGGGATGGATGTGAAGCAAATGGCTGACATTGCAGGGCTGGTGGATCCGGAAAAGATAGGTGTCCAAGTGAGGAGCAGCAGCATCTTGGTTCCGCTGAAATCCTGCGCAGGGATATTCTTCGTCATGGATGAAGAATTTCAACTGGTATCATTGGAATGTGAAGATTGCAGAGGCACTGTCACCAGTTGCAGTCTGTGCAATATAAAGAGAGCGCAAGAAGGTAGAGAAATGCAGAAGGAAAAGAAAAAGGAAGATAAGGCCGTGTTTCGGTGTACCGGAATCTGTTCCCAGTGTGGCAGGTGTAAGAATGCCGGGATGATCGCAGGCGCCAATAAGCGAAAGACCAAGCTTCTGACCCTCCCGGCTGACTTTGTACCGGACAAGGGCGATCAGGGGTATGGGGTTGCTTTCGATGTAGGAACCACTACGGTTGTAGGTATGTTGGTGGATCTGTACACGGGGGAGCATCTATCCTCTCTTGCCAAGACCAACCCCCAGAACAAACACGGACTGGATGTCATCTCCAGGATCACCTTTTCTCACGAAAAGGAGGGCAACTTGGCTCTCCTCAGAAATGACATTGTGGCTTGTCTCAATGAGATCATCGATGAACTATGTAAAGAAAATGATCTTCCCAATGAGGCTGTGGTGAGAGTGACCTTCTGCGGAAACACTACTATGTCCCATATTTTTGCGGGATACGATCCCATCTCCCTTGCCTTTGCACCCTTTGCTCCCGCATATACGGGGACTTTGATGTTCAAAGGGAATGAGTTGGATCTGCGTATGAGCGAGGATGGGGATGTAATGGTCTTCCCCAACATTGCCGGTCACGTTGGGGGGGATATCACCTCCGGCATCTTGGCCACAAGGTTCTTGGACAAGAAGGATCTGACCATATTTATTGACATCGGTACCAACGGGGAAATCGCCCTTACCGACGGAAAAACTGTCCTAGCATGTTCCACGGCGGCAGGGCCGGCCTTTGAAGGTTCTGCCATCTATCAAGGCATGCGTGCGGCACCGGGAGCCATCGAAAAAATCCAGATCAAGGAAGACAAGGTTCTCTTCCGCACCATTGATGACGTTGTGCCGGTGGGCATCTGCGGAAGCGGACTCATCGATGCCATTGCCCAGATGATTGAAGCGGGGATCATCAAAAAAACGGGAAGGCTTGCAACTCCCAAGGATTTTGCTCAGAAGAATCCGGAAATCGGAGATCGTCTCCGTGAGCGTGACGGGATGAGGGAATTCGTTTTGGTTTATAAAGAAGAGGGTGAGGATATTGTCATCACCCAGAAGGATGTTCGGGAAGTGCAGCTTGCGAAGGGGGCGATTTCCGCAGGGATATCCATCATGCTGGAGCAGCTGAATGCCGGGATGGAGGACTTGAATGAAGTCATTGTGGCAGGTGCGTTCGGCAGCTTCATCGATAAGGAAAGCGCCATGACCATCGGCCTTCTGCCAAAGGTGGATTCCGATGACATTACTTCTGCCGGAAATACTGCCGGAGCGGGGACCTTGATGGCCGTGACCAATGCCGGGGAAGCGGTGAAGGCCAAGGAGATCCCCGGCCGTGTGGAGCATGTTGAACTGGCTTCTACCAAGGACTTCCAGGAGAAGTATGTGGCGGCCATGGCATTTTAATTGTGGGGGGCGGATCGGATGGATCGCGTGGACTCTAAATCCTCGTAGCCGAGTGAAACTCTCGGGCTCCTCGCCATATTCATATTGGGAGGAAAAAAGATGAAAAGAGAATCTCGCCTCACCAAGGGAGAAATACTGGATATTCTCAGGTGTGACTCCCCGGCCGAGCTAAAGAAGATCTACGACCGTGCTGTTTCTGTGCGGGAAGAGCAGATCGGCAAAAAGATATTTACTTACGGCTTCGTATACTTTACTACCTGGTGCAGGAACGACTGCGCCTTTTGTTACTATAGAAAGAGCAACGAGATTGAGCGGTATAGAAAAACACCTGAGGAAACCCTGGAGCAATCTCGCCGACTGGCGGAGTCGGGTGTCAATTTGATCGACCTTACCATGGGAGAGGATATGGCTTTCCACAGGGAGAAGTTCGCTTCTGTCATGGAAATCGTCAGGAAGATCAAAGGGGAATTGGATTTACCCGTAATGATTTCTCCCGGGGTCATCGATGATGAATTGATCGACGGCTTTGCCGGGGCGGGCACGGACTGGTATGCGCTGTATCAAGAGACCCACAACAAGGGGGTCTTTGAGAAACTCAGGCTGGCACAGGACTATGATGACAGGCTCCATGCTAAGATCTATGCAAGAGAAAAAGGGATGCTCATTGAAGAGGGCATTCTTTTGGGCGTGGGAGAAAGCCTGGAAGACGTTGCCGATTCTATCATTGAAATGGGTCGGATCGGTGCAAGTCAAGTGAGGGTAATGAGCTTTGTTCCCCAAAAGGGAAGTCCTATGGAAAACGTGAAAACGCCGGAGCGGGATTTAGAGCTTAAGACCATTGCGGCCATGCGACTGGCCTATCCTCACGCACTGATTCCTGCATCTCTGGATGTGGATGGCATATCCGGCCTGCGGGATCGGATTGGTGCGGGGAGCAGTGTGGTGACGTCTATCATCCCTCCACAGTCAGGGCTCATGGGTGTGGCCAACAGCACCTTGGAGGTGGACGAAGGAGGACGGACCGTTGCTGAAGTGGAGGAAATTCTCCTGGATATGGGACTTCGCACCGCCACGGTGGCAGAGTACAAGGAAGCCATTGAGGCACTGAAATGAGGAAGATAGCCATTGTGGGAGGAAAGCTCCAAGGCTTGGAAGTTTGCTACCTGGGGAAGAAGGCCAATATCCATGTTACTCTCATCGACACCGATGAAAATGCTCCCGCAAAAAATCTTTGCGACCAATTTGTCTGCGGAGATGTTCTGGGAGATGATCCTCAGATCCGCCAAGTCTTGGAATCAGTAGATATGGTGCTGCCCACCCTAGAGAACGATCATGTCCTTTCGGGGCTGGAACAGCTTTCCCACAGGATGGGATTCACCCTCGCCTTTGATCCGGATGCTTACCGGATATCTTCTTCAAAAAAATTGTCCGACGATTTCTTTCATCTTCACGAGGTGGCCACTCCCCGATACTATCCGCAAGGGGATGGGCCGTATATCGCAAAGCCGGACCATGAAAGCGGAAGCCACGGAATCAGATATTTTGACTCCCGGGAGGAGGTGGAGGAATATTTGGAATCGGCTCCCGAAAGGATGATCGTCCAGGAATATTTGGAAGGACCGTCCTATTCCATTGAAGTGATGGGGTTTCCGGGGAATTATCGCACTTATGAAATCACCCAGATCCATATGGCGGAGGATTTCGACTGCAAAATGGTGACCGCCCCTTGTGATCCTGTCACTAGAAGACAGGCTGATGATTTTGCCCGGATGGCCGTTGATGTAGCTTCTCTTTTGAACCTGAAAGGGATCATGGACCTGGAGGTCATCGATCATCGAGGGGAACTTAAACTCCTGGAAATCGATGCCAGATTTCCTAGTCAGACCCCGTCGGTGGTCTATCATACCAGCGGGATGAATTTGCTGGAGGAAATATACGATATCTATGCCACAGGGGTTTTCCAAAAACCCTATCCGGCGGAGCGATACTACTCATCTTTTTCTCACCATTTATGGGATGGGGAGGAATGGAAAGAGGAGGGGGAACACATCATGGTAGAAGGTTATCCCTTGGAATATGCCCCGGGGCGCTGGGGTGCCCTTGATGTGATCAGCGATTACCGGGAAGACCGGGATACTTTTCGGGTCACCCTGATCCAAAAGGCGGAAACAGAGGAGTTGCTGGAAAAAAACAGAACCGAGGTATGGAAATGTCTGAGAAATATACGGTGACCCAGATACAAAGGTTGACGGAGTTAAATGCCGGCAGCAAGGTCACAGAAGCGGAATTTTCTGACGTAGCTGAGCGGAATGCTGCCTTCAAAGAGGTAGAGAGCCGGCTGGTCAAGGAGAACCGCAGGAAGCTGGCTCATCTTCTCAAGGAAAAGCACGTGCCACTATCTTTAGCGATCGAAGATCAATTATCCCGTTGGCTGACGGAGGAAGCAGGATTTACCAGGGTGGCCACCCCTGTGATCATCACCTCGGAGCAGCTGGATAAGATGGGGATCACCGCCGGGCATCCTTTGAGGGAGCAGGTTTATTGGGTGGAGAACAATAAATGCCTGCGGCCCATGCATGCACCTAACCTTTACGGCCTTATGCGGGATATCCACAGGATCACACCGGGGCCGGTGCGGATATTTGAAGCCGGTTCCTGTTTCCGAAAGGAGAGCCAAGGAGCAAAGCACATGAATGAGTTTACCATGCTAAATTTGGTAGAACTGGCCGGGGTCAAAGAGGGAGAACAGCTGGAGCGGCTGCAGGAACTTGCTCACGGTGCCATGAAGGCGGTGGGCATCGAGGGATATGAAATCGTGGTGGAAAAGTCCGAGGTCTACGGAGAGACACTGGATATTGAAGTGGACGGCACTGAGGTGGCCTCGGGAGCATACGGACCCCATCCTCTAGATGGGAACTGGGGAATATTTGATACCTGGGTAGGGATCGGCTTCGGGATAGAGCGTATCGCTATGATGAAGGGAGAATACCAGACCATCAAAAGGGCGGGTAAGAGTCTGGCCTATTTGGACGGGGTTCCCTTAAAATTGTAGGAGAAGAAGGATGACGAGACTGAAGACGGAGTGGATAGAGAACATCCGACATGAAGCAGAAGATTGGGACGATGCCCTGCGGGACCGGACCGGTGCAGGCTTATGTGAGCTGGCTTTAAGAGGAAGCGGCACCTGCAGAGAGGAATTTGAAAATGCCAAGGAAAACTGCCCGGTGGGAGTGGTTTCCATCACCGGGGGCCAAGGGGTAATCGGCACCTTTGCAGAATCGGTGGCATCCATCGTATCGGCCATGGGGTTTACGGCGGAGGTTGCCGAAAAGACGGACGTGGATGGATTTTATGAAGTGCGTTCCCGTGGTGCCCAGGTGGTGTTTATGGCAGACGATAACCGCTTCTTGGCGGTAAACCTGACGAAAAAAGCCTTAGGAGAAAACGATAGGAGCACTGCTCGGGGATATGTGGAAGCCTTGGAAGGAATGATGAAAAAAAGAGGGAGAGGCGGCATCGACGGACAAAGCGTTCTCCTTTTGGGCTACGGAAGAGTGGGAAGGGAGATAGAAAAATATCTGCTGGAGAAGAATGCCCGGCTTGTCATCTATGATAAGGATGAGGATGTCCGCAGGGAAATCCTGGCACAGGGCAAGGTATTCTTGGAGAAGATAGAAGATATGAAAGGGTATGATCTGATCATGGATGCCACATCTACGGGCCCTTGGATCACAACGGATATGCTCCACGAAGATGTTCTCATGGCCGCTCCGGGCATCCCCTTTTCTTTGGATGAAGAGACAAGGGAGCATTTTCAAGGCAGGTGGGTCCACGACAATTTACCGATCGGAACGGCAGTGATGCTGGCCTATGCGCTGGGAGAAGAAGATGGGAAGTGACGACAGAAAGAGATATTATCGCAAGAGGACGGAATTATTTTTGCTTTTGGAAAAAATGAAGCTGTGGCCATCTTCCTCGGGGATACTTCACGGCATCAGATCCATTGATATCAAGGGGAATTATGCCATCATCCAAACCCACTGCGGCCAGGAGATGCGCATACGTAATTCGCGAAAATCCAGGGCGGCAAGATGGCTGAGAAACAAGTGGGCGGTTCGTCCTTGTCCCAAGTGCAAGGTCCCGGAATGGAAGCTGAAAAAATACACGGCGACCATGTTTTCCGATTACGGAAGCGACCTTCGGCATAAGGATGGGAACAGATAATTCAGTGGAGAGAGGAACCAAAATGAGTATTGTTGCACGAAAAATCGTAGACCTGGACTTGAATGATCTGACCAAGGTGGATGCCCATTTCGGAAAGCATGCGCAAGTGGACATGGAGGCAATACCGGACAAACAGAGGCCGTCTATCCAGGAAACCAAAAGAGCCGCTTTTGAGAAATTCAGTATCCGCGGAATCTATGAATCCTTCCCTTTGGATCACATCAAAGAGGATAAGATCCATATGAAGACAGGCCATATTCTGGATAGCAGTTCTTTGGCGAGAGCCTTTGCTCATTCGGAGGAAATCCTTCTCATGGTGGTTTCCCTGGATGGTTACGATGAAGTGGCCAAAGAGTTTAAGCGGGTAGTGGAGAAATATTTTGTGGATAGCTGGGCCACAGCCATGGTCATCAATGGGAGCCATGTGATACGGGGCAGGGTCTATGAGGAACTGAGTGAGGATGGATGGACAGGAACATTTCCTTGGAGTCCGGGGCAGCACAACTTGTCCATGGATAATCAAGGTCCTCTGTTTGAAATGCTCAGACCTGAAGAGATCGGCGTGACCTTGAATGACTCCTTACTGATGATCCCCCAGAAATCCGAGTCCATGTTCTTTGGGATCGGAAGAGAATTGAAAGAAGCGGCGATGAGGCCGTGTGATTTTTGTGACTTGCGGGAGACATGTCCTTCCGCCTATAACGACGAGGTATAAACATGATAAACGATTTGCTGAAAAAAGCCGAAACAGAAGTGTTGACGAAAGAAGATGCCATCACTCTTTTGAATATAGAAAACAAGAGCGACGATTTCTATGAACTGATCAAACTGGCCAACCGAAAGACCCGAGAAGACTATAACAACAAGGCCTATGTGTTCTCTCAAATCGGCCTGAATACCAATCCCTGTTCAAAGAATTGTAAATTCTGTTCCATGGCTGAGAGCAATTTTGCCATGGATGAGGAGTACAAAAAAACCATGACGGATATTGAGCAATTGAAAGAAACGGCCAGGCAATTGGTGGATGCGGGGACCCATGACTTATTCCTTATGACCACTGCGGACTATCCAGTGGAAGAGTTTATCCAAGTCGGGACAGAGATAAAGAAGGTTCTTCCCCGGGGCGTTCGGCTGGTGGCCAACATCGGTGATTTCGGAAAAGAGACGGCTCATGCTCTGAAAGAGGCCGGTTTCACCGGAGTGTATCACATTCATAGGTTGGGAGAAGGGAAAGATACGGATATCGACCCTGAAGAAAGGATAAAAACCTTGGATATCATCAAGGCATCCGGCCTGGAACTGTATTACTGCGTAGAGCCCATCGGCCCGGAGCACTCCTATGATGAAATCGCAGATGAGATGATTCGTGCAAGAGACTACGGTGTGGAGGCCATGGCTGTGATGCGCCGGACACCTGTTCCCGGTACGCCTTTGGCCGACAAGGGAATGATCACTGCTCTTGAACTGACGAAAATAGAGGCTGTTACCCGTTTGGTCACCAATCCCACCCGATCCATGAACACCCATGAAGTGACCCCCATGACGTTGATTGCCGGTGTGAATCAACTTTACGCAGAAGTGGGAGCAAATCCCAGGGACAATGTAGGCGAAACGTCCATGCACAGAGGCCACGGGGTGCTAAAGACCATAGAGCTGTTTCGGGACGCGGAATTTGAGATGGCTTGATTTAAGAAATGCAGAAAAGGGTGGCCATACGGCCATCTTTTTTGATCATATTTTGGCACTCTAAAACCGGACAAGTGTATATCCCCCGGCTGTGTCAGGGTGAAGGGATAAAAAGTCAGAGTGAACACAACCGTCACCGAGAATTATGGTTTTTTGGGAGTGATTTCCGCATATGATATGCCGGAACACACTACGCAAGGGCGTGTTGATCAAATTTCTCTACTTAATGGAAATTACATCCAGCGGCCCGCAGGAGGTACGGTAGGTGTATATAAAGTGCCTGGGCCGGTGATTATCGATCCCATCACAGATAATAAAGAGCTATCTTCTCCCGAAACCGGCTCCGTCGCTACCCGTCAAGGAAACGATTCGGAAGAAGTAAATAGTTATGCAACGATTTTTGATAAGGACGGTGTAACGCCGGCCGCATTGGTAATCATAAGTGGACCGGATAAGGACACCCCTGACCCGATGCCTGTGCCTGCTCCCACCAAGGAGACTACAAAGGCAGAGCCTGCGGGGACGGTCACCAAAAAGGCCACACCTAAAACCGGTGATGATTCTATCATGGGGATCATGGCACTGCTCATGGTGGTAGGAGTAGCAACTTGCGTAGGCCTGGCCAGGAAAAGATTTGACTGACTGGAGGCAATGAAATGAAACCGGGGAAGACCGCAAACGGCGGTCTTCTTTTTGGGTCGATGCCAATTGAGGTGGTTAAGAAGCTATTTTGCTATGGACGGTACCGAGTTGAAAATTGTAAATAAAACTAATATATGCTATAATACTTTACAGGATATTTGTTTGCCTGTGAAAATCGGGCGGAAAGATGTTGAGAAGGAGGAGGAAGTTAATGAAAAGAAAGTGGTTGTCTGCCCTAGTGGCAGTGGTTATGGTGATGGCTATGGCTCCGACAATGGCTTTTGGACAAACTGAACCCACAGGACCAATCGGCGGAACGCTGGCGGTGGATGATCAGGTACTTGCTACAACGGATGAGGACAAGATCCAAAATGCCTCCGGGGAAGGCTGGACCTATGCCGATGGAAAGTTGACCTTAAACGGCTACAATGGATCTACCATTGCTTTTGTGGCTTGGAACAACGAAACCTTGGTGGTGCAACTGGAGGGAAGCAACGTCATAAATTATGAAAATGGCAGTCCTACCTTGGGCATCAATGGAGGTGTCAGCACAGCCGAGGGAAGCATTGTCTTTACCGGGACCGGCACATTGGACATAAACGGTGAGAGAGGAACACCTTTTTTCCCCATCAATGCAGCTGATGGAAATATCACCTTTGATCTGGGGACCGGCGGAAAGGTCCGAGTGAATGTGACCGTGTCTAATGATTACGGCATGCCGGGAGGCATTGGGGCATATGATTGGATGGATCATGGCACACAAGGACGTGTTGAACAAATTTCCCTGCTAAACAGAAACTACATTGAGCGACCCGTTGGAGGGGTGGTAGGTGTGTATAAAATACCGGGGCCGGAGATTATCGATCCCATCACAGATGATAAAGAGCTATCTTCTCCCGAGACCAGATCCGCAATTGCTCTTGAAGGATATGGTCAGGAAGAGGCAGAAAGCTATGCAACGATCTTTGATAAGGACGGTGTAACACCGGCTGCATTGGTAACCATCAGTGGACCGGATAAGGAAACCCCTGACCCGATGCCTGCTCCCACCAAGGAGACTACAAATGCAGAGCCTGCGGGGACGGTCACCAAAAAGGCCACACCTAAAACCGGTGACGATTCTATCCTGGGGATCATGGCACTGCTCATGGTGGCAGGAGCAGCAACTTGCGTAGGCCTGGCCAGAAAAAGATTTGACTGACTGGATGCAATGAAATGAAGCTAGGGAAGACCGCCGATTGGCGGTCTTCTTTTCGGCCGGATGCCAAATATTAGGATAGGGCCTGACCTCCAAGGTCGAAGGCCGTTGGATCTTTGATCAAGGATGCCCTTGCCGATCTCCGGTGGTCAAGTCCTTTTTTGTGTGTAAATTCATTTCCTGTATAAACTCCTGTCATCCGGATCTCCGAATGATCCCTTATGCTGTCTTCAGTAAAGCCATCTGTCTCTTTGCGATCTCCTTGTACTCC
>JBMNVE010000044.1:0-15404 GCA_050946655.1 Anaerovoracaceae bacterium
TTTGGGGAAATGGCCATATTTGTTGGCCAAACAACAAAACGCTTTAGGGCATGAAAGTGAGGAATCCTGACATAAGAAGCCGGGAGGAAGAATGTCAGGATTTTATCCTGACACTCCCCCTTATATCAATGGAAACCAAGATTTTAACTGTGCAGACTATTTAGTCAACGAGAGATTGCCGTTGCCGGCGCGCCATCCTTTCAAGAGGGGAGAAGATTATCAGCACTCTTTATGATTGAGTGCTAAAAAACTGTTTACTTTTTGTGGGGAGGTGGTAGAATAGAGGTATGAAATCTATTGAGAATACAGGAGGTGATTCGCTATGAATTTGGAAAAATATACACAAAAGGCACAGGAAGCAATCATTGATTGCCAAAATATCGCTATATCGGAGGGGCATCAGCAATTGGATGTGGAGCATTTGCATCTGGCTTTGATGATGCAGCAGGACGGTCTCATCCCAAAACTGATCAAATACATGGAGATCGATTTGGCCAAGATCATCGGTGATCTGCAGGCGGAGATGGAAAAGCTTCCCAAGGTATCCGGTGGCGGAGATAATATGTATTCCACCAGGAGACTGAATCAGATTCTTCTCCGGGGGGAGAAGGTAGCAGAGGAGTTCAAGGATGAGTATGTCAGTGTAGAGCATATTTATATTGCCATGCTGGAAGAGAAAGGCACACCCAGTGCGCGGATCTTCAGCAAGTACGGCATTACCAAGGAGAAATTTTTAAAGGCGCTGGAAAGCGTGCGAGGAAACCAGAGGATCACGACGCAGAATCCGGAGGAGAAATACGAAGCCCTGGAAAAATACGGCAGAGATCTGGTAGAGATGGCCAAGGAAGGGAAGTTGGACCCGGTCATCGGCAGGGATGAGGAGATTCGTCACACCATCCAGATCCTATCCAGAAGAACCAAGAATAATCCGGTACTTATCGGTGAGCCCGGCGTGGGTAAGACAGCTGTAGTGGAAGGATTGGCACAGAGAATCCTCAGTGGCGATGTGCCGGAAGGATTAAAGGAAAAAACCATTTACGCCCTTGACATGGGGGCCCTCATTGCAGGGGCCAAGTTTCGAGGGGAGTTTGAGGAGCGCCTGAAGGCAGTGCTCAGCGAGATCGAGCAGTCGGAGGGTAGGATCATCCTTTTCATCGACGAGATACACAACATTGTAGGGGCAGGAAAAACCGAGGGTTCCATGGATGCAGGTAACCTGCTTAAACCTAAGCTGGCAAGAGGGGAGCTGCACTGTATCGGAGCCACCACGTTAGATGAGTATAGATTGTACATCGAAAAGGACGCTGCCTTGGAGCGGCGATTCCAAAAGATTTTAGTGGATCAGCCCACCGTAGAGGATACCATTTCTATCCTTCGGGGACTGAAGGAACGATTTGAAATACATCACGGTGTCCGCATTACGGACAATGCTTTGATTGCCTGTGCTACCTTGTCGGACAGGTATATCAGTGACCGCTTTCTTCCCGATAAGGCCATCGACCTCATGGACGAGGCGGCATCCAAGATCCGTACGGAAATCGACAGCATGCCGGCGGAGTTGGATCAAATATCTAGAAAGATCATGCAACTGGAGATCGAAAAGCAGGCCCTGAGCAAAGAAGAGGATGGCGTATCGGCGAAACGCCTGGAAAACATCGGGAAAGAACTTTCCCAATTGAAGGAAGAGAACGATGTGATGCGCGCCCAGTGGGAGAGCGAAAAGAAAGCCATCAGTGAGGTGAAGGGGACCAAGGAGCAGATCGAAGAAGTGAAGCTGCAGATCGAGGAGGCGGAGAGAGCCTATGATCTGGAAAAACTGGCACAACTGAAGTACGGCAGTCTTCCCCAATTGGAAGCTAAGCTGAAGGAAGAAATGGAGCTGGAAGAGGAGGCCAAGGAGAAACGGCTACTCAAGGAGGAAGTGACGGAGGAAGAAATCGCCGATGTGGTGTCCAAGTGGACGGGAATTCCCGTGAGCAAGTTGGTAGAGTCGGAGAGGGAAAAAATCCTTCGCCTGCCGGAGATCCTCCACAAGAGGGTGGTAGGCCAGGAGGATGCGGTGAAAGCCGTTTCAGAGGCGATTTTACGGGCCAGAGCAGGCTTATCCAATGAGAATAGACCTTTGGGATCCTTTGTCTTCCTCGGGCCCACCGGAGTGGGAAAGACGGAGCTGGCTAAAGCGCTCAGCGAAGCTCTCTTCGATTCGGAAAAGAACATGATCAGGATAGACATGTCCGAGTATATGGAGAAGCATTCCGTGTCCAGGCTGGTGGGAGCGCCTCCCGGATATGTGGGTTACGATGAAGGCGGACAGTTGACCGAGGCAGTGAGAAGAAAACCCTACAGTGTCATTCTCTTCGACGAGATCGAAAAGGCCCATCCGGATGTGTTTAACATCCTGCTACAGCTTTTGGATGACGGAAGGTTGACGGACAACCAGGGACGGACGGTAAACTTCAAGAATACCCTGGTCATCATGACCTCCAACATTGGGAGCATATATCTGACCGAAAATATCCGCCCCGACGGGACCATTGACCAAGAGGTGAAGGAGCAAGTGGAGGAAGAGATGAAGAAGCACTTCCGGCCGGAGTTCATCAATCGGATCGACGATATCGTGGTCTTCTCGCCATTGACAGAGGATCAGATCGGTCAGATCATCGATATCTCCATGAAGGGTCTGGAAGAGAAACTGGCGGAGAGAGGCATCACCGTGAAGTTCACCGATGCCAGCAAAAAGTTGATCACCCAGGAAGCCTACTCGCCTATCTACGGTGCAAGGCCGGTGAAGCGATATCTGCAGAAGCATATAGAAACAGGCATCGCCGAAAGGATCATTCGCGGAGATATACAGGACGGACAGGAGATCACCATCGATGCCAAGGGCGGAGAACAGGAGTTTAGCGCCGCGGACAAGAAGGTGGAAAAGGCATAAAAAATATTGGCAAAGGAGCAGCTTCGGAGCAACGGCTTAGGGCTGCTCTTTTCTTCGCAAAATTTCCCGTTGCTGGTGTATAATGGGGAGAAGGAGGTAGGGACATGACAATGGGTATTTTTTCCTTTCTCAGGAAGCAAGGACTTACAACTTTGAAGATCCGATACGACTACAAGACGGGCAAGATCCGGTATTTTGCCTTTAGAGAATGGGAGGAGGACTGTGATTTTTCTCGGTACAATAAAGACTTCGTTGCCGGAAGCTTTTTAAGTGATTGCAATAAGTTTTACGGGCAGGAAGAATTGGATGAGAAGCTGGTAGGTGGAGGGGTGGCGGAATATTTCCAAGATTTCCTGAGGTTGATGCGAGAGAACCGGTACTTCGGTGTAGACTTTTACTACCATGAAAAGCTGGGCATTAAAGTCATGGCCTTTGATCACAACAGGACAAAGGGAATCAACAGCAAAACTTGGGGCAAGACCTTGGGAGGGATCCGAAGACATCCTCCGGAAAAGAAGGAGTGGGAAGTACTCGCCGATGGGATCAAACTGGGGGCGGCCATGACCTACAAGTCGGCCGCATTGGATTTGCCGGCAGGCGGGAGCAAGCTGCTGGCTTGGATGAGGGAGCCTAATCTTCAAAACGATCAGATCCTTGGATTTTTTGCCTATGTTGCCGATAGAAGCCAAGTGATCACCACACCGGACATGAATCTTCCCATCGAGATGAGCGATAGGGTAAAGGAAATGGGGTATTCCAAGTTGTTTGTAGGCGGAAAGGAGGCTGCAGTGGGGAAGCCGGGAGATGCCACGGCGTTGGGCATCCTTCTTTCCATGAAGGCGGCGGTTGAATTCAAGGAAGGCAAAAAAGAGTTTCCTTTGGAGGGGAAGAGAATCGTTCTCATGGGACACGGCAGTGTAGGCAGGCCCCTGGTAAAACACCTTCTGAAGGAAAAGGCAGAAGTCATCCTGGCGGTGCGGGACCCGTCGTCAGCCCCTAAAGGAGTGAAAGCGGTCCCTTACGATGAAGGAGTATTTCAGGATGGGGACATTCTGTGCCCCTGCGGCAGCGGAGGGGTGATCAAAGAAGAAGATATCCCTTGTTTGAAATTTTCTTATATCTGGGGTGCTGCAAACAATCAGCTGATGGCACGGACCAGGGAAGATGAGTACAGGCTCGCAAAGAAGATACAGGAGAGAGGGATACTGTACCAAGCGGAATGGTGGCACAACGGCGGGGGGATCTTGTGTATGGCGGAGGAGTACTTTTATGACGGAACAAAAGATTCTCTAGAGGCGAAGTTGCATAAAATTATTCCTCAAAAGACGCTGGATGTCTTGGGGGAGGCGGAGAGAGAAGGGTTGACCCCTACGGAAGTCTGCTACCGGAAATGTGAAGAAGCCGTATATCCCACAGAGGAGTAAATGGTATATCAAAAAAGCCGGCGAGGAAATCCGATCCTCGCCGGCTAAACTTATTCTTTACTTATTTTTGAGATCTGATCCTTTTACTGCTGAGCGCAACTATGGCTAGCGCCGATGCCAGCATCATGATCAAAATGAACCCCGCAGTGGATCCATCACCGGTTTTGGGACCCTTCACCTTTCCCGGCTGATCAGTCTTAGGTTTATCCGAAGGCTCATCGGGCGTCGGTTTCAGCGAATCCTTCTCATAGGTGTTGGTTATGGTAAGGCCATCCTGAGAAAGCGTCTTCTTGTATCCCTTTGGAACCGTCACTTCGTCTACCGTGTATCGGTATTCCTTTCCACTGTCGTCAAACTCCTCCAAGTCCTTCCATGTGTACTTGGTCTCACCGCCAGGCAGCAATACCGGATCTCCATGGGGAATTCCGTTCCTGAAGAGTTGAAGCGTGATATCGGGGCGCTTTTCAGGGCCGCCTTTCCAAACCTTCTCCGCAGTGATATCTGTACGGTTGGATTGGTAGCGAATCAGGGTATCATTAGATTCGGAGGGAAGGATGTTTCCTATCCGTTCATTAGTACTGTGATCCCAACCTTTCTTTTCATAGTAGAAGGTGTTGTGAGCAATCTTCCCAGCCCAGTCTTCACGACCTTCCGGTGCTTTCATGTGGACCTCAGCTGAGAGACTCTTGCCGTGGTCTAGGATAAAATCTCCTCCATCGGTCTTCTTGCGAAGGTCAATGGCGATAGCACCGACCTTTTTCGGCTTGGCGGTTTGCCATGCCGGATCGATGGTATTGTCATCCCTGATCAACTTTGGTGGGTCTGTCCTGTCTGTGTAATACACTTTGGCATCGACCCCTTGCTTTTTCAAGGCATCAATATCTACGCTGACGAACTCCGGCTCCCATTGGGTATTTCGGGGTAGGTCTAAGTCGTAATATCGATCATCCATGTGGGGCAGTACATCGTAGAGGACCATATCGATCATGTTTCCCCCGGTGGATGTAATCTGCAGCTTATAGCTGAATTCCTTTCCGGCAATCACATCAGCCACCCGGGGATTCTGATAGTATTCTCCATCCTTATTTTTCACGAATTTTTCCGGCCTTTGATCGCTTCCTGCTGCAGCCGGCAAAAGCAAAGCTCTGTTGGCATAGGTCACTAGGGTCGATGTGTCTCCATCTTCGTCAATATCCGACCACAATGCCTTATCCGAAGGGGGAGAGGTGATGTAGGACCCGTCATCAGGCTTAAGGTTCCCTCTTCGTATGGCGCCCTCAGGGACATCGTGGACCAAGAGCACGCTGTTGTTTATATAGAGGCTGCCGTGGCGAAACCTGTTCTCGTAAGTGACCTGTACCGGGAGGCTTGCTCCCAGGGAAAGCTCATTTTCTTCACTGAAAATTTTATCTCCTCGGAAATCCAATTTGATGGTGATTTTTTGTCTTCCGGAATCCTTATAATTGGGTGTAACAGTGATTTCGGCGTGGTCCTTCAAGAATTGCTCGATCTTGTTGTTGGGCACTTTTTCTATGCTTCCGTCAGGCTTTATCACCGAAATGGCTTCCTGGTTTCGGTTTCTGGAAATAAAGCGTACATCATCAATGGTAAAATCCTCATTCCACTCCATTCCTGCAGGCAGGATATCGTAGAAGGTGAATCCTGATAAGGGCATACTTCTGCCCCAAGGGTTGGCAAAGCTAGACCACATCTGGAGAAAGCCGGTGAACTTCTCTTTTGTTGTATCATTTTTCAAATAGGGTTGTTTAGAGCTAAAGCTGGGGTTTCCGCTGCTATCTTTATCCAGGGCATTTTCGCTGAAGGTCTTTCCGTTTAACTGGGAGAGCTCATCTCCAACTACATGGATATCCCCATACCTGCGGAATAAGTAGCGACCATATGTGTCCATATCTCTTTGGGCGATCTCTTGGCCTTGAGAACCGGAATAATTATCCTCAGTCAATGGAAAGGGGATCACATTGCCGTTAGGTTCATACAGCTCCAAAAAGGTCAGATTTCGCAAATAGGCCTCTTCAACGTTGGAGTTGATGTTCTTTGTCACCATAACATCTTCTGCTCGTTCTTTGTCCATGGTGATCGTGCCTTCTACTGTTATCAGCTGGCTTCTGTCATTCCCCAGGTTCATGGGCTGATCCTGATTTTTCAATACAAACTTAAACCCGACAACGCCCTCGGGAAGTTCCAATCTTTGATATCCTTGAGAAATCTTATAGCTTCCGTGCTTGACAAAATCGCTGTTTCCCGCCGTTCTCAGGTGTATTTCATAATCATAGTCCTTCTCCAGAGGCGTTCCGTCCAGTTTGGTGATGGTAGATGGGTCGACCCGGAGCAAAAGAAACTTATATTCATTATCGGTTAACTGGACAAAGCGACCCGCCTTATTTTTCAGATCCATGAAATCATCACAAATGGCAAGATCATAGGGTTCCGTTCTTTCCCACGGGTTCTTGGCCCCCAGATGGTAGGTGAAGTTGGCCGTACCGGGAACGGACATGTAGGTGCGGCTGATGGTGTCGATGTTTTTGGGAGGAGTATTGAACCTTTGGCTGTTGGTCCGCTTTTTCAGATCTATTCCTTCCCAGTATGAAAAGTCGTAATCGCCGAAATCATGAATAGCTACAGCATTGCCCAAAAGGCTGAATTCCCCCAGGCCGTCTTTTGCCCACGGCCGCCCATATACATAGACGGGATTATAAATTCGTTCAAAGACTCCCACATTTTTCACTTTTGTCTTATCGTATTTTACAATGACCTTATAGTTGAGATGACTGTGCCAAAAAGCCTTGGCATCATCCAACCGTTCCTCCTTTGTAGGAGTATAGTCCCAAACATACCAGCCATTACTATTCTTGGTAAATTCCACCTCTTTTCCATCCTTGATAACCTTGACAATTTCTCCCTCATGGCTGGGTTTGTACATGATACGGAAAAAATCATGACCAAGACTGTATATCTTTGATTTGTTGCTGCTTATAGTGTATTCGGACCAGTAGTAATCCGGATCCGCAGATGCGGCCTTATAGGGCCTATGTTCTTGTTTTACAATGTATGGGGGGTCTTCTTCCACTCCCGCCTTAAAGGTCAAGCCGGGAACTGCAGTTTCAATCCCATTGACCGTTATTGTGGGCTGAGTAGTCACTTCATAGTCTTGATAGAGCATGCGAAGAAGCACAGTATAATTCACATCGAAGGTACCGGTGGATCCGGCTTCCAGGTCGATTTTGTTGGTCAATTTCACGTTGCCTGCTTCATCGATATCAATATCGAAGACAGGAGTCGCGTTCGGATCGATGGTTTTGACAAAAAACTTCCCAAAACTACCGTATAACTCGGCGTACATGTCGTACAGTCCTTGCTTCACCGTGTCCCTGGGGACAAAAATGGTGGGAAGCGAAATTACGACAGATCCTGCAGGAAGTGGAGCACTGACTCCCGCTACACCGCTGACTTTCCAGGAAAAGTTTGTCTTGACTTCCTGTGGTTCTTTGCTCTCTTCACCAATCATGTTCAGCAGCTTGTAACGTTTGTCTTCAGGATCAGAAGGATTATAGGGTTTTTCAAAAACATAGTCGTTGATCTCAAAGACAGCCGGTGTGTCGCCTCTTTCTGCCGGCCGGGTATTTGCAGATGTTTCCATGCCTGGCTGAGCTGTAGAGCGCTCAGTATCTTTCGGAGAAGATTCCTTCACCGATGATTCCGGCACCGAGGTTATTTCTTCTTTCTGTGTGCCCTCTATTTTCGGACCGTCTTTCGGATCCAGACTTTCTACGGAACCGGGAGTGGATCCATCGCTTAACGATTCCGTTTCAGGGTTTGCATAGGAAGACAGGTAGGTACCTGCCACAAACACAAACAGTACTATGCAGATAACAGTTCTCTGCAGAAAAATCCCTCTCATTACGCACCTTATACATTGGGCCTACGGAACAGGCCAACGCATTCCTTCCTTTCTTCAATTTCAGAGAATAGACATTGCCTCAAAGCGTCTGTGTAATAACAGTTAAAACTATTTCCCAATAATTAAGGCGGATGAGTATATTTTGTCGTTCCGCCATAAAAGAAGGGACAATTGCACCCAATTATTATATATTTTTTAGATTTGAAACGCAAGATGTTCTCGGGAAGATTTGATGTTTCGTTGAAGCGTCTAAAACACTGACCATAGGAGCATATGGAGGCACCTTACTTAAGCTGTGTAGAAGAAATATACCGCCGGGCGGAATGATCCATGTGCGCCGCCATGGCAGCGGCACCGGCCTGAGGATCCTTTTCCTTGAAGGCTTCAAAGATTTTTCGATGCTCATCCAAGACAGTGGTAAGATAGTTTTCCTCCCGCGGAGCCTTTTTTCGGGCATATTGAAGGTAGACTTGATAGGAAGAGAGCATCTGCATGAGCATCCTGTTGTGGGATGCGGTATAAATCATCTGGTGGAAGTTCTGATTGATGTTGAGCATCTTGTCCACGTCTTCTTTCATGGTGTAAAATTCCATGAATTCAAAGTTTTCCTCCAGTTGATCCAGCTCATCCTCGGTGATCCTTTCGATGGCCCAACTGGTCGCTTGGACTTCATAGATCTTTCGCAGGGTCAAAATATCCAGCATATCCTGTTGGGAGAGACCTACCACAAAAGAGCCCCGGTTGGGGATGCTTTCCACCAAACCCTCCATCTCAAGCTGGACCAGAGCCTCCCGCACCGGTGTGCGGGAGACCTGATAGTTGTCGCAGATGGATTGCTCGGTAAGCTTTTGGTTTTTTCGTAGCCTTCCGGAGAGGATGTCTTCCTTCAAGCGCATGGAAAGGTCCGTTGAGAGGGAGACGGAAGTCCTCTGGACGCCGGATAGGTTCCTTACGGTAACAGCCATGACTACGCCTTGATCTTTGACAAGATATAGTCGGCAAACTCCGCACCGGTAGCACCGTCTTCTCTTCCGGTAAGGGTGATCTTCTTTTCCGTCACGGTGCACTCATGGATGGCAGCGAAGAGCTTGTCTGCCTGCTCCTGATAGCCGATGTGGGAGAGGAGCATGGCACCGGCTCTGATCACGCTGCTGGGATCCGCATACTGGTCCCTGCCTTCTTCCACCATGCGAGGAGCACTTCCGTGGATGGCTTCGAACATAGCGTAGTGCTTGCCCAGATTCGCGCTGCCGGCGGTGCCTACACCACCTTGGAACTCGGCCGCCTCATCGGTGAGGATATCCCCGTAGAGGTTGGGCAGGACCATCACTTCAAACTGAGTTCTCCTCTTGGGATCGATCAGCTTAGCCGTCATAATATCGATATACCAATCATCCACTTGGATTTCCGGATAGTCCTTGGCTACCGTCTTGCAAACATCCAGGAATTTGCCGTCGGTGGACTTGACCACATTGGCCTTGGTCACGATGGTCACCTTCTTTTTGTTGTTTGCCCTGGCATATTCAAAGGCCATGCGAGCGATCCTTTCGGTTCCCTGGGTGGTGATGACCCTAAAGTCTACAGCCAGGTCTTCATCGATGACAAGTCCTTGGCTACCCATGGCATAGAGGCACTCGGTGTTTTCACGGAAAAAAGTCCAGTCCACCCCTTGGTCTTCAATCTTCACCGGACGCACGTTGGCAAAGAGATCAAGTTCCTTACGAAGGGCCACATTGGCACTTTCCACGTTGGCCCACTTGTCTCCTTTTCGTGGTGTGGTGGTAGGGCCTTTCAAGAGGACGTTACACCCCTTGATCTCTTCCAGGACCTTCTCGGGGATGGCTCTTCCCTCGGCTGCACGCTGCTCAATGGTGCAGTTTTCGATGACGCGAAATTCCACCTTTCCGCTTTCCACTTGGGGCGCCAGAAGTGTGGCCAGAACTCGGTGGGCGTGGGCAGTGATGGCAGGACCGATGCCGTCACCGCCGATGATGCCGATGACGATGGTGTCCAGTGCTGTGTAGTCGATGAAATCCGTGTCTTCTTTCATCTTTTCGATCCGCGCCAGTTGAGCTGCAATGATCTCAGAAAAATGCTTTGTGTAATCCATTTCAATGCTCCTTCTTTAGTTTGCTTTGATGTAATTGATTTTGCCGCCTGCCAGGAGGAAGGCTTTTTCCATGGGGGAGAAGTTGCCCTTGGCGGTGATCTCTTTTCCCGTGGTGATATTCTTGATGATGATCACATCCTGCTCCACTTGGGCTGGAGCATCTTCAATGATCAGTTCCTGATCCAGTGCCAGATCGTCGTAGTCCGACGGGTCTGCAAAGACCAAGGGAAGAATGCCGCTATTGATCAAGTTGGACCGATGTATCCTGGCAAAGGATTTGGCAAGAACAAATTTAACGCCCAGATGAAGGGGTGCCAAAGCGGCGTGCTCCCGGCTGCTTCCTTGCCCGTAGTTGTCTCCCCCAATGATGACACAGGAACCGTGCTCCCTACATCGCCGGGCAAAGTCGCCGTCGATCTTTTCGAAGCAATAGTTGGATAAGTGGGGAACGTTGGACCGGTAGGGAAGAAGCCTGGAGTCGGAAGGCATGATGTCATCGGTGGTGATGTTGTCTCCCGCTACTAAGGCGATCTTGGCCGTTAAATCCCCTGCCAGTTTTTCATTTCTGGGGAAGGGTTTGATGTTGGGGCCCATGACTACCGGTGTGTTTTCTACGTTGTGACCGTCGGGAAAGACGATGAAGTTGTCGTTGGGGGGGAAGGCCGTGTCATCCACTACGGGCATTTCCAAACCGGACAATCTGCCATCGGTAAGCTTGCCGGACAAGGCCGACGCGGCGGCGGTTTCCGGACTGACCAAATAGACGTCCGCATCCAGGGTACCACTTCTACCCTTAAAGTTACGGTTAAAGGTCCGCAGGGAAACTGCACCGGACTGCGGGGACTGCCCCATGCCGATACATGGCCCGCAGGCGTTTTCGATGATTCGCGCTCCTGCCGCAATGAGGGAAGCCAGGGCTCCGTTTTCTGCCATCTTGGTGAGGATCTTGGAGGAACCCGGCGAAATTACAAGGCTCACATCGGGATGGACCTGTTTTCCTTCCAAAATACCTGCCACCTTCATCAGGTCTGCATAGGAAGAATTGGTGCAGCTGCCGATGGCAACTTGATCCACTTTGATGTCGCCGATATTTTCAATGGAATCCACGTTGTCCGGGCTGTGAGGCATGGCTGCCAAAGGTTTCAATGCGCTGAGGTCAATGGTCAGATGCTCATCATATACTGCATCTTCATCAGCGGATAGGGGAATGTAGTCCTCCTCCCGGCCCTGGGATGACAGATATTTACGGGTGTTCTCGTCGCTGGGGAAGACAGAGGTGGTTGCGCCCAGTTCCGCTCCCATGTTGGTGATGGTGGCCCTGTCGGTGACGCTGAGAGATGCCACACCGTCGCCATAATATTCGACGATTTTTCCTACACCGCCTTTTACGGTGAGTTCTTGAAGTACTTTCAAAATCACATCTTTAGCCGATGTCCAGGGAGAGAGGCTGCCGGTGAGCTTTACACCGACTACCTTGGGCACCATGAGGGTGTAAGTCCCCTTTGCCATGGCCACAGCCACATCAAGACCGCCGGCGCCGATGGCGATCATGCCAAGCCCACCACCTGTGGGGGTGTGGCTGTCGCTGCCCAGCAGTGTCTTGCCCGGCTTTCCGTAATTCTCCAGATGGAGCTGGTGGCAAATGCCGTTGCCCGGCTTGGAAAACAGTACCCCGTGTCGCTGAGCAACGCTCTTGATGAAGGCATGGTCATCTGCATTTTCAAATCCGGTCTGGAGTGTGTTGTGATCTATATAGGCAACGGATAATTCCGTTTTGACCTGATCCACATCCATGGCTTCCAATTGGAGATAGACCATGGTCCCCGTAGAATCCTGGGTCAGGGTTTGATCCATTTTGATGGTGATCTCCGTGCCGGGAATCATTTCCCCTTCCAACAGATGATCAGACAATATTTTATATGCCAAAGTATTTCCCATATTTTCCTCCTTAAATTCATGGTGATTGCTTTTTCTGACAAACTGTATACAATTATACAATGTGAAAACCATGGCGTCAATCCCTGTGAAAAAGGATTTTCACCACGTAAATGGACCGTGGGTGTATGGAGAAGGTATGGAGACTTTGGTATAATGTGGTCACTTGCAAGGATGTGCAATTATGACGAAGGATTATGATTATGAGTATTTGGGATGGGGCACTAAGGTAGATCCCGAAGACATTCAAAAAAAGGCCGATTACAGCGAATTAGAAAAGATGGATTTTTTGAGGACAGATCGGGAATCTATTGTCTATGAAGAAAAAGAAGAAGAGAGCAACGAGTATAACGTTTGGTTTTTTGAAGCGGATGCAGGAAAACCCTGGGGAGAGGGAGATGAAGGCAGAAAGCAGAGAAGAGAAGCCGCAAAAGTGAAGATCCAGGACTTTGTTGGCGAAGTGGGTCCCGGTGCCGAAGAATGGAAATGGTACCGGAGGACAAGAGGTATCTTCTCATGGATCTCCAAAAGGCAGGAAGAAAGATATTCGCATCATTCAGTGACCGGTTCGTATATCCTGAAGATCACTTTGTCTGTGTTGAGGTATACATCAAAAACAACTGATTGTAATTGCAAGGCAGGGCGTTTCTCAATGAGATGCCTTGTTTTTTTGTCTTTTTTCCTCGCCCGATTTGTGATATATTATTGGAGTTGGTGAGGTACTATGCTGGGATATGTAACATGTGAAAAAGCAGAACTGAAAATGCGGGATTTTGAGCGGTATAACGGCTATTATTGCGGTGTCTGCAAATCCATCGGAGCACGATACGGACAGATCCCCAGATTAATCCTCAGCTATGATGCGGCGTTTCTCGCCTTGGTGCTGGCAGGAGCGATGGAGGAGAGGGAAGCTGTCACCAGAGAGCACTGTGTGATTCATCACATCAAAAAAAAGGTGATCGTGAGAAACCGGGCAATCGATTATGCGGCGGATGTGATGCTGATCCTGGCTTGGCACAAGCTTAGAGACGATGCCAAAGATGAGGGAAAGCTCAGGGCAAAGGCGGCTATGATCGCCTTCAGGAGGGTTTACCGGGACCTGAAAAAAGCCAGGCCCGACCTCTGCGAAGAAATCCGTAAATGTCTGGATGAACTGGAACAGCTGGAGAAGGCCAAATGCGACCGCCTGGATCTCATCGCCCATACCTTTGCATCAGTCATGGAGAAGATTTTTCACATAGAAGGAGGAGACCCGCAGACCAATCGGCTCCTTGCCGCGCTGGGATATCATCTGGGCAAGTGGATCTATCTCATAGATGCTTGGGAAGATATCGGGGATAATATCGCATCGGGGGCATATAATCCTTTGCTGTACCGGTTCGGATGGGATGAGGCCTGCGAATCTCAGGAGAATTTCAGGAAGCGCATCTACGATGACGTGGAGAGAAATTTGCTGATTTATTTGTCGGAAATGAGCAAGATCGTTGATTTACTTGCACTTGGAAAGAATAAGGATATAATAGAGAATGTAGTGTATATGGGGCTCCTTTGCAGGACGGAGAAAGCCCTTGGAAAGGAAGACGGCAAAGATGGGGAATCCCTATGAAATACTGGGCATCAAGGAAGGTGCCTCGGAAGCGGAAATCAAAGCGGCCTACAAGGCCATGGTGAAAAAATATCATCCGGATCGCTATCAGGACAATCCCTTGTCCGATCTGGCGGAGGAGAAACTTAGAGAAGTCAATGAAGCCTACGACTATCTGATGAAGTTCGGCAGTGCGGGAGGAAGCAGTACAGGCGGTTACCAGCAGTCGTCCGCAGCACCGGAATTCCAGCAGATCAGGCGAGATCTGGATGCGGGAAGGCTGAGACAAGCCGAAGCGGCCCTCAACCGGATGCAGGTGAAGAATGCGGAATGGGTATTCCTAAACGGCATGCTGGCATATAAAAAGGGGTGGTACGATGAAGCCGCGTCCAACATCCAGCAGGCTGTGAATATGGAGCCTAACAATATGGAATACAGGAGGACGCTGAATACCCTCATGAATCAGGGCAGTGGTTATCGAAATGCTGCCGCGGGAAGGGGGTACCAGTCCAACAACGACGTCTTCTGTCAAGCACTCCAATGCTACTGCTGCTTGGATCTATGCTGTGACTGTATATGAATATGCGTAATCAAAAGACATTTACCGTTGCATTAGGAGGAATCTCTCTGGCATTGACCGTTGTATGCCTGTACTTGGCGTCTTTTGTGCCCGGATTTGAACTGACTCTGTACGCTGTCAGTTCATTTTTTGTGGCGGCAATGGTTATCGAGACAAAGCCTTTAGGCGGCCTGCTCTTGGTCTTGGGGGGATGCATTCTGGGCTTCCTTCTGATTCCCAACAAGCTGGGGATCCTTCCCTATGTTTTCTTTTTCGGCATCTATCCCATCGGCAAATACTATGCGGAGAAACCCAGGAGAGCCGCGGTACAACTGTCCATAAAAATAGCCTGTTTTCTTGTTATCTTTGTGTCGGCCTTCCTGTTCTTTAAAGGCCTGTTTTTTGGCAGCATTCAGTTGCCCGATCATTCCCCGTGGATACTTCTGGCCGGGGGCGTGGTCATGTTCGTGCTCTATGATTACATTCTCACTCTTTTCATCCGCTTCTACCACAGGCGGATCAAGAGGGATGAGAAGGAGATCAAGTTGTCTTAGTCCATGATTGTTTCATGGGTTTGTCCGGACCGTCTTCCCATCCTGCCATTCTTCATCCTGACGTCCTATGTCAAGAGTCTGCACTTTCACGCCCTAAAGCGTTTTGTTGTTCTACCAACAAATATGGCCATTTCACCCAAATTCTGACCTTCAAAATCCTAATTTTCAGGGGTGAAAATAGCCTTTGTCAAGATTTTCTCCGTTCCATATCCGGCAAATGCAAAATCCTTAGTCCGGCACATCCTTGATCAAAAAACTAACGAGCAGTCAGCCTGCTCGTTAGTTTTTCGATCCAACATGAGCATGTAGGAGTAATTAACTCCCCATGTTGAATAATATACGATTCCTTAATCTATCGAATCTTTGCACACCGAAGGACACCC
>JBMNVE010000045.1:0-15259 GCA_050946655.1 Anaerovoracaceae bacterium
ACTTCCACCCCTTTGGTAATGCCCATGTCCATGATCCTGCGCTTCAAAGGGCCTTCTCCATGGAGCTTCTGCACTTTTACCGTCTGCCCCGGCCTGATTTCCTTCAATGTTTTCATCATCTTCTCCTTCTTCTGTATTTTTTGCCCTCAACGGGTCTCTATATCGATTCGCTGTGCCATCTCCTTGCTGATGGCAACGCGGGAATCCAAGATGTTCAAGATCAAATTCCCCGCCATTTCCGAGACGACCTCGATGCTTCCTCCTTCTACGATCCCCAAATTGTTCAGGTGTCTTTTGACTTCGCTGTTTCCTCTCACCCTTACAATAGTATTTTTCTCTCCTATTTTTGCAAATGATAATGGCATCATCTTTTCTCCTCGCTTTTGGTTAGGTTCGCCTAACCCTATGATTAAAAAATTAGTTAGTCCTAACTAACCGAGTTCATCATACCGTCTTTATCTGCCTTTGTCAAGAGAATCACAGATTTTTTTTTGACAGTTTGGTGGGTATATAAGCCCCTGTTCGCCGGCCTTTCGTACACGGGTTTCCATAGAGGAGTTGTCAGCTTGCCCGCTTGAGATGACCGGACTGCCTTTGGAGTGCCTGCCATATACGGGCACTTATCGCACCTTACCAAAATTCCCCTTGGTTATTCTTCTGCCAGCCACTTCCACCTTTGCTTACCGGCCTTGTATCTCTTCTCCGACTATGATATTCTTTCATTATATCAACACCGACTAAGGAGTAAAAGCTATGAAACTGAAGGAATCCGGCGAAATGTATCTGGAAACCATATGGATCCTGAAACAGGATTCTCCCCAGGTGCGATCCGTGGACATTGCCAACCATACGGGATACTCTAAACCCAGCGTAAGCCGGGCAGTAGGTCTCCTGAAGGAGAATGGATATATCACCGTCGACCGGGACGGTCATATTTCGTTCACCGAAAAAGGCGCGGTGCGAGCCTCGGACATCTATGAAAAGCATGTCCTTCTCACCCGGCTATTTACAAAAATGGGCGTGCCACAGGACATAGCCGTTGAAGATGCTTGTAAAGTGGAGCACAACATCAGCGATGAAACTTTTCTTGCGCTAAAAAAGCTTGCTGAAAAGTTATAAGCGTCTCTGCCATGAGCATCAGCGACGTCATCATCCAAGGCCTTGGCCTCATCGCCGCAGCCCTCATGATCACCTCTTTTCAGTGTCGGACTAACCGCAATCTCTTTGCGTTGCAGTTTGCAGCCGCCACTTTTTTTGCTGTGCAGTTCATCTTGCTGGGCGGGCTTACCGGAAGCATCGTTCTTATCATTGGCATGCTGAGAAACCTTCTTTTGCTTCAATTCCATAGGGGATGGCCCCAAAAGAAGCGATGGATGTGGTTGGTCATCGCCGCTTACGTTGCGGCTACCGCCCTCACATACCAAAATGTCATGTCCCTCCTGCCCCTTCTAGCTATGGTGGCCGGCACCATTTTTATGTGGACGGATAACCGGGGCCTGATCCGGATGGCCAATCTCTGCGTGGCCTGCCCCGCTTGGCTCGTCTATGACATCTACATCGGCTCCTACGGCGGGATCATCAACGAAGTCTTCATCATGATATCCATTCTCATCTCTATCAAGCGTTACGGCTTCCGCTCACTTATGGAAGAAAAAGAATAAACGGCGAAGCCGAAGGCTTCACCGTTCATCCTAAGGGATCGCTCCCCTATCAGTCTTTGATTTTTGCAATATCCTTTGCCAGTTTCTTCTTGTGGTCGTAATTGGCCATTCTCTGAATCATGATTCTCTGGGCCTGAGGCGAACCGGCTCCGTGCATGGACTCTGTACGGTATCCTACCGCACCCGTCCCCAGGGTGAGATTCTCAATGAGGCGCATGATGCGCATCCTGTTCTCCGTGGGCACGCTGTCCACTCCTCTCAAATACTTCTCCACATAGTGCCCGATCTTCTCGCTTCTGAAGTCCTTCTCCGAAGGCTGGCTGACCATGAGTCCGCCGGCGATATCTTCGGCCAAGCGACACATTTCATAGGGGAACCTGGTCACATTCTGTTTACATACATTGGCCAGCATCAGGTCGATGAGATAAGCCCCCGACGGTGTTGCCGTACCCTCATAGGAACATGCCAGAGAAGATGAGTAAATGGTCTCGTTCAAATGGGTCATTTCAATCAGCTTGTCCTTGATGTGGGAGGCCTTGGGAACGCCATTATACTCCGCCGCCAAAGCAGCAGCGCCGATCAATACATCACCCACTCCCACCTTACATGCGTAGCTGGGTCTGTGATGCCCGGCAAAGCGCTCAACAAGCATGCCTACAAACTCCGTCTCACCGTTTAGGAAGATTCTTTCATTGGGGACAAAGACATGATCGAAAACGATCAAGGCTTCATGACCGCCAAACTCGCTATTCCCTACATCGATCTCCGTTCCTTCCATTTTTCTGGTATCACAAGACTGTCTGCCGTAGATGATGGTGATCCCCTCCGCATCGGTGGGTACCGCAAAGGAAACCGCATAATCCTTATCCTCCGGCTTCATGGCGATGGTGGGCATGACCAACACTTCGTGGGAGTTTACGATCCCGGTCTGATGGGCTTTGCATCCGTTGACCACAATGCCGTCCTCTCTTCTCTCCACCACCCTCAAATACATGTCCGGATCCGCTTGGCCGCTGGGGGACAAACCCCTGTCGCCCTTGACATCCGTCATAGCGCCGTCGGTTACGATATCCTCTTCCTGAGCGTACTTAAGGAACTTGATGAACCTTTCTTTATAATCCGTCCCGTACTTCTCGTCGATTTCATGTGCCGTACTGTACACTGCGTTATAGGCGTCTTGCCCGACACATCGTTGGAAGCAACACGCCGTCTTCTGTCCCAGCATTCTCTGGCGCTTTACCTTCTGCACCAAATCATCCGCACTCTGGAACACATGGTTGAATAGATTGATCTTCTCTCCGGTCAAGTGAGACTTCACCGTCATCAGATCCTCATATTCAGGATCCAGTGCCAAATCATAGGTCATTGCCACTGCGTTCATGGATGGGATGATCACCGGATGATCCACCGGAGACTCCACCTTCTCCCCAAACATGTACACATTGAGATTGAGCTTTCTCAAGCTCTCTACATATTCTTTTCCTGTTTTCAACATAACCACTGCTCCTTTCTACACTATACCCGAAATGCATAAATATACATTTCCTTTAGTATTATTACCCGTTTTGCGCTTCTTTACCCTCCATAATGGCACTTTTTAAATTTTCCATAGCCGCTTCTAGAAAATGCCTGGGGCAGGCCACGTTGATCCGCTCAAAGCCCTCCCCTGCCGATCCGAAAACTCGCCCTTCACTGGGAAAGATCCTAGCCCTTTCTCGCATGAATCTCTGAAGTTCTACAGACTCCAAACCCAAGCTGCGACAATCCAGCCAAACCAAATACGTCCCCTGGGTTTCCACAGCCCGGATCATCGGCAGATGCGTCTCCAAAAAAGTCTTGATGTACCTGATGTTTCCCGCCAGATAATCCAGCAGCTCCTCATGCCACCGGCCTCCCTTTTCATAAGCGGTGATACAGGATTCATAAGCAAAAGAGTTCAGTGCAAAAAATCCCGTTGCCCCGGCCCCGCGGTCATAAATTTTCTTTAATTCCGGATTTGCAATGACGATGTTGGAGCATTGAAGCCCTGCCAGATTAAACGTCTTTGACGGGGCCGTAAAGATGATGCTCTTGTTTTGGATCTCCCGGGAAAGGGTCGCCATCACATGGTGATTGTGCGGGGGGAAGATCAGGTCAAAGTGGATCTCGTCGGAGAAGATGAGCACATCATTCCTTAGACAAATTTCCGCGGCCTGTTTCAGCTCTTCTTTCGTCCACACCCTACCTACCGGATTATGGGGGCTGCAGAGAAGAAAAGCTTTTGCCCGTGGGTCCTTTGCCCTTTCTTCCAAATCCGAAAAATCCATGGTGTATCTTCCCTCTTCATAGACCAGTTCATTATTGGAAATCCTCCTTCCATTGCTGAGGATGGCATTCATAAAGGGATAGTAAACCGGTTGCTGAATGATGATTTTGTCCCCCGGGTCTGTAAAGGCATTGATTGCTGAGCATATCCCGGGAACTACGCCCGGCGATAGAGATATCCATTCTTTGCGTATCTCCCACCGGTGACGGGTAAGCATCCATTTTTTCACGGCACCGTAATACCTTTCCGTGGGAACGGTATACCCATAAACCCCTTTCTTTGCCAGCGCGCAAATGGCCTCGCTTATTTCCGGCATAATGGAAAAATCCATATCGGCAACAAATAGGGGAATCACATCTTCGCTGCCCGGCCCCATGGAAGCAAAAATATTCTCCCACTTGTATGCCCCTACGTTGCGCCTATCCGCTGCCGTATCAAAGTCGTATTTCATCTTCCTTCTCCCTTTCACGAATGGTGACTTCTACCGTATCTCCCGGTTGCTTCCCAATCTTTGAACGGACGTCCTTTCGCAGGCCGATGATATGGTAGGGCGTCCCCATTCTTACCACCTGTCCGTCATAAGGTTCTCCATCAAAGGTTGCATGTACCGGGACGCGCCCCTTACCAAATTCCCTCTTCACATCCAGAGGCACCTTCACATAAGCCCCATCCATATCCGGGACCTTTTGGATCTCAGCAGTAAACGAATAAACCTTTGGATTCATGTCTCTCACCTCCAATTTCTCCATATATAGTAGCACAATAAAATGATTTTATGTTTGAATTCCGCCCAATGGAAAAGCGCCCCCATTCCGGGCGCATTCCTTTTCTCCTTGTATTCGATTTATTTCTTGATTTCTCCGTAGAAGGATTCTGTCAGTTTCTTATCAAAATCATCTCTGTCCCTGTTCCACTGGGGGAAGTCCTCCACGGCCGGTGCCGGGTAGTCTATCCCCAAAAGTGCTACTACATTTCCTTCACTGTCCTTGATGGGCGCAAAACCGGACCAGGTGGGATCCGCTCCGTCAGAGTCATCCCAAGCAGAGCCTGCTGTGATCACTTTGCCCTCCCAGGCATCTTTAAACTGAGGCTCGAAATCATAGGCATATCCCCAGTCATCGGGATCGGCACCGTCCACGGTAATTACAAAGGGGCCTTCCGGGTAGCCGTCTAGTTTAGGCTCCAGTATAGTTCCGCCCTTGGCGTCCTTGTTGGCTTCATCCGTGGGAGACAGGACATAGACATATCTAGCTCCTGTTTCTTTCTTGATTTCCTCCATCTTGGCGCTCATGGCAGCATAGTCGGCATGATCCCTTGCTTCACCTGATTTGATCAAGGCTGCATAATCATCGCCCCACTTACCGCTCAGCTCATCGCCCCACTTCTTTGCATGGTCCGTTACTTCCAGTCTGACCTTTTTGACCTCTTCAGGCATGTCCGCTTTTTCTTCCTTGTCGCTACATCCGATGAAAACAAAGCATGCAACTGCTAAACTCATCGCGATCGCAAGAATCTTCCACCTCGATTTACTTCTCATATAAACCTCCTGACACGATAAATACCACTTACCAACAGGTTAACATATATTCTCTAAAATTAAAGAAAAAATAGAATATTCTGTATTTTGTAACAAGTTAGTACCGTTTTTCCCCCTGAAAAGTAATTCATGGGCGGCCTTTTCTCTGTTGTTTACTAGAAGAACACCGCTCCTCCGTTGGGGCTGACGAATTGACCGCAAAAGAAGTTTCCATCATCCGACGCCAACAATAATGCCGTTGCTGCCATCTCTTCTACTGTGCCCAATCGCTTTAACGGAATATCCTTTTCCTTTTCGATCCACTCCGGTTCCATATCCGCAAGAATCATATCCGTTTCGATCGGTCCGGGCGCCAGGATATTCACCAGGATGTCCGGTGCCAATTCCAAAGCAAGACACATGGTAAAGGAATTGACTGCTCCTTTAGCCGCTGCGTAATGAGCATACTTTGCTCTCCCTTTCTTGGATAGTTCCGACGAGGTGTTGATAATCTTACCCACCGGATTGCCCTTGCCTATAGCAATCAGCGGGATAAAGTACTTGGAGTTGAGAAAAATCCCACGAAGATCCGTATTGATCACCCGATCCCATTCCTCAGATTCCATTTCAGCCACTGTCACTTCCAATCCGATAGTGCCGGCATTGTTGAACAAGATGTTGATATGCCCAAAGGCATCCTGCACTTCTTTCGCCATTCTTTTGACATCCGCTTCGTTTCCGGCATCCGCCTGCACAGCGAGGCACTTAACACCAAAGGCCTCGATTTCCGACTTTGTTTTATCTGCTGCTTCCTTGTTTTTATGGTAAGAAAAAGCAATGTTTGCCCCTTCTTGTGCGAATTTTATTGCCACACCCTTGCCGATCCCCCGGCTTCCACCGGTGATCACAGCAACTCGGTTTTCCAACTTTTTCATTTTTCTATCTTCCTTTCTGCAATGGTAACGAGAGGATCCCCTTATACGTAATAGGGGGTTGTCCTATACTCGCCACCGCTTACCTGGATATGCCTTCCACTCAGTGCTCTGCCGCCGAGTTTCGTCGCCATAAAGAGCGCCATTTCCGCAATCTCTGAGGGATTCCCTACCCTTCCCATGGCGATGTCCCCTGCATACATTTCGCATACTTCTTCATAGGTGATTCCTAGATCCTCTGCATCCACATTAAGCTGAGGAGTACGAATCACACCGGGGACAATGATCCCTACATCGATGTTGTCTTTGGCATACTGCCTGGACATATACTGTCCCAGGGTCAACAATCCCGATTTGGAAGCGGCATACCCTGTGGCGTTCTTCCAACCAATGGTTCCGAAGAAAGAACTGATGATAACGATTTTTCCTCCGCCCGTCTTCTTCATCGCCTTTACTCCCTCACGGAGGCAGGCAACATGTCCGGTCAGGTTGATATGAATTTGATCCCACCAGTCTTCCTCATTCTGCTCCAGGAACGGTTTCATGCTCATTCCCGCAGCATTGGCTACCAGAGTATCGATTCTTCCATATTTGCTCACTGTTTCTTCTACCAATTCCTTGGCTCTTTGGGTGTCGGAAATATCTCCCATCATGCTATCCGCACCGGTCCTGTCCAGGATTTTTTGCACCTTCTCATTATGTTTCCGGCCGTTAAGAATCACTTGTGAGCCTTCCTGCACAAAGCCCTCAACAATAGCCTCTCCAATTCCCTGTGTCCCTCCGGTGACCAGAACGATTTTCCCCTTCAATTCCTTATACTTCATTGATGATCACCTCCATTCAGTCCCGTTACAGAAATGACTTGTGCCGATGTATAATCATCTTTGTCAGCAAGATAATATACCATTGCAGATACTGCTTCCATGTGGAAAGGAAGACTGGCAGATATGGCGTTGACGGTCACCTGATCCGGAGCTACTTCCGTACCGAAGCTTTTTGCAAAACCGTGTACTGTTCCTGCTACTGTGGCATTCATAATGCAGTCTTCTCCTATTTCCTTATAGTCCGGGGACAAAAGCATGATCTTGCCGCGCTTTCTTTCCGTCATATATGGTGCGACTGCACGGCACACATTAGCTGTACCCCCTAGCCAAACCTTGAGAGCGGAGGTCCAGTCTTCCATGGATGCTTCCGGGAAATCACCGACAACCTCAATCCCTGCTGCCGTAAACACCGCATCTAACTTGCAAACTTCTTTTTCCAGCCGATCCACTTCGCTTTTTATCTTTTCCATGTCAGTCACATCACAATGGATAAAGTGATCCGGCCCCTTGCCTGAAGGTTCTTTAATATCCATACCTACCACGAGCCATCCTTCTTCTTGAAAAAAATTCACAACTGATTCTCCCAATTTTCCCGAAGAGCCGGTAACAAGTATTGTTTGTTTATCCTTCATTTTTCTTTTCCTCCCTCTTCTCCCTCGGTCTGATATAGGCGAAGTAGTAAATTAGCGCCAACACCAATAGTCCGCCGACAATGGTGATATCCCTAAGGGTCTGAGATGCCAGTGCAACCACAAGGAAGCAAATAACGATGATGGAAGGTAGCGGAAACAAGGGCATCTTGAAAGGTCTTGTGATTTTCTTGTCCCTCCTCCTGCTGTTGATGGATCCGATAGCGATGAGGAGGTATACCGTTGCTGCAGCCATCCCGCCAAAGGTGATAAGGGTCACAATGTCCGAAGCGAATACTAGTATGCCGTCCACAATAGCGATGAGGATCGTAGCTGCCCAAGGGATCTTTGCTTTTTCCGAAACCTTGGTCAGCACTGCATTCATTTTTCTTGGCCAGATACCATCACGGGCTCCCGTGTAGAGCACCCTTGCCATATAGTTCATGATGACGACCAGGCAGCCAAAGGAAGATATGATGATCCCCACATTGATGATCATGGCACCGGTGGCTCCCATGTAGGATTCCGCCGTGTATAGGAGGGGTGATGCATTGCTGAGAAATTCCGAAGTGCTGGGCGCTGCAATCATAGACATAATCAAGACCAGTACGATGATGAATGCCGTGGATGCAGCGGAAATGAAAGCCGCCTTGCCTACATTTCGGCAAGAACCCTTTGTCTCCTCAGAAAACCCTAGAGATGCCGGGTAGCCATCAATAGCAGCACATAAAATACCCACACCCATGAGGACAGCTCCCGTTGTTACAGGTGAAAGCCCACCATTTTCATCCAGCATTTCCGGCTGGAACACAACGTCCAACAAACTTCTTTGAGGGTTGGCAAAACAAATGTATAGAAATACCAAGATGACGATCATCTGGAGCAACAGAAATATCTTTGCTACCCGGTTATTGGTCACAATGCTGTTTAAACCGATCAACAGTGCAACAACAAGGGTAATGGCCGATAGTACGCTGGTGGCAAATGCTCCCTGGGGAAGCTGAGGAAATAGTATCTGCAAATACTGAGCGACCCCCATAGCGATGGACGGCGGGTAAATAAATGCCTGGATCATAAAGGTGAATACCGTAATGAAAACCAAAGGTTTAGGCAATACGTAATTGATGATGGAGTATAGCCCCCCCGAAACCGGATACATCGATCCTAACTCCGCAATGATGAAGCCGATAAAAATAACGTTGATTCCCTGTAGCAAGGCCGCCGGTGCTGTTGCCGTTCCCACCGTAGCAAAGGCAGCCAATGCATAAACGAAGGCGGCCATTACAGGAGACACGTTAGAAAGCGCCATTACCACATTATCAAAAACAGACAGATTTCTATCTAGTTCCTGCTTATATCCCAGTTGTTCCAAGCGTCGCTGTGCACCATAGTCTCTATCATCAATAAATGAAATATCATGATTGAACTTGTCTTGATTATTCATGTCTTTCCTCCTTTCCTATTCTTTCATCCGATCTCTTAAGATCTTCACATAATTATCTCTTATATTTTCACATAGCCACTTGCCTTTTTCCGGCGAGCTGGATCGCGCCGTTGCCAAAAGTCCCGTTTCCGGCACCTTGCACTTAGATGCGGGATATATGACATAGCCCAGTTCTTCGTCCACACCGTCTTCTACAAAGCGATCCATATGTACTAGGTCCGGTCGAAAGTACTGTGTCATGGAGGTTTCCGCAATGGCAGCATGCTCTAGCGCCCATCCCGGAAATTCTACTTCATCAAATACCTTGTCCATGACCTCATCTGAAATCTGATCCCACCAACTACTTTCGATAAAGGTGACATCCGGATACTTTCTGCTGAGAAGATCAATAGCTTCAATGATGAATGCTTCGTTTTCGTAGTGTCCATTGAGAACAAAGAGTTTTTTCACTCCATCGAAAATCAATTCTTCCAGTACATCACTGACTAAGTTGATCAAGGTCACTCCATTGAGGTCTATCGTTCCGGGAAAGAGAGGTCCCCCACCGGAAAGAGGAGCTGATTTATAGCCATAGTTTATGGTGGGTGCCACAATTCCGTCGATTTCTTCAGCGATCATCTTTGCCAGACCGGTGGATAAAATGGCATCCACGGAAAGCGGGAGCATGGGCCCATGCTGTTCTGTGGAACCTACCGGCAAGATCACCACCGAATTTTCTTTCCTGTCATTAAACTCCTGCCAAGTCATTTCCTGCATCATGACGCTCATCGTCTTCTCCTTTCAGTTTCTCTTTTGAATAGCGATAATAGAAATAAATTCAAATACAATATTCGCCCCTAAAAATGCTGTGATTTGTGTTGGGTCAAATGACGGAAGAACTTCCACCAAATCATAACCCACAAATTGAATGTCTTTCAGTTTTCGAACTAGCCACAAGGCCTCGGTGCTGGTGAACCCTCCCACTTCTATGGTCCCCGTTCCCGGCGCATATGCCGGGTCTACAAAATCGATATCGAAGGTGAGAAAGGCTTTCTTGTTTCCTACTCTGCTCAGGATCCTTTTGACCACCTCATCCAGTCCTATTTCTCTCATTTCAAAACTGGTAATCACCTCAAACCCTAAATCCTCAGAACCGGTCAGGTCTTCTTCAGAGTAAAAAGTACCTCTCATTCCTACCTGGATGGAATGCTCCACATCTATCAGCCCTTCTTCCAAGGCTCGCTTGAATACCGTTCCGTGATTATATTTTTTTCCGAAATAGGAATCAATAGTATCAAAGTGAGCATCGAAGTGTACCAGTGCCACCGGCCCATGAACTTTTGCGATGGCTCGCAATTCACCAAGAGTAATAGAGTGGTCTCCGCCCAAGCCAATAGGGATCGTGCCCGACTCCACAATGGGCGTCATGGTCTTTTCGATCCGCTCATAAGTATCCTCAATAAATCCGGGGACTACCGGTATATCCCCGTAATCCACACCAGAAAGAACGTCAACAACATTGATCCTTTGTGGCACATTGTACGGCTTAACCAGTGAGGATATCTCCCGGATGGAAGAGGGCCCAAACCTGGAGCCGGTTCGGTAGGTTGACCCCGTATCAAAGGGTATCCCCATTACAGCGTAATCCACATTCTCTGTGGTTTTCACGTTGGGCAGCCGCATAAAAGTTTTGATTTCCGCAAACCTGGGAACTTCCAGCGAATTTAACGGTACGTATTTGTTCATCGTCTTCCTCCTCTCGTCCAAGACATTTTCTTACTGTGCATATAATAGCCGCAATTACTGTGCCAATTTTCAGAAAGCCTTTTTTTATAAGGTCGCTTACAACTGCCCGGCTTCTACCTGCTCAACTACAGGGAATTTATTGATTTCTTTCTATGAAAATAAACACAGGAGAGAAAATGCATTTTTGCATTTTTCTTCTCCTGTTGTCCTGTAAGTTCAACTTATCCTCTGAATTTCAGCAAAGGCGTTTTTGCACTAAATAGTGCATTTTTGCACTTCGCTTTTTCCCCTATCTTCCGGAAACATCTTCTCGAACCTCTTTAGCTTTCGCCGTACCGTCGTCACATCTACACCGATCTCTCCGGCCGCTTCTATGATGGATCCCTTTCGTTTTATCACATTTTTGATTAGATCGTATTCAAATTTAAAAAGAATCTCCTTGAAGTCCACGCCTTCTTCTTTCACTGTCACCGTGCTCCCAAGCATCTCCATGGGAAGATCTTCCACGGTGATCGTCTTCCCTTCTGTGCTGACCATCAGCCGTTCAATCAGGTTTTCCAATTCCCGGACATTGCCCGGCCATGGATAAACCATCATCCGCTTGATGGTGGCAGTATCTATCACTTTATGCCATCCATACTTATGGTTTATGGCCTCTACTATACCGTTCACCAAAGGCAGGATGTCTTCCGGCCTTTCTCGCAGAGGCGGAATGTGGATAGGAACAACGTTGAGACGATAATACAAATCTTCTCTGAAGAGTTTTTCTTCTACCATCTTTTCGATATCGATATTGGTGGCGGCAATGATCCGCACATCAAGATTCCGTAACTCTTCTCCGCCGACACGTCGAACCTGTCTGTCTTGAATGGCCCGAAGAATTTTAGGCTGCATAGCGAGAGGCATTTCTCCGATCTCATCTAAAAACACAGTCCCACCATTGGCCAGCTCCAACAATCCGATTTTGCCCCTTTTTTCGGCACCGGTAAATGCCCCCTTTTCATATCCGAAGATCTCCGATTCAAAAAGGGTCTCTGGGATAGCACTGCAGTCTATCTTGATAAATGGACCATCTCTTCTGCCACTGCAGCTGTGTATATATTTACTGATCAATCCTTTCCCCACACCGGATTCTCCGGTAATCAGCACCGTTGAGTCCACGTCGGACACTACAGAGGCAAGGTTGAGAACCTTCTGCATCTTCAAGTTTTTCGATACCATCAATGGGGGCTGCATGTATTCTTTTCGGTATAGTTCCAATTCTTCCTGATATTTCCGACTCTGCTCTTCCCTAAGGAGAACCTCCTTCTTCAGCGCATTCAGTTCTGTGATATCTCTTGAATTAACAATGATTTTATCGATTTTTCCATCCTTATATATCGGAGTTCCTGTAACGAGGATCTCCGAACCATTCTTGGCAGTTTGCACAATAGTAGCCGGGGCATTGGTTTCCAGAACGATTAGGGTAACCGATTCTGAATACACCCCCTCCTCTACAAGTTGCCGAATATTCTTCTTTTTCGCCTCCTCCTCAGTAATTCCCTCTATTCTCGTGCATGCCTTGTTGATGTATAGGGTCGCCCCATCCTTGTCCAGGATGTGGATCCCATCATAAGAGGACTCGAACGCAGTTTTGAATAGCTCAATCTGTGATTCTATACTTAAATTTTCCATGGTTCCATCCCTTATCCTGTAGGTTCTAGCGTTGTCCCATTATACTGTAAAAGCCCGGCTCAAACAACAAATTTGCCTGAGCCGAGCCTTCAAATAATTATAGACCCTCAATCAATACTTGATAAACTTGTCCCCCGGAACGCCGCAGATCTTACATTTTTCCGGTCGTTCATATTCGATATTCCCGCATACCGGACATAGGTAGTAAAAGATCTCTTCTGTTTGGTCCAGGTTTTCCAAGGCTTCCTGATACAGCTTGGCATGGACTTCCTCTGCTTTCATAGCATAGGTGAAGGACATTACAGCCGCCTTATTTCCTTCAGCTTCGGCTTCCTTCACGAAATCCGGATACATTTCCTTGAACTCGTAGGTTTCACCTTCAACAGCGTCTTTCAAATTTGCTGCGGTTGTGTCTACTTTTCCCGCCACTTCAAAGTGCTTTAGCGCATGAAGAGTTTCCGCATCGGATGCCGCCTTAAATAGTTTTGCTGCATTTACCTTTCCGTCTCTTTCCGCTTTTTTGGAGTATGCCAAATACTTTCTGTTTGCCTGAGATTCCCCGGCAAAAGCCGCCATCAAATTGTCGATCGTTTTGTTCTGACTCATATTTTCCTCCTTAAATTTCCTTCGCTAGGTGAGGCTGAACCCGGAAAGCGTTGACTTTCCGGAATAGCAGGAAGAGGCATTTTCTCTTCCCGCATACTAGGTATTATACACCATTATTCCCTTGGAACATAGAAATTGTGCCTCTTCCCTCTTCAATAATCTTTCCGGGCGTGTATTATGATCCCGCCATCTCTTTGTGCGCTCGAACAATGGCGAATTCGGCGCTGTCAAATACATGCTCTTCTCCGATCAGTTCAATCAAACCACCTCTTTCCAGCCCTTTCAACACTTTGGGCTGTACGCTGGAAATCATCAGAGTAACTCCCTCTTCTTTCAAATCGCCGGCCAACTCCAGCAAGGCTTGGATGCCGGATAAGTCAATGGCCGGTACGCCCCTCATGGAGAGAATCAACACCTTTGTATCCTCCAATTCCGTCAACTCCTTCTTTATCTTATCCGTCACCGCGAAGAAAATCGTACCGGTCAAATATGCCATCCTGATCTTCTTAGAAACCTTCGGCAGTGTAATGCCGATATCTTCCAAGCGATCGCTGGCAATGTCTGCGACGGTGATATCGATATCAGTCAGTTTGACCACCAGCATAAAGGTGGAAAAGGCCACACCGATAATGATTGCCTGGGTCAAGTCCAGTACCACTGTAGCGGCCATAGTGATGAAAAACTTGAACATTCCCGTTCTAAATCTATAATGAAAAATAAATTTGATGTTATCCCAGTCATTCATGCGCCACGCCGTAACAATCAACACACCCGATAGGGCCGCCAGGGGGATCTCCGACATGATCGGCGCTAAAACAAACATGGAAAGAAGCAATATCGCCGCATGGAGAATCCCCGTCAGCCTTGTTTCGCATCCGGCTTTAATGGCTACACTTGAACGAGCAATGGCTGCTGTCGCCGGCACTCCGCCAAACAAAGGGATGAGGATATTGCCGATGCCCTGAGCCACCAGTTCCCTGTCTCCGTTGATCTTTTCTTTTTTCATCTTTCCTGCCGATGCACCGCAAAGGAGGGACTCGATCATCGCCAATGCCGCTATGGAAAAGGCAGGAACGAATAAATTCCAAAACTGTGACGGATCCATCCCCGCCAAAGATAGTCGTTCGGGCAAAAATAAAGTCTTCGGTATTTCACCCACTACCGCAACATCAAGCCTCGCAAAGTGATTGGCAATCAAGACGATGATCAGGGACGCCAGGGAAGATGGGACGATATTGTTCCATTTTTTTGGCCATATGACCATGATGAGAATGACCGCAGCACCTATGCCCATGGCATAGAAATTGGGGTGGAAATCTTTTGTAAAATACGACAGAACTTTCAGTATGGCTAAATCGCCTTTCGATGCAACTCCAAAAAAATTGTCCAATTGTCCCAAGGCGATAATGATGGCGATCCCCGATGTGAACCCGGTGATGACCGAAGAGGGAATAAAATAAATGATTCTCCCAAGCTTCAAAATTCCGGCGATGACCAAAATGATCCCTGCAAAAAAACAGGAAATTAAGATCCCCTGCATTCCGTACTTGGCCGCCAATGTAAGTAGTATTGCCGCCATAGCTCCCGTTGGGCCGGATATCTGAAAAGATGCCCCTGAGAACAGACTGATCAACACGCCGCCGATGATAGCCGTCACCAGTCCCGCTGCCGCCGTGGCCCCCGAGCTGACGCCAAAGGCCAGTGCCAAAGGCAGTGCTACCGCCGCTACCGTGACCCCGGCCATCAAGTCTCGAGCAAACCGTTTTCCGTTATAACCTTTAAACTCCTTCTTTAAATCCTGCACATAATCACTGAATAAATGCATTTTGCTTTTTCTTACCTCTTTCTCATCCTTTTTCGCTTTATTTTTCTTTCACACTTTAAATCGTATCATTTCATTTGCGTTCATGCAAGGAGCTTAATTATAACCGGGTGCCAAGAGT
>JBMNVE010000046.1:0-14045 GCA_050946655.1 Anaerovoracaceae bacterium
TGGTTGCACTTAAATCCTACCACAAAACTGGGTTGGATTCCTTTTATTTTCAATGATTATTTGGATATTTTTCTTGGAGATTCATCAAAGACTTTGCAAGCAAACTGAAATGCGGAAACTCAAAAAACCGTGGGAATAAGGGGCCCCAAAATGTGAGCCGCCGAGGATAAAAGTCTCCCGGTGTGGGCCGCCGTTAAAGGCGGTCAGCTTTATTCTATTTCTCAACTTTCTTTTTCAAGCGCCCATTTTACGGCCCTGTTTAACAAAGCAGCGATGGCAGCTTTACAGTCGATTATGATTTCGGATTTTTGGACGTTATTTTCGATGTTTTGTACCCCTGCTTTCTCTGGCGACCAAAGAATTTGATGAATTATTTACATTTTTTTCCTTTTTTGCCTGCTAATTTACAATTTTTAGAGCCTATCCATGAATAATATGCTTTTCCAGTGGCACATTGGAGTGTATTATTGATACAAAAGTCCGAATTGAGATTGGATCATATAATCAACCCCCTCTGAGACAGCCGGTACTGCACAGATAGCCAACACCATGACCCCTCCCACCGGGTGCCACCACTTAGCATTGGCCAGTGGGAACCTCCGCTAATGCTGCAAGGAAAGAGGCAGGTGCTATGTTGCACCTGCCCCGGTTCATTGTGATATTAAGTGTTATGATTTTCTTCTTCTGAGCAAGGCTCCCGCCGATGTACAGCCGGCAAACATCATCAGCAGGGCCCAGAATGCGATTGCTGATTGGTCTCCCGTGCGCACTGCCTTGGGATGGACATTTGTTACCTTCCCTGCCGGCTCTGCCCCGGTCTTTTCCGGCGGATGATTTTGGTCCGTTTTCCCTTCCTTGATGATCAGGTCTCCCTGTGCGTATCCGGTCTCTTCATATACCCTCACTTGGTAGGTTCCAGCATCCAATCCCTCTAGGAACTCCTTGGCAAATCGGATTTCAATGCTGCCTTCCCTTGCGGTGTAATCGGTGCCTTCTACCACCTTCTTTCCGTTTACGGTAACCTTCTTCCAAGGTTCCACAAAGTTCTCGAACTTTCCGTCGGTAACGCGGAAAACCGTATCCGTCGAAGACCCCTTCGTGTAGATGAGTCTGCCGGAGAGCATGTTCAAGGTAGGTGTGGTAGAAATTCGTTCATAGGCTTTCTGTATTGCTTTATACTTGTCCCTTTGTCCATCGCTCAGCATGGCTCGCGCCTCTTTTGAGAGGGCGTCATACTTAGCCTTTGCTTCTTTGACTTTCTCCCCGTGGGCAAAGGTTATTCCATCTTTCCCTGGGAGTTCCTCCAATACTGCGACTAACTGGGAAACAGCCTTTTTGTCGGCCTCTTCCTTCTCTTCCAGTGCATACTGAACATCTGTCTTTAGTTTGTCCATTTCAGCCTTAGCATCACTTACCGCCTTATCTACGGCTGCCTGATCCTTTGCACTTCCGATCTCTTCCTTACCTTGTCCCACCAGTTGGGCCAACTTTTGCTGCTCCGCTTCCCGGTAATCCTTGGGATCCTTATAGCCTTCCATATCCCGGACAGCCTTATCCTTTATCTCCAGTAGCCCCAGCGCATCAATGCTTTCCCTTACCTTTTTGTGGTCGGACACGGGAAGAATATCCTTTACTTCCTTGGGAAGACCCTTATATGCTTTGACCATTTCTTCTACCGCCTCTTTGTCCGAAAGCGTCAGCTTTTTCTCAGCGGGGATCTTGTTCAAAATTCCTTGGAATTCTTCCACCGTCTTCTGATTCTCAATGTCCTTTTCATACCCCAATAACTTTTTGTAATTGGTCACCTTTTCCTTGCTTTCATCATTTAAGGCATCGTAGGCATATCTGGCCAGTGCCACCTGAGAAAGATTCTTCGGATCGGTCTTTTGGGGATATTCCGTCATGTCACGGATCAGCTTCTGAACTATCTTGTAGGAATCCTCGTTCATGATCCTGATACTGTACACCGTCTCCTTGGCTTTTCCCATGGAAGGCCAAGCGGGATTTCCTATCCCCAGATAAATCGTATCTTCACCATCCACGGTCAAGGTCTCCCCGCTGTGGATCCACTCTTCGCTTTCCGGTGCATACTTATTCATGTAGCCACGGACCTGATAGGAGCGGTTATTGGCGGAGAAATCTATTGTGGTTTCTCGCTTGCCCGGATCCATGACGAAAACATAGGATTTTATCTTGCCATTCGGTTCCGGTGAAAGTTTTCCGTTACTCATTCCCAGAGAGTAGAGGCTGGTATCCTTGTTCCCTTCCGTGCCTCCCCGGATATCTCTGCCCAGGGCACAGGTGTACTCAAGGGAAATCACATCCCCATCCTTTAAGGTCCCGTCAGAAACCCGGAACTCCCCAAATCCCCGGTGGGTAAACCAGTCGTTCAGTGTCCCCATCCAGCCGGATCCCGGGCCTCCGTCAAAGTGACCCAGACCATTGATTTTACTGATATATCCTCCTTCAATGCCTTCCGCCGTGTAGCCGTTTTCCTTTAAGGCCTCCCCGATGCAGCCGATCATAGAGGAATCAGCGCGAAGATTTACCTTCACCCCTTCGCCCAGAAGATCCCCTTCCCAAGGGGCTCCCTCTTTTTTGGGGTAGGTGTTGTTGGCGATTTTTACTGTAACACTGCCATACCCTTCCAAGGTCTTTTTCTCTATGGAGCCCATGGCATGTTGGGCATCTCTCTTGGCATTTGTGATCTGGTCTTCGGTGTTGCCCAGTTGTATCCCCATTCGGCCCTTATCATAGGCTGCCACCAGCTTATCCCAGTTTTCCTCGGTGTAATTGGACTTAAAGTAGCTGTTAAAGTGTTCCTTTAAGGAAACCAGGGAAGATGTCCGCAAAACTTCCAAGGCATCGGTTTCTTTTACGTATATAGTAATGGTGTTGGAGCCTTCCTTCAGCTGCCATCCGGCAGTGATCCCTGACTCTCCAAAGTCCTCCGGTCCGTCGGTTTCAATTAGATCACCATCGCCGATGCGGTAGCCGTAGATTTGATACTTATCCTTGATCCCGTCTTCCAAAACCAGCTTCACAAAGACATTGTCCTTGCCGATGGTGAGCCCCTCTATGGTCGTGTCCCAATCAGTGGCATTCTCCGGCTGGCTCGCCTCCCAATAGGCAACTTTGTCTGCCCGAGATACCCTTTGGGTCTTGAGCCCAATGGTCTCTTTCAGTTCCGGCTTATTCAGTTTGACGGTGAGGGTCCCGGTTCCCGCTTTTTCTAGGGAAGATCCGTCTTCGCCATATAATTTTATAATGGCTTTGTACTGTGCCGCCTGGGCCGGGGTCAACTGATCCTGCTGGCTGGGGGTGGCCTTCTCATAGGTTTCTCTCAGCCACAGGGCCAGATCGCCCATGCTATCCTTATAGACAGCGCCCTGTTCAAGTTCTTCCCCGGTAGGGAAGATCTTTAAGGTATCCATAAAGGCCTGGGGCAGGGGTGTCCCCGCATTCCTTTCCAGCTCCTCTATCTTTTTTTGGAAATCGGCAAAGGTTTCCTTAATGGTTCCGACGGAATCCGTCTCATGGATGGTTTCCTTAGCTTCTTCATAGGCAGCCGTGGCCTGGCTGTAGGATGGGCCCAGATTGTATTCGCTGTATTCCCCATAAAGTTCATCCAGTTGCTTTAAGTACTGATCTTTTGCCGCCTTCAGGGTCTCCGCACTGGCCGGCTTAACGATAACCTTCACCGGTTTTGCCGCCGCCTTGTATCCGGGATAAAAATCGTTCTTCAGGTCCGGTTTCTCGGGGTCATAGGCGGTGACCAAGTAGGTCCCGGCTTTATCCAAAGTCAGGAAAGCCGGCTTCCCGAAGCTCATGGTGTCCCCGATCATGGCCTTGCTGGGGTAAGTCCCGTCTTCCTGTTGGGGTCCGTAGACGGCAAGGTTTGCCGTGCAGTTCTGCTCTGTCTTCCCCGTGTACGTGCTCAACCAAGTTCTGACCCACTGAACGGAGAAGTTGATGGGCTTGCCTTCCTCGGTGACCTTTTCTGTTTCATCCACGAAGCTGAGCATGCCGATCTGATTCTTTACTTTACCTACAAGCGGCCAAGTCCCACCGATGCCACCGTTGGGGTCGGGTATGATGGGCACCATCAATCTGGAGACCACCACTTCATCCCCATCATGGAGTTGTATCCGCTCCCATTTGTCGTCGTCTTCCGGCGTGGGGTCACCATAGGGGTAAATATCCTGAAATGCACCACCTAGACCAACCGAATCACCCTCCCACTTAGGTGGTTTCGCCAGCACGCGTCCGTTGATGTGGACCGCCCATGACCGCCAGTACCAGCCATAATTGGGGGGATGTTTAAAGGCTTGGGACTCAGTGAATCCGGACTTGGTCATCAGTTCCTTTAAGGTCCCGGTCTCCAGCTCATAAGTCCCATTGTATTGCATGGGATTGTCTATGGTAAATCTTGTGTCCCTCATCCCCAGGTCATCGGTAATGCGCAGGCTTACCTTTTTTTCTCCTGTGGACTTCAGCACGTTTCCGGCTCTCCAATACTCAACGACCTTATTGTAATAATCCTCCCAGTCGCTCTTTCGGGCTTTCTCAATGTCCGGTGCATGCAAAGCATCGGCCTCTGTTTTGGCCTTTATGAAACGCGCCCAGGACTCCAGCGTAAACCCCGGATTTTCCGTATAGGGGCGCATCCCATCGAGGGTCTTTATGGCCTTATAGTTTTCTTCCATCCGTGAAAAACGGTCCAGGCTAAGCATTTGGTCTAACGTCTGAAATATTGCATCTCCAAAGGCATCCGCCTTCTCCTGGTTGGCCGCTATATTCTCTGCCGTAGGGGCCCCTTCCTCGGTGTACAGAGTTGCCAGATAATCCCTGCCCGCCTCTACTGCATCCGTATAGTCTTTTGCACTTGCCGGCGTACAGGCATTTAAGTACTCTTGACTAATAGTCTCACGGTTTTGAATCCACTTGTAGAGGTAGGTGGGATTCAATTGCGTAGCGGGGATCAGGTTCCCGGTAGCCGTATTCAGGTCATTTAAGGCATCCGACACTACTTTTTCTGAAACATAGGGATCATCCCGAACAGACTTTGCCCTGGCCAGAGCCTCTTGATAGTCTGCCCAAAATCCTTTTTCGCTGACCGTCTTTCCGTTGTATCTGTCCCCTTCCGTGTAGTAGCCGTCGGTTGGAGCCTGATCGATGGCCTGACTTAATGCGGTCTTGTCCACCTGGCCAACTTTTTCCCATTTGATGAGATAAAAAGCAAATATGCCATTGTTATAATCTTCAAAAAAATAAAGATAATAGTCAAAGTTTGGATCGATGGTGATCCCCTTCAGCTTATCCTTGTTATGTTCAAAGGTCCGTGCACCCACAGCAATTCCTTCCGAATTTCTTGCCATAGGCTTGGGAAAGTGTGGTACTTTGACATTTTTGCCGTCTATCCATCCTCTCACTATATACCCATAAGGTGAATCCGGCTTTAAGTCGTTTTTTAGGTTAAGTAAGACAGTGTCATATTCACTACCTATTTCACACCCGTAAATATTCAATCCATTATGTTTATCATCACTATCAAAAGTCCCTAGGACTTCCCCGCTTAGTAGTGGGGCCGTTGTGTATATATCTGCTGCAAAACTTACCTGAGGGACGAGTGAAAACACCATTACTGCAATGACGAGAAATGCAACGCATTTTTTTCTTATCATTTTACTACTCTCTTTTCTTTTCAGTAGGCGGAAGACTTCTATCATTCCGCCTACTCTTCAAATTCTATATGTATACTTATTCTTCTCCATACAGTACCGTGATGTAGGGGGATTTGGTTCCGTCTTGAGCAATAATTTGATATCGTTCACCAGGGTTGACGGTGATACTGCTTCCGGAAGGTCTGCTTTCGCCGTTTACGTATATATTCCCAGCCGTTGAGGTAATCGTGTAGGTTTCATATGAATCAACTACAGTCTTTCCCCCGTTGCTAACGGTAATTGCCGTTTCCTCTTTGGAAACCGTCAATAGGTCTCCGGCCGCTCCTGATCCCGTACCACTTGCAAGGTACAGGCCGCTTACTTCCGTGGAAGTCTCGCCGAATACTCCTGCGTTAAACAGGACTCCGGTATAGACACGAACATACTTGGCAGAAGATATATGCACCGGATCACCGTTGCTGTCCACTGCCCAGGCCAGATCGAATCCATCTCCGCCGGTTCCGCTAGATGCTGCAGTGGCATAGGGATTGATGGCCGTTCCGTAATTGGAACCATTGCTTCGCACATCCGCATATCCCCACTGATACATATTGGTACTCTGTGCTCCTGATAGGCCAAGAATTGCATCGTCCTGTACGGAAGCAAGCCCCTTATAGGTAATGACCTCCGCCGCTCCGTTTCGATTCCAGTTCACACCGCCTACATGGGTGTCCACTCCCGATTCCCCGGGGGTGGACGCATCCGGCCGCTTCATCTTCCAGATATCGCCGTAGTTTTCGCTCGCAAACTCCGGCCACCATGCTACGGGAGCCGGGGAGTTGCTATTAATTTGCGGGATTCCCTGCCATGTGGCCGCTCCGATGGCCGCATTGACCGCAGCTGCTGTATCGCTTGCCGGTACCTGATAGTTGGTGGAGTAGTAAATCCCCGCACTGGAGAAATCTTTCCCGTCAATTGTGGTTGCCACCGGAATCTTCACATAGGATACATTGATGTTCTTCTGGGAGCCGGCCATGTAATATCTGGAGCCGGCCAAATTATACCAAGTGTTTCCATCATTGGAAACCTGCACAATACCTGCCTCCGGATTTCCGGTGAAGGCATTTCCGTATACGATGAAATCGATACCATAGGGGTTGGCGTCACGATCGGTGACGGGATTGGCCCCCATATCAAACTGGACATAACCGCCCAACATCCCCAGAGAAACCCCTGTAGAGGTATACCCTGAAACGAACTTCGGTGTCTGGGTAGTGGCATAGTTGCTCGTATTATCCGAATAGATGCCCCCCCAGCCATTGCCACGGGCAAATTGGCCTATGGGCAGATAGCCACACACCGTCTTGGGGTTGGTTCCTGTGGCCGCTGGCGTATATGGGGGACAGGTGACGGTATAGTTTCCTACCGCCCCGTGGGCAGATGCGGTGATGGATACGCGGATCACCGTGTTGCTACTTGCGTTGGTATTGATGGTGTAATAGGTGTTTCCCTCGTTGGTTCCTCCCGGCGATAGGGGCGTTGTATCGCTATTGAGTGTCACCGTGCTGGTCCCCTCCACCCAGAGGACAAACTTGCTGGGAATATAGCCTGAATTGTCTACGCTGACCACATTTCCCACCTTGGGATTTGCTACAGTCCAGTTGATTTTCACCGGTTCCCCTTCGGATATACTTACCGGCTCAAATGTATTTGTCCCAAATGCTGTCATGGGCATCATCGTCAAAACCAGGATGATGGCAAGAAATAGAGTTGCTCCTTTATTTCTTTTTACTTCCATTTTTCCTCCTCTCTCAACTATTTTCCGGTCCATTTATACGGCCCCGGAAATCCGCTGTATGAAGTAGGTATCCTCCTTCCTTGGCCCGCTTCAAACCATCCTCTGTTCCCTTTAGAAATACAAAAAAACTCTCTTTCCGAACCCCATGGGCACGAAAGAGAGACATGCTCAACTTCTCCAACTGCACGACTTAAGGTATTAAATTTCTGCTCATCCCTGTGAATGCCATACCGCAATATCACACATATTTTGAATAAGTCTCCTGACTATGCTTCAACATTTCGCTCGCCTTCTCACCATAGCTATCTTTTTCACCATGGCAATGACATTTCTGAGCCAAACTCCACACTACAGTTGGCCACATCACCCCGCAGGTGAATCGGCCAGTGCACTTGCCAAGGGGTCCCATCCCCCCAGGCTCTCCATCTGTGCGTTCCTTTGGATTCAATCTGGTTTTTTCTGTTGGGGTCATCATATCACTTCCCATCACCCCCGTCAACAGCATCTTCCCCGATGGGGAAGGGAAGGCCTTCTACTTTTTTAGAATATTGATGTCGTGGGTTCCCGTGGACAGGAGAAGCGTTTTGTTCTCCACTTTGAATCCTATTTTTTCTGCCGACGACCTGACTGCACCTTTAAGAACTCCCCCCTGCATGCCCTGCAGCTTCATAGGCAAATAGCCCATGATCATGTCCCAGGGTTCTGAATAATCCGGTGCAATGCCTTCATTGATGCACAATACAACACCTTCCGGATTTAGTGCATCGTAAAGTTTCTTCATGAATTTTAATTGGTCTCCCATGGCAAGGAGCATGATAGAAGAAGCGAGGATCAAGTCATACCCACTGCCGATTTCATCCACCATGAAATCACCGGTCATAATGCTAACTTCATCTCCGGCTTTTCCGGCTGCCACCGTCTCTTCAATCAAGGGCCTCATGGATGGCTGATCATAGAGAACTCCCCTTCTTCCCTCTTGATCTCCCAGAAGGGAAAGGCCGATCATCCCGGCACCGCAACCAAGATCCAGAATACTCTTTATTCTGGTGCTTTCAGGAAGGGATCGTACAATGGCCAGGATCTCCGTTTGTCGGATCCCCGATTGTGCCTTTCGCATCCCTTCCCCATATCCGGCAAAATCCATGGCCTCTTCCATCTTTGTCTTCTGCTCCGGTACGATGCCCCCTTCTTTCACCTGCCTTGCAACGTCTCCTGCATCAAGACCTTGATTGCTGCCAAAGAAATGCACAACATCCCCCATGTAGTGGGCACTGTCTTTTACTAGATATCGATCGGTTTCCTCAGTATTGTTAAACTTTCCGTCCTCATATGCTACAAATCCGATGCTTGTAAGGGCCTCCAACACGTTTTTGGTGTTGGCCTTATCCCATCCCATCCGGGCGGCAAGATCCTCGGCACTTATTGCCTCCTTCATGTGAGAAAACATGTCCATCTGTATCGCTCCTTCTATGAGTTTTTTGTACGTTGCTAAATAGGGTAGCGCCGCTATCTGCTTATATACGCCCAGTTCTTTCATTTCAATCCCTCCTGTGTTACACGAAATACGGCTGGCATGAATCAGTTTTGACGGCTGCCGGGCACTTGTTTTACCCACAAGACCGGCCATCTGTTTCTGGCCCCGGACCGCTGAACCTTGCAACCCTTGCAACTCTGGCATCCCTCCGCCTTTATACGAATCAAAAGGCCGGTGCGGTCAAGGTAATCCACTATGGCATGGACCGTCTCTAGGGATAGGTCCAGTTTTCTTGCCAATTCGTTTGTCGTATAGGTCTCTCCGTTTTCCAGTAGCCGGAGCATGCTTTTTATCATGTTGTTCAATTCCTTCCTAAAAAATCAGATTTCCGATGTGATAGGCCATCAAGGCCAGAAGTAGAGAAACTGCGAAATAATACCCCAGTATCTTTAGGGTCCATTTCAAGGAGCGAGTTTCTTGATAGGTAGATGCCACCGCCATAAGGCAGGGTGCATTAAAGGTCACGGCAAAGATGAAGGCAAGTGCGGATGCCGGGCCGATGGACACCATCAAAACATCCCCCAGACCATCGATCATGCTCCCCGGGGATCCCAATGTGGAAGAAAAGATCGTGCCTGTCCCCATGTAAAGTGCCGCAAGGACGCCCAGCGCCGCTTCTTTGCTCAACATTGCCGAGATGTATGCCAGAAATAGTTCCCAGGTGAGGCCGAAGATCAAAGTGGCCGGTTCAATGCTCTTTCCCAGGCGGAACAACAGTGTATCATCCTGGGCACCCGATGTGCTGTAGGTAAGCAGCCAAAACACGAGAGATACGACAAAAATCACTTTCAACGCTCGAGCCAGAATGTCCCATGTTCGGACAAATATGGAACGGAAAAGGGCTCTCCACTTAGGTCTGTGATAGGGAGGCAGTTCCATGATCAGGCCGGCTCTGTCTTCCTCCCGAATCAGTTCAGGCCCAAAAAACTTGGCGGTAATAAACATATGTAAGCCTGCAACAAGAAAAATGGCAACGACCACAAGGGGAGCCCACGGGCCGAAGAATATGGTGGAGATAACCGGGACGATGGCCCATGTGGCCGCACAGGGCACCGCCCATGCCAAGGCTATGGTCAAAACCCTCTGCCCCCAAGAATCAATGACCCTGGTCCCCGCAGCACCGCCAATGGTACAGCCGAAGCTGACCAAAAAGGGCATGACTGACTTCCCTTGAAGGCCCAACTTGGCCATTGTGTGATCAAAAGCATAGGACACCCTGGCCATATATCCCACTTCTTCTATCAGTCCGAAAACCAAATTGATGCCAAAAACGAAGCCGATCATGGCAACGGTGAGATACAGGGTGTTGAGCACCACTTGGACGATCAGATCAATCAGCATCTGGGGAGCATGAATGGATGTAAGTATATCCGTAATGGGTCCCCCCAGGCCCGGGATCAGGCTGCCCAAACCCATGATCGGTGCTGCCGGAATAAAGGACGCCACCAGTCCCAAAAGGATGATCAGGATAGCCAAAGGTTTGCCCCATCGCTTATGGGTAGCAAGCCTGTCAAATTTTGTGAAGACGCGACTTTCCTCCCGGGTTTCAACAACCCCTTCCAGCAGATCATCGATCCACCGGAACTTGCATCCGGCGGTGAACAGCGCCCCTTTTTTGAAAAATCCTTGAAGCCGGTGGAGTTTTTCTCTTTCCGCTTCCGCCATGGTTTTTTCCACTTGGCCCTGCACCTGATCATCTCCCTCTATGATTTTATCCGCCAGCCACTGGGGAGAATACCTGCCCAGCCCCTCTTTCGGCATCAGGTCACGGACCTTTAGGTACTGTTCGTCATCCAATTCTTCATAGTTTTCTATTAGGGATGTGGTTTGGAGGATGCATTTTTCTTTTACTGCCCGCTCTATGGCACGATAAAACTCATCATAGTATTTTTTATCCGCCGCCACAAAGGGAACCACAGGGATCCCCAGTCTCTTTTCCAGTTCCTTCCCATCAATGGTTTTCCCTTGCTTTTCGGCTACATCCATCAGGTTCAGCAGCAAGATAGCCGGGCATTGGATCCCGGCAAAATCTGCCAGCATAAATAGGCTTCTGGACAGCTGGGAAGAGTCAGCCAAAATGCAGACCACATCCCCATTGCCTGAAGCAATGTAGTCACGGGTTATGATTTCTTCTTCTGAATTGGCCGAAAGACTGTAGCTACCGGGAAGATCCACCACCTTGTATTTCACGCCATCTCTTGTGAAGTATCCTTCTTTCTTCTCCACGGTCTTGCCCGGCCAGTTGCCCACCTTCTGACGTGCACCGGTGAGTCCGTTGAACAAGGTTGATTTGCCGGAATTGGGCTGACCCAGAAGAGCGATAGTCACGATCTTTTGAGCTACTTCAACGCTCATGGAATCACCTCCACCATTAGTTTTTCGCAATCTTCCCGGTCCAGGGCAACAACCGTATCCCGACCATACAGGAGCAAGGGAAGCTTCCGCTCATTTCGCAGCATCTTCACTTTGCAACCTAACGTCAATCCTATGGATGTGATGCGGCTCAAAAAACGCTTATCTCCACCCACATCTACAATTATTCCCTGCTCTCCCGGACTCATCTTCTTGATGCTACGCACAAAATACCACCCTATTTCTATTCTACAAGCGCACACCTGTAACCGTTCTTTGTTACCTTGCGCTAACTTCTCGACTAATGTTAAGTTAGCAACCGCTAACTTAACTTAGGATACCCCTATTTTTCTTTTTTGTCAAGCGGTTCTCCGTCTTGTATAATTGGCCATTTTTGAGACATCAACACAAAACGGATCTGCGTTAACTACGAAGGCATTACAGATAGGGATGAGATTAGTTGTTCCTTAAGTAAATGTTACTTTAGGCCATCTACCCCACGAAAAACAAGCGAGCAGGCAGCCTGCTCGCTAGAGAAAATAACGGTTATATTTTAAGGGTTTTGCATGTAACTACTCCAGCAAGTTGGTGGTGCTGTGTACACCCACTGCCAAAGTGGACATGTTGTGAAGCAACGACGAGGTCACCGGTGTAATGACGCCTCCAATGCCCAACAGGATCAGCCCGAAGTTGAAGGAAATGATGAAGCGATAGTTCTTTTGGATCCGCCGCATCAGTCCGTCACTGATGGATTTGAGATTTGTCAAAGCGAACAGGTTGTCAGCAGAGATGGTGATATCGGCAATTTCTCGTGCAATGGGGGCCCCGTCGCTGATGGCGATTCCCACATCCGCAGCGGACAATGCCGGAGAGTCGTTGATACCGTCTCCCACCATGATGACCGTATTCCCCTTCTTTCGCTCTTCTTCCACGTACAGAGCTTTCTCTTCGGGAAGCATTTCTGCACGATATTCATCGATGCCCAGTTTTTCCGCAACGGTCTTTGCGGTTCCCTTACTGTCCCCGGTCAGCATGATGACCTTTTTGATGTTCAAATTGTGCAAAGAGGTGATCACTGCCGCCGCTTCTTCTCTAATGGGGTCTTCTATGGAAAGGACCGCGGCTAACTTACCATTGATCGCCATATATAGATGGGAAAGATGTTGGGGAAGATTCTCAAGGGCCCTTTCTCCATCTTCATCTACGGAGCATTTTTCGTCTTGGAAGACAAAGTGATGACTCCCGATGATCACCTTCTCCCCTTCTACCCAACTGGAAATGCCATGGGCGACCACATATTCCACCTTGGAATGGTGTTCTTCATGGTGAAGTTCCTTCTCTTCTGCTGCCGCAACTACCGCCTTTGCCATGGAATGAGGATAATGTTCCTCAAGGCACGCGGCAAGGCGGAGCATTTCCATTTCGTCTCTTCCCCCAAAGCTTACCACCTGTTTGACCTTCGGCTCTGCATGGGTGAGGGTGCCGGTCTTATCAAATACGATCACATCCGCTTGAGCTACCCCTTCCATGAACTTTCCGCCTTTCACGGAAATTTGATAATAGCTACTCTCTCGCATGGCCGATAAGACGGCGATGGGCATGGCAAGCTTTAACGCACAGGAGAAGTCCACCATGAGGACGGCCAAGGCTTTGGTAATGTTCCGTGTCACCAGGTAGATCAGTACCGTGCCCCCCAGGGTGTAGGGAACCAACTTGTCTGCCAGTTTAGACGCCCTGTCCTCGGTGTCAGATTTGAGCTTTTCCGATTCTTCGATCATCTTGACGATTTTGTCATACCGCCCTGTTCCGGATACCTTGTCCACGGTAAAAATGCATTCGCCTTCCTCCACTACTGTACCTGCGTACACATAGCTTCCTTCTTCCTTGGCAACGGCAAGGGGCTCCCCGGTAATGGATGCCTGATTGACCATGGCCTCGCCACCGATGACTTTTCCGTCCAAGGGGATCTGGCTTCCCGCCCGTACTACGATCTTGTCTCCCACCGCAACACTTTGTATGGGAACCAGCGCTTCCGTTCCGTTTTCCTTCTTCCACACATTGGAGATGTTTAGAGACATAGCCCGCGCCAAATCGTCGATGGACTTTTTTTGCGTCCATTCTTCCAGTATTCCGCCGACCTGCAAGAGGAACATGAGAGACGATGCGGTCTTCATTTCATTTCGGAGCAGTGATACGCCAATTGCCGTGGCATCTAAAACGTCCACATCCAGGCGGCCTGCCCTAAGAGAATCCAGCCCTCGCTTGATGTAGGGAATCGCCTTGAAAACAGTGACCACCCGCTTTAAATGCATAGGTGCCAGCAAGTTCCAAAAGACCCTTCTCACCAGCGCCATGGTCAACTTGTCCTGAAAATGTCGGCTCAAGGCCCGGCCGGTGTTTTCGGGCACCAGACTCTTTGCTCTGGGGTCATCATAAGAAAAAGCCGCAAATGCACGGATCAGATCATCTCTCATCCCCACCACATAACAAACAGTGGCATTAGCCGTTCGATCAGAGACCTTTACGTCTATGACCCCATCCACATCCCGCAAATAGTATTCAAGGATATCCGCCTGATCCAAAGTCATCTTCTCACTAAAAACATGAACACGCATCCTGCCTTCGGATTCATGTAAAATCTTGCATCTCATTCTGCTTTACGCTCCTTTTATGCGTTATTTGCGTCTTCTATCAGCTT
>JBMNVE010000047.1:0-14040 GCA_050946655.1 Anaerovoracaceae bacterium
TTACGTGAGGCAGTTTTGGCATGTTCATTTTCATGGATACCGAGGCAGATTCCAATATCTCTCCGTTTTGTATCCGGTTCATATCACAAAAAATATTCTGCTTGGCTATTTGCGGAAACTCAAATCCCATAGCGTGTTGATTCCTTTGTATAAATGGGGTATAATGCAGTTAGTGGAAAAAATATAGACATATATTTGCAAAAAATTCCTGAATTGTGCGTTAAGGTTGTCATAATTCAACCTACAAATTGACATTGGGATCTTGATGTTCGCAGCCTATGTCAAGCCTCCTCAGAGAGGACGACAGAAGCGGAAATATGGAACCCCCCTGGGAAACCTAGGGCGTGAATTAGACACCTGACGGCACTTCGGGATTTTTTGTATTCAGGGAAGAACGATAAACCTTTTTTCGTATCAACTTGCAAAATGGACAGAACTGGGAGATAATGGTTGGCATAATAGAATCTTGGAATCAAACTTCAATGAGAGGCTATTCCGGCCGAATATTTATTCGAAGAAAAAGAGTGAAGTCAATGCCGAACCAAGAGAGATCAGGATGACAGGAGGAAGAATCATGGCAAAAATTACTACACTGAAAGTACAAGAAATGAAGGACAAGGGTGAGAAAATCAGTATGACCACGGCATACGACTATGCAACGGCCAGTGTTGTGGATAAAGCGGGTATCGAGATCGTCCTTGTGGGGGATTCTCTGATGATGACCATCATGGGTGAGTCTTCTACGGTGCCTTGCACCATGGAGCAGATGATCCATCATATACAGGCGGTGGTGGCGGGTGCGCCGAATCCGCTAATTGTCGGGGATTTGCCCTTTGGTTCCTATAACGTGTCCAAGGAGCAGGCCATCATGAATACCAATCGCATGGTCAAGGAAGGCCGGTGTGATGTAGTCAAGCTTGAAGGCGGGGTGGAAATCGCAGAAACGGTCAAGGCTATCGTGGACTCGGGAACCCCTGTCATGGGGCATATCGGCTTGACACCACAAACCTCCGCCAAGATGGGGGGATTCAAAGTGCAGGGAAAGGGAGAAGCTGCGGAATCGGTTTTAGAGGATGCATTGGCCATACAAGAGGCGGGAGCCTTTGCTATCGTTTTAGAGGGCATACCGGAAGCCTTGGGGACCTTGATCACTAAGAAATTGGACATCCCTACCATCGGCATCGGTGGCGGAAGATATACCGACGGTCAGGTGTTGGTCTTCCACGATATGCTGGGGTTCTTTGATAAGTTTGTACCTAAATTTGTCAAACAGTATATGCAGCTCAATGAAGAGATTGTCAAGGCACTGGAAACCTACAAAGCGGAAGTCAAGAGCGGTGCCTTCCCCGAGGAAAAACACGTCTTTGGCGGAGTGACCGATGAAGAACTGAAGAGGCTGTACTGATGAGGATCGTGATCATCGGTGCAGGAGCCATGGGCTGCCTCTACGGAGGCAAACTTTCTACAACTGAGGCCAATTCCGTTTCTCTACTGGATGTATGGGAAGAGCATGTCGCTGCGATCAATAAAGGCGGGCTGTATATGGAAGAGGACGGTAAGCAGATTCACTACACGGGATTGCGGGCCTCTGTGGATCCAAAGGAAATCGGCCATGCGGACTTGGTCATCGTTTTTGTGAAATCCATCTTTACCGCTGAAGCGGTGCGGGACAATAAGGCGGTGTTCGGACCAAATACTGTGGCCTTAACATTGCAAAACGGGATAGGCAATGTGGATCAGATCGCAGAAGAGATCGGCATAGAAAACGTTATCGCAGGAACCACGGCCCACGGAGCAACTATGCTGGGGCCTGGGCATGTGCGCCATGCAGGGTCCGGAAAGACCATCATCGGGGAACTTGACGGATCGGTGACGCCAAGGCTGGAAGCCATCAGAAATACCCTCAACCTGGTAGGGATGGAGACGGCCATCTCCACCAATGTGATGGGCTTGGTCTGGGATAAACTATTGGTCAATGCGGGGATCAACGCCCTTACCGGCATCACCGGTTTGCAGAATGGACAGATATTGAACCATCCATCCTTACTTGATGTGATGGATATGGCGGTACTGGAAGGAGAGGCAGTGGCTCGTGCCAAGGGCGTGGCTGTAGGTGAAACTCATCCGGCCATCACCGCGACAGAGCATATTCGTGTAGTGGCACAGGCCACGTCGGCGAATCGGTCTTCCATGCTGCAGGACATCCTGGGCGGAAAGAAAACGGAAATCGAGACCATCAACGGTGCCATCGTAGATGAAGGTAAGCGCCTTGGCGTTCCCACTCCGGTCAATCTGGTGTTGATGCAGTTGATTCGATTCTACGAGGAAAAAAGGGGAGATTGATATGCTCACTGTTGCATTGGTCAACGGAAACATCATTACGGTGGAAGAAGATCAACCCACGGCTGAGGCAGTTGGCATTACCGGCAACTGTATTTCCTTTGTGGGTACCCATAAGGATATCCAAGAGAAGATTGGAAGGGAAACAGAAGTAATCGACCTGAAAGGCAGAACCTTGATGCCGGGGATGATCGACAGCCATTATCATCCCATCTTAGGGGGGCTGATACAAGTAGGGATCGATTCTGCCATCATCAATACGTTCAAGGAGAATTGTCCTTCCATTGGCCGGCTGCTGGAGATGATTCGGCAGGCGGCAAAATCAAAAAAACCGGGGGAGTGGATATCCATGATGGGGTATGAGCCGTCTTATCTTGCCGGAGGTAGACATCCCACCATCGAAGAACTGGACCGGGCTGCTCCACATAATCCTGTCCACTGCATGCATGGGGGCGGACATATCTGCATGTACAATTCCCTTGCCCTTCAGCATCTGGGGATCTACGAAGGCGAGGATGCCAAAAAATTCCCTAAGGATGAGGTGGAGGTGGTGGATGGAAGGCTGACCGGCATGGTGAGAGGGCACACTCATTTCTTCTTGTGGTCAAAAGTCCATTATTCTCGTCGGGCGCAGACGGAAGCAGCCATGAGCTCCCAAAGGCATTGTTTGGAGAATGGGATCACTTCTATTCATGATTGCGGGGAGTTGGGGAAGACATCCTATCATATCATGCAGAAACTTTGCCGGAACGGGGAATTCCGCGTTCGTTCATACATGATGATCCACAGCATCTTCGGCAAACCCTTTTCCAAGGCGGAAAACGACCATTGGATGGCGCTGGGATTGATGAGCGGCTTGGGTGATGAAAGGTTCAAGATAGGCAGCAGTAAGTTTATGATCGATGGCGGTTCCGGCGGACCTTCCTGTTTGACCAGGAAGCCCTACTCCCATGACCCGAATCTTCCCCGTGAAAAGGGATGGGAGAGAGCCGAAGTTGCCGCATATCTGAAAGAAATCAATGACGCTGAATGTCAGGCAACCGCACATGCCATCGGCGACGGTGCGGTGGAATACATGGTTGAAGGCTATGAGAAGGCTTTTGCAACGGATCCGCGGCCGGATTTGAGGCACAGGATCGAACACTGCACCTTGGCGGATCGGGATTTGATCATGCGGATGAGCAGGATGAACATATGTCCCAGTGTCAATGTTGGACAGATCACCTTTCAAGGGGCCAACTACATGCGGTTTTACGGGCCGGAGAGGAACAAATATCTCTGTGCTCTTCGCACCATGCTTGATTCCGGGATCAAATGCTCTCTCCAAAGCGACTATCCCTCCGGGCCTGCCGGGCTTGCCCTGCTAGATGGCGCAGTGAACCGGTACGACCGGGTCAATGGGGTACAGTGTGATGAAACCCAAAAGATATCCCTCATGGAAGCAATTCGCTGTGCTACCCTATACGGCGCCTATGCGTCCTATGAGGAAGACAAGAAAGGCAGTATAAAGGTGGGGAAATTGGCTGATATCATTGTCCTCTCAGAAGACATCACCGCTATGGATCCCATGGATCTGGATCGGGTGAAGGTGGATATGACCTTTATTGACGGTATCTTGGAATATGAGAGAAGACGTGAACAATAATTATGTTAACTTAACATGAGCAATCATATTATTCATTTATTCTTATTCTAAAAAGGAGGACGGAGATGTCACAACAAGAAAGAGGCGTGAAATACGCCACAAGTTTCCGGGAACAACTGACAGTCCGAGGCATCATCATCGGCATCATCGGGGCCATCATCTTGACCATGAGCTCCATGTATGTTGCACTTAAACTTGGTGCACTGCCATGGCCTATCATCTTTGTTGCCCTGGTGTCCATGTTCTTCCTGAAAATCTTCGGGAAGCTTGGAAGAGAAACCAACATCAATGAAATCAACGTGGCTCATACGGTGATGAGTGCAGGCGCCATGACGGCGGGAGGCCTTGCCTTTACTTTGCCGGGCATATACATGCTCAATCCTCAGGCGACAGTAAGTTTGGCAAAGCTTCTGATCATCGTTTTAGGGGGTGTCATCTTAGGGCTGATCTTTACGGCATTGATCAGAAAGTACTTTGTGGAAACCAAGCCCCTTGCCTATCCAATGGGCCAGGCTGCGGCAGAAACCCTAATGGTGGGGGATGAAGGGGGAAAGAAGTCGGCAACCCTGTTTACCTCTCTGGGGCTTGCTGCTGTATTTACATTACTGCGAGATTTAATCGCCACTTTTCCTAAAACCCTTCTCAGCAACAAGATGATGGCATACGGATCCTTGAGTGGGATCTGGCTATCTCCCATGCTCATTTCTGTGGGCTACATCATCGGGCCGGTGGCCATCGGTGTATGGTTTTTAGGGGCCATCATCGGGGACTTCGGGATCTTGCTGGGGGGAACGGAAATGGGTCTGTGGGACGGTACTGCTGCTGCGGCGATCAAATCTTCTCTCGGGATCGGCCTCATGGTGGGTACCGGTGTTGGGATCATCCTCAAGGGGATCTTGCCCAAGGCTAAAGAAATTTTCGGACCCATGTTCTCCAAGAAGATGATCGGTCAGGGCTTTATGGACCTGAGATGGGCACCCATCGTTATGGTGCTTTTGGCAGCGATCTTTGCCACCTTGACCGGTATGGGCGTCATCGCCAGCATCATCACCATCATCGGCGTATGGCTGGCTACTTCGATGTCCGCCCAGTGCGTGGGACAGTCGGGGATCAACCCCATGGAGATCTTCGGCATCATCGTCCTCATTGCAGCTAAGGCGGTATCTTCTATCGGTCAGACGGAGATGTTTTTCGTGGCAGCCATTGTAGCCATTGCCTGCGGCCTTGCGGGAGATGTGATGAACGACTTTAAGGCAGGACATATCCTCAAGTCCGATCCAAAGGCCCAGTGGATAGGCGAAGCCATCGGCGGCCTCATCGGCGCCTTTGTAGCGGTAGGGGTTTTCTATGTCATCCTGACCGCATACGGGCCGACGGCCTTCGGTAATCCGGAGATGTTTGTAGCACCTCAAGCCGGTGCAGTAGCAGCAATGGTAGGGGGGATACCCAACTTAACGGCATTCCTTATCGGACTGGCAGTGGCCATCATTCTCTACTTTGTCAACTTCCCGGTGATGACCTTAGGTCTTGGCGTGTATCTGCCTTTCTATCTATCCGCTACGGCTTTTATCGGCGGAGCACTGAAGTTTGTTGTGCAGAAGGCGGCTCCCGATTGGGATAAGAAGGGAACAGGGCTAATCATCGCTTCCGGCCTCCTCGGTGGTGAAGCGGTGATCGGTGTGATCATTGCATTGATCCAGGCAATCCCGGCTCTCATTGCTATGTAGAGGTGAGAAATGAAGGAAATCAAAATACAGGATATTAAAGGGATACAGGTGGGTCATGCCCAAGATACAGCCGGGGGCACCGGCTGCACTGCTATCCTCTGCAAGGCCGGCGGGATTGCCGGTGTAGATGTGAGAGGAGGGGGCCCTGCCTCCCGGGAGACGGAGCTTCTGAAACCCGTCAACATGGTACAGCAGATCCACTGTGTCATGCTCAGTGGCGGCAGTGCTTATGGGCTGGCGGCCGGAGACGGAGCCATGGCTTATCTGGAAGAGCGAAATGTTGGTTTTGATGTGGGGGTGGGTGTAGTGCCTATCGTCTGCGGGGCCTCTCTCTTTGACCTAGTGGTGGGAGATCCTAAGTCCAGACCGGATAAGGAAATGGGTTATGCCGCCTGCGTTGCAGCGGAAAGCAGGGAACCACAAGAGGGCAACGTCGGTGCAGGTACCGGTGCTTCTGTGGGGAAATTCTTGGGTCCGGACAGAATGATGAAGAGCGGCCTTGGGATCTATGCCCTGCAGATCGGAGAAGTTCAGTGCGGCGCAGTGGTGGCGGTCAATGCCCTGGGGGATGTGGTGGACTACGATACAGGGAAGACCATTGCCGGCATCCTCACCCGGGACAAGAAAGGCCTGGACAGCACTAAGGAAATCATGTACGAGGAGATTGGTAAGGCAAGGAATGTTTTTTCGGGAAACACTACCTTGGGATGTATCGTGACCAATGCTAAGTTGACTAAAGACCAGGCAAATAAGCTGGCCTCCATTGCCCACAACGGCTATGCAAAGACCATCAGCCCGGTACATACCTCAGCTGATGGGGATACGATTTTTGTATTGGCCACCGGAGAAGTGGAAGTGGGTCCCGACGCCCTGGGGGCTCTGGCTGTTGAGGTGATGGGAAGAGCTGTCAACAGGGCAGCCAGGAAGGCTGTATCCGCATACGGCCTGCCTGCAGCAAAGGAATTTTAGGAGCACTTAAGCTCATCTCCATCTTCCGGACCTTCTGGATCGTCCGGAGTATCCATTGCGGAACTTCCGCTTTTGACGGCCGTAGATCCGCCGTCTTCCGGATCTGCGTACTTTGGAAATGGAGACGAGGATGAAGAAGGCCAGTAAAAGAATACCAACGACGGAAAGGACGATGAGGACCACCTTCTTGATGGAAGAGCCTGATATCGTCTTTTCTGCGTAGAGGGGCGTTGTACCCAAAACTTTATTGTTGTAGACGGCCTGAACTATGCCCACTTGCGCACCTTTTTTGATGGGGAGCTTGGTTGAAAGAACTTGGGTGTGGAAGGTGATATCCTTTATTGAGACCCCTTTGGGCAGGAGCACATGGAAATTTTTGTCCACGGTCACTGGAACTTCTTTTTTCTTGATTTTTACACTTTCTATATTTACCTGAGAAGAAGGCAGGGAAGTGCTCTCATAATTGTTGAAGTAGTGTTCCATGAGAGCCTGGGTATCCTTGCATATGGTGGTGGGATCATCTTCTTTCATTATGACAACGATCAGTTCCATGCCATCCTTTTTTCCGTAGGAGACCAGGTTGAACCCGGACTTAGTGATGTATCCACTCTTGCCACAGACGATGGGCGCATAGTACATATACTTGTTCTTCAGCATCCTGTGGTTGTTCCACAGTTCCCGGACATCGGATTTATTGGTCTTGGGCACATTGTATCTAAGGGCGCTGGCCACGTTCATGAAGTCTTTGTTGCCCACGCAGTAGCGCATGATCCGGGCAAGATCCTCGGGAGTGGTATAGTGATTTTTATGGTAGAGGCCATGGGGGTTGGTGAAGTGAGAATCGGTGCATCCGATCTCCTTTGCCTTCTCGTTCATCTTATCTGCATATTTATCTACAGAGCCGGAAATGGTTTCTGCTACAACCACCGAACAGTCGTTGCCGGAGGTGAGAAGCATACCGTAGAGAGCATCCTTCATGGTGATCTTCTCCCCGGCATCTAAAGCGATGTGGCTGGAATCATAATCGATATTGTAGACAGCATTTTCCGATACAGTGATCTTTTGTTTTAGATCCCCTTCCTCAAGTGCGATAACGGCGGCAAGGATCTTCGTGCAACTGGCGGGATAGAACCTTTTGTCTCCGTTGACGCTGTATAGGATGTTCCCGTTCTTTGCATCCATCACCACAGCACCACTGCCGGAAATGGGAACGATTTTTTTGTTATCGGTTTGATATGAAGCCTTTCCATAGGCCACGCTTGACCCTAAGGAAAAAAATACGACAAAGAGGAGGGACAGAGTCAAACCCTTGAAAAATGTTTGCAATTTCAGTCTTCCTTTGTATTCTTCCTTTGCCATGTCAAAGATTATAATATATAATGATAGTGTTGTAAATCAAAAATTCCATCGGCATTTCAGGAAGGAGACCGGCGTGACCTCATACATTCAATTCAAAGGTGTAAGCAAGTACTACCACATGGGGGATCAGACCATTACTGCCCTGGACAACATGGAGATTTCCATAGAAAAAGGGGAATTCTGTGTCATTGTAGGGCCCAGCGGTGCAGGGAAGACTACTCTCCTGAATATCTTGGGGGGTATGGATGACTGTGATGAAGGCGTCATTACCCTGGACAATAGGAGGATCAGCGATTATAACATCAGGCAACTGACAACATACCGCAGGTATGATGTGGGTTTTGTGTTTCAGTTATACAACCTGGTGCAAAATTTGACGGCCCTGGAAAACGTGGAACTAGCTTCTGAAATATGCGTACATCCCCTAGATCCGGAGGATGTACTCAGGCAGGTGGGATTGAGCCACAGGATGGACAATTTTCCCGCTCAACTTTCCGGCGGAGAGCAGCAAAGGGTGGCCATTGCAAGGGCTCTTGCCAAAAACCCCAAGGTACTTCTCTGTGATGAGCCTACCGGTGCCTTGGACTATAATACGGGAAAAACCATATTAAAACTGCTCCACGAAACATGTCGCAGGACCGGCAAGACGGTTATCGTCATCACCCATAACCAGGCGATAAAACCGATGGCGGATCGGGTGATCGTCGTGAAAAACGGCAGAGCTCAGTCTGTGGAGGTCAATGAAAACCCAATGCCCATCGAAAGGATCGAGTGGTAATGAATAAAAGCTATCGGAAGCTGGTGAGAAGGGGTATTAAAAAAAGCTATACCCGGTTCCTATCTATTTTAGGAATCGTTGCTTTAGGTGCCGGTTTTCTTTCCGGACTCCTGGCAACCATGCCGGATATGAAGGACAGCGCCGATAACTTTTACAATGAACATAACACTTTCGATATACAGATACAGAGCACTCTGGGGCTGACCCGTAAGGATGTTGAACACCTGCGGGATCTTCCCTATATCCGGGATGCGGAAGGGGTCTATTCTCATGATCTTCTCATGAACAAATCCGACGAAGAAAGCTATGTGACCAGGTTGCTGGTACGTGACTTTTCTCAAGAGGGGGTCATCAACGGTACGGAGCTTCTATCGGGAAGATACCCGAAGAAGGCAAGGGAATGCGTTATTGCTGAGGTGGATCCCTATACTTCTCAGCATAAGATAGGAGAGATCTTTACCCTGGATCCCAAGAACAAAGAGTATGATGATCTGAAAAAAAAGTTGAAATATGACCGATTCAAGGTGGTGGGCATCGTTCGCAGCCCCTCCTATATTTCCGCCCACGGTGAAATCACCAACGTGGGCAATGGGAGGGTATCTTTGGGGATGTACATCATGGAGGAGGCTTATCCGGACAAGGATGTATACACCGGTGCTTTTGTTACTGTCACCGGCAAGGAAGGGATCAGTTGTTTTGACCGGGAGTACAGGAAACGGATAACGTCGGTAGAAAAAAAGCTGAAGGTGGTTGGCAAGGAACGAGCCAAGATCAGGACCGATGAGATCCTTAGTGAAGCCAGAGAGGAGCTGGATAAGGCTAAGACGGAGTATGCCGATGGCAAAGCTGAGGCGGAACGGGAGATGGCCGACGGAGCGGCGAAGATCAGCGATGGGGAAAGGGAGTTGCAAAGAGGTAGAAACCAAATTGCAGATGCCAGAGCCACTTTGGCCCAAAATGAAGAGAACCTGCTTGAAAAGGAGCGGTCCCTGAAAGCAGCCGCTCCCCAGATCGAGCAGCTGAGGGAAATGGTGAAACTGTATGAAATGCAGCAGGTGCCCACAATGGGAGAGCCCATGGACCCCGGGATCATTGCACAAATCCGGGAGTATGACATGGGTGTTGCGGCGGTGGCCGAAGGAAAACAACAGATAGCACAGGCCAGAGCCACTTTGAATGAGAAAGAGGCTGCTATTGTTGAGGGAGAAAGGGAGCTGGAGGAGAGCCGTGCAACCTATGAAAGGGAAAAGGCTAAGGCACAGGCTGAGCTGGACGACGGTGCGAAAAAGATTGCCGACGGTGAGAAGGAAATCAAGGAGATCAAGGCGGCAAAGTGGATATTGACCGATAGAAGAGACAATGTGGGCATGCAAAGCTTCAAACAGGACGTGGAGAAGATCGGTGCCATCGCCATAGTCTTCCCCTTTTTCTTCTTTCTCATTGCGGCTCTGGTGGCCTTGACTACTATGACCCGAATGATCGAAGAAGAGCGTGGACAGATAGGGACACTGAAATTTCTGGGATATAGTAACGGAGAAATACTGAAATACTACTTACTTTACGGATTTTTGGCTTCATTCCTGGGGATCGTTATGGGACTGGGTGTCGGGTTTATCCTCTTCCCCACGGTCATCAGCAATGCGTATACCATGATATATTCCTTCCCCCAGGTCCAGGCGAGGGTGATCTGGTCCATCGGGATCCCGGTATCCATTATCATCATGGTGGGGATATTGCTGGTGATTTATGCGGCCTGTCGCAGTGAGCTAAAGGAGAAGCCGGCAAATCTTCTCATTCCCAAGGCACCGAAAAACGGAAAGCGCATCATGCTGGAGAGGGTCACTCCCGTTTGGAAGCGTCTCAGGTTCACAAGGAAGGTGACTCTTCGAAACTTGTTCCGGTACAAGAAAAGATTCCTCATGACCATCATCGGTGTGGGGGGATGTTTCGCTCTTCTTCTGGCGGGATTTGGTGTGCGGGATTCCATCAGCGATATTGTCAATCTCCAATATGGGGAGATCAACAGTTTCAACTATATCATGGAGATTTCCGAAGAAAAGGACGTAAGATCCGGCGAGCTCGAAACTGTACTGAACGATAAAAACAGGGTGGAAGCCTACGGACTGTTCAACGGGGATCCGGTTACGGTATCCGGTGAAGGAAAAGGGGAAAAATCCAACCTGATCATGCCTAAAGAGAACAAGGAACTGCCCCTTTTCTTCTCCTTGAGGAATAGAGAAACGGGGGAGAAGGTAGGCTTTGGGGAGGATGCTCTCATTCTAACGGAGAAGATGGCAGGAAACCTGAACGTGGAGCCGGGAGAAACGGTGAATCTCAAGCTGAACGGGGGCAAAAAAGTCAGTGGTGTGGTCACGGGGATCGCTGAGAATTACGTGGGCTCCAATGTGTATATCAGCCCCGCCTTGTATGAGAAATTGTTTTCCCAGAAGCCGGAATTCAACAAGGTGTACATCAAGAGTCAAGATGGGAAACTGGCTGAGGAGCTGCTGAAGAACGATGATGTTACTTATGTTTTATCGGCCAAGACCATCAAGGAGAACTTTCAGGATTCGGTAAAAAGCATAGATTATGTTATATTAGTATTGATCATGACGGCAGCGGCACTGGCCATCATCGTCCTCTACAACTTGACCAATGTGAATATAAGGGAGAGAACGAGAGAGCTGGCCACCATCAAGGTTCTGGGCTTTTATGAGAAGGAAGTAGCCGAGTACATTTTTAGAGAGATCAACATACTCAGTGGGTTGGGGATAGCCCTGGGCATTCCCATAGGGGTGATCCTCCACCAGTTTATCATGAAGACCATTGAAGTGGAGCAAATCATGTTCGGCCGTCACATATATTGGCAAAGCTATGTCTTTTCCGCCGGGTTGACCATCCTCTTCACCATCTTGGTCAATCTGATCATGCGTAGGAGCATAAAAAACATAGATATGGTAGAATCTATGAAAGCCATCGACTAGATAGAGAAAGGAACAATAGGGAATGAGCAACATTATATTGATCGGCATGCCGGGAGCGGGAAAAAGCACGCTAGGCGTGGTCCTGGCCAAGGCCATAGGATACAATTTCATCGATTCGGATCTGTTGATCCAGGAAAGGGAGGGGAAGTTACTCTCCGATATCCTGGACGAAGTGGGAGTATGGGGGTTCAACAAGATCGAGGAAGAAGTCAATGCTTCCATCAATGTCAACCATACGGTCATCGCCACCGGCGGCAGTGCGGTGTATGGCCCAAAGGCCATGGAACATTTCCGAAAGATCGGTACGGTAGTTTACATTAAACTCCCGCTCAAAACCATCATCAAGCGGATCGGTGACTTTGAGAAGAGAGGCATAGCCATAAAAGAGGGAGAGACCATAGAAGACCTTTACAACGAGCGGGTGCCCCTCTATGAAAAATATGCCCATGTAACGGTAGAGACCCAGGGCATGGAATTGAGTAAGTCCATGGATGTGATCCGAAAAATCGTGACCCAAAGAATGGGGGCCAATATATAATGATCGGGGTTTTGGTGAATGCTGCCGGGGTTTTGATCGGCGGGAGCATCGGCCTTTTGGCCAAGAAGGGGATCCCCGAGAATTGGTCCCAGGTGATGTTTAAGGGGATCGCCTTATGTGTCATTTACATCGGCATGGCCGGCTCTCTCAATGGGGAGAATACTTTGGTATTGATCCTATCCATGGCCGTGGGGACTTTGATCGGGCAGGGGTTGGATTTGGACCGGCGCCTAACGAACCTTGCCAATGGACTGGAGAAAAGGTTCAAGAAGGAAGGAGATACCACATCTGTGGCAGAGGGTTTTGTCACTTCAAGCCTGCTTTTTTGTGTAGGTGCACTGACGGTTGTGGGTTCCCTCCAGGCAGGGCTTACGGGAAACAATGAGATGCTCTTTACCAAATCGGGCCTGGACTTTATTTCCGCCATCATATTTGCATCCTCTCTGGGGTACGGTGTCTTGTTTTCCGCCGCCTTTGTTCTGGTGTTCCAGGGTTCTATCGTTCTCCTGGCCCAGGTGGTGGCTCCCTTTATGGGAGATGCGGTCATCGGGGAGATGACCTGTGCCGGTTCGGTATTGATCCTTGGGATGGGTCTGAATATGTTGGATTTGACCAAGCTGAAAATAATGAATTATCTGCCGGCAATTTTTTTGCCCATCGGCTTTGTGCCCCTTTATCATTGGATCGTGGGCTTGTTTTAGGAGGGAATCATGGATCTAAAAAAGGCAATACGTGATCGTACATCCAGACGAACTTATTTGGATACACCTGTTTCGCCGCTACAATTGGAAAAACTGGAGGCTGCAGCCTGGGAATGCAACAGGAGCAGTGGCCTGTCCATACAGATCATGACCGGAGAAGAAGAGGTGTTTGCAGGCTTCAAGAAGGGATATGGCCTGTTTTCCGGCGTCAGAAACTATATGGCTATGGTGGGGAAGTACGATGATCCCCATTTGGAAGAAAAGATCGGATATTACGGGGAAAGCCTGGTGCTTTTGGCTACTTCACTGGGACTGGGAACCTGTTGGGTAGGTCTTGAGCTGGACGAGGAAGGGATGGGATGCAAGTTAAAGAAAGATGAAGTGCTGAAGTGCGTCATCGCCTTCGGGAATGTAAAGAATGCTCCCACGATCCGTGAAAAACTCATCTATAAAGGGATCCACATGCGAAAGTCCAAGGAGATCAAGGACATGCTGGTGTCGGAGACCAAGGTGCCCAACTGGGTAGTGGAGGGGATGCGTTGTGTGGTGAAAGCTCCTTCTGCCAGGAACCGGCAGCCGGTGATGTTCTACTATTCCTCCGGTAGCGTCATGGCCAAGGTGAAAGAAGATGAACTGTACGATCTCGGGATCGCCAAACTCCACTTTGAGATCGGCGCAGGTCAAGGGGAGTGGGAGTTTGGTAACGGCGGGATATTCCAATACGAGCCTCTGGAGCTGGACTGGGAATCCTCAGCAGAGACAGAATAATCAGCGTGAAGAAAAGCCATTTGCAACGATACCGCTCTTGGCCGGAATCCCGGAAACTCTGTTCCATGAATTTTCTCCACTTCGATTTCCTGATGGGCGGAAAAGAAGAAAATTATCTCTTATAAATTGGTGACGATTTTGGAGAATGTGCATTTATAAAGGTTCCTGACCCTGGGGGTCGGAAGGCACATTCTATCCTCTGATAAATATTCTCCATGTGGCAAAAATGAA
>JBMNVE010000048.1:0-13944 GCA_050946655.1 Anaerovoracaceae bacterium
ACCAAGTAGAAGCGAAGCCCCTCCCCGGCCCCGGGCAAGGTCACTGCCCGGATACACATGATGATCATCAGAGCCAGCAAGGCGATCATCATCACCTTGGTGATCTTCTCCACACCGTTCCTCAGTCCGAGGGAACAGACGCCAAAGGCAATAAGGACAGCGACGATCATCCAAAAAGTCATGGTTCCCGCCGAACCCAACATGGCTCCGAAATCCGCGCCGATTTCATCGGGGCCCATCCCCTTTAGAGAGCCGCGGACCATCTTAGATAAATAATACAATGTCCAACCGGCTACCATAGTATAGAACATCATGAGCATGTAGTTTCCCAGCATGCCCAGATATCCGTACTTGTGGGTCACCGCACCCTTGGGCTGTAAGACCCGGAAGGAAGAAGCAACGGATTTTTGGGAACCTCTGCCCACAGAAAACTCACAGACCATGATGGGGATCCCCAATATAGCCAAAAACACCAAATAGATCAGTATGAACCCGGCTCCGCCGAACTGGCCGGTAACGTAGGGGAATTTCCACACGTTACCCAAGCCCACAGCACAGCCCGCCGATACCAGGATGAAGCCCAGCCTGGATCCGAATTTTTCTCGCTCGCCCAAATTCACCAACTCCTTACAGGGCGAATCCGGCTTCAAAAGCCCTGATGTTCAGGTCTTCGAATCCGGCTTTCACATTATTTTTTATGGTTTCTTTCCAGTCTACTCCGGAAACGTCCATGGCTTTCACAAGGGCCCCCATCAGGACCACGTTCATTGCCTTGGAATTGCCCAGACCCGATGCGATCTCGCCGGCTTTAACGGTGAGAATGGATGCCTTCTCTCCCAAGGTCTCCAGGATCTCTTCCGGATAGTCGGCAGCGCCCATGAGAATGGGAGCTGAGGGGATCTCAAAGTCGTTGATGACCATCTTCCCGTCTTTTTTCAGGAATTCCAGCCATCTAAGGGCTTCCATCTTTTCAAAGGCGACGATCACGTCCGCCTCCCCCTTGCCCACAATGGGAGAATGGACCCTCTCCCCGTATCGCACTTGAGTGGAAACGTTTCCACCCCTTTGGCTCATGCCGTGGATCTCGCTCATCTTTACATCGTATCCCGCTGCCATCAGCCCTTCCGTCAATATTTTGCTGGCCAGAATGGTCCCCTGACCACCTACGCCCACCAGCAGGATGTTCTTTACTTCACTCATGATTTCCCCTCCTCTATGGACTCTATGGCGTTGAACGGGCAGACCTGCTTGCAAACCGTGCATCCGGTGCAGGACACCTGGTCTATGACCACCTTCTCCTTAGTGGAGTGGATGGCGGGGCATCCGGTTTTCACACAAGCCTTGCAGTTCCTGCACGCATCCTGATCGATCCTGCAACTCTTAGGGGACAAATCGAAGGCCTCCCTATCCTCAGGCGTAAACTTCTTTAAGATGCAGGGCCATTTGGTGATGATCACCGTTGGCTCGTCCTTGGCGATGGCCTCATCCAGTGTTTTGCTTACGTCTTCCAGGATGTTGGGATTAATGACATAGATGTTTTCTTTCTTCATCCCGATGGAAAGACATAGAGCGGGGATGTCCACCTCCACGGCGGGTGTGCCCATGAGGGTATAGCCGGTCCCCGGATTTTCCTGATGTCCGGTCATGGCGGTGATCCTGTTGTCCAAAATGACAGATACGTTGGTTCCCCCGTTGTAGACCTGGTTCATCAGGCTGGTGATGCCACTGTGAAAGAAGGTGGAATCGCCGATGACGGAAACCACCTTGGTGGGCATGTTGCCTCGTTTCAAGGCAATGGATGCGCCGTGGCCCGCGGATATGGATCCGCCCATGCAAAAGCAGGTATCCATGGCGCTGAGGGGCGGAGCGGAACCCAAGGTATAGCAGCCAATGTCCCCTGTGATCATTAGATTCTTCTTCTTGGCTAAGGCGTAGAAGAAGCCTCTGTGAGGACATCCCGCACATAGAGTAGGCGGCCGCATGACAGCCTCTTTATCCGATGTAATGGTTTCGCTTTCCACACCAAAGACAGCCCTCTTGACGATGTCGGTATTCAACTCATCATAGGCGGGGATCACTTCTTTACCGATACACTGGATCCCTGCCATCTTCAGGTGGTTTTCTATGTAGGGATCCATTTCCTCGATGACATAGACCTTGTCCACTTTTTCGGCAAACTCCTTGATCAAAGCCATGGGCATGGGGAAGGTCATTCCCAACTTCAAGTAGGAAGCGTCTTCTCCAAAGGCCTCTCTTGCATACTGATAGGCCACACCGCTAGTCACCACTCCCACTTTTGTATCGTTGTATTCCGGCCGATTGATCTCCGCCGTGCAGGCGTATTCTTCCATGGCCTTGAGCCGATCTTCCAGCTGCGCCCGCATCACCTTTCCGTTGGCGGGGGTGGCCACAAATTTCTTGATGCTCCTTTCATAGGGTACGATAGGCTTTACCTCTCGCTGTCCCAGTTCCACGGGACTTTTGGAATGACATACCCTGGTGGTCAGCCTCATGAGGACAGGTGTATCGAACTTCTCGGAAAGTTCAAAGCCCAGCTTGGCAAAATCCTTGGCTTCCTGGCTGTCCGACGGTTCCAACATGAGAACTCTGGCCGCCGTGGCGTAATTTCTGTTGTCCTGTTCGTTCTGGGAAGAGTGCATTCCCGGATCATCAGCGGAAACCAAGATCATGCCACCGGTGACGCCGGTATAGGCAAAGGTAAACAGCGGGTCCGCAGCTACATTGACCCCTACGTGCTTCATGGCAGCCAGGGAGCGAACACCAGCAACGGATGCCCCGATGGCAGACTCCAGAGCAACCTTTTCGTTGGGCGCCCATTCGCAGTACAGATCGTCCTTGTGTTTTGCGATATTTTCCAATATTTCCGTGCTGGGTGTCCCCGGATAGGCCGAGGCAAATTCCAGCCCGGCTTCCCAGGCACCTCTGGCCAGGGCCTCATTTCCCGACATCAACGTCTTCATGGTCTCCTCCTTCATCAATTCACGTTTCTCAGCATTTTCCAATTATATCACAAGAAACTATTCAATAGAACGAATTATTCTCTTCAATTCCTCTTCTGTTTTCGCTTTATTCACCGCCCTGCGCACATGGGTGGCGTGACTTTCCCCTTTCAGATACCAGCCCACGTGTTTTCGCATCTCTCTCACGGCAGCATACTCCCCTTTGTCCTCTGCAAGCAGGTCGTAGTGACGGAGCATCATCTCCTTCTTATCCCTTTTCGTAGGTGCCGGCGGCTTTTCTTTTCCCCGCCAAAGGGCCAAGGCATCCCTGAATATCCACGGGTTGCCCAGCATCCCCCTGCCTACCATGACCATATCGCATTCCGTTTCCGCCATCATCTTCAGCGCCGTCTCTCCGTCAAACACATCGCCGTTACCGATGACCGGAATGTCCAATTCTTTTTTCACTTTACGGATGATATCCCAATCGGCCCGACCGCTGTAGTACTGTTCTCTCGTGCGGCCGTGGATGGTTACCGCCGCTGCACCGGCGGCCTGTGCCGCCTTAGCCGCCTCCACCGCCACCACATGATCCTTATCCCATCCCGTCCTCATCTTCACCGTTACGGGCTTTCCCGCTTTTTTCACACAGGCTTCCGTCACCCGGTGGAGAAGCTCCAAATTTTTCAGGAGGGCCGATCCCTCCCCGTTCTTTACGACCTTGGGCACCGGACAGCCCATGTTGATGTCCAGGATCACATTGCTCCTTTCAGAAAGGAGTTCTGCCGTCCTCTCCATGACCTTTGGCTCACAACCGAAGATCTGAAACGCCACTTTACCCTCTTGCCGGCGGATGGTCAGAAGCCTCTCCGTCTTTTCGTTGCTGTACAGAAGCCCCTTTCCGCTGACCATTTCCGAGTACACCAAAGCGGCACCCATCTCCCCATAGAGGGTTCTGGCTGCCGCATCTGTGATTCCCGCAAGTGGTGCTGCCAAAAAAGGATTAGCAAGCTCAACGTTTCCGATTTTTCTCATAGATCAACTCCAGGCCTTCCAGAGTCAAGAGGCCGTCCACATGGTCGATACATTCCAGGCCTTCATACATCATGTTGGCCAGTCCCCCTGTGGCCACCACGGTAGCCGCCTTTCCACTTGGGGTAACCTCTTCCAGTTCTTTTTCCATCTTCCGTACGATGAAGTCCACCAAACCCATGTGGCCGTAGACCAATCCCGACTGCATGCTCTCAATGGTATCCCTACAGATCACCAGTCCGGGAGGCTCCAGTTCAACCTTGGGAAGCTTTGCCGCCCGCTGGAACAGAGCATCGGAGGATATTTTGATCCCCGGAGCGATGGTTCCCCCCAGGTACTCCTGATTTTCCGTAACGGCACAAAAAGTGGTTGCCGTCCCGAAGTCAATGATGATGAGAGGCCCGCCGTATTTGGCATAGCCGCCTACTGCATTGACGATCCTGTCTGCCCCCACCTGTTTGGGGTTTTCGTACTTAATGAGAAGGCCGGTCTTAATGCCCGTTTCCACCACGATGGCTTTTCGATCAAAATACTTCTGGGATAAGTGCTGCAAGGTGTACAGCACGGAAGGAACGACAGTGGAAATGATGATGTCTTCCACATCGTCGATATCCAGGTTTTCATATTCAAAGAGTTGATTCAATATCATTCCGTACTCGTCGGCACTTTTGTTGCTGTCCGTCTTGAGCCGCCAGTTTCGGATGAGTTTTCTCCCCTCGAATACACCAAGCACAATGTTGGTATTCCCTACATCAAAGGCTAGTAGCATGGTTTCTCCCTTCGCTCTGCAAGTGATTTTCCTGTTATTCAAAAGAAAATAATAAGAGGCGCCAAAATGGCGCCTCTCCATTATAGCAAATTATTTTAAAGTTACAAGTACATCCCCTGAATTTACCGCTGCGCCCTTTGCCGCAGGTATGGTGTCCACGATCCCTGCCTGAGGTGCCATGATTTCGTTTTCCATCTTCATGGCTTCCAGGATGACCAAAAGGTCTCCTTCAGCGACTTGCTGTCCGACAGATACCTTGACATCTAAAACGGTTCCCGGCATGGGTGCGGTCACGGATGCCGCCCCTGCACTGGGTGCGGGTGCTGCCGCCGGAGCGGGGGCCGCAGGTGCTGCAGGAGCAGGGGCCGGAGCCGCAGGTGCTGCTACCGGTGCGGGCGCTGCCGCCGGAGCGGGAGCCGCAGGTGTTGCAGGCGTACCGCCTGCTTCTTCTACTTCAACTGCATAGGTGGTGCCGTTTACGGTTATGTTGTACTGTTTCATTGAATCCTTCTCCTTTTGCTATATTTTTCTACTATCAACACTCTCATTACGGCCGGCATTCGCCCATACCGTAGAAGGTCCTGAGACCCTGCGTATCCTCTTTACAATCAAGTCCGGCTGGACGGTGCCTCCCTCGTATGCCGCAATGGCCGCTGCGATAACCGCCGCTAAAGCTTCATCGTCTTCGGCCTTTGCAGGCTCGGCTTCCGCTGCAGGTGCGGAGGAAGCAGGTGCTGCCGCCGGCGCAGAAGCAGGAGCCGCAGCTGATCCGGCTGCCGCAGCCGCTACAGGGGCCGACTTTCCTTTGCTGTCCAGGGCCATGATCCTGGTCGTGATTGCGATGATTCCCCAGAGGAGAATCAGTATGACAAAGGTGGTCCCCATTCCCATGAGGGTAGTGATCCCGGCGCCCGCCAACTTATCCCCGAAGGACAGCTGATGGACCAAGTCCGGATTCGCAAATTGTTCCATTAAACTCATTGTGCCACCTCCTATAGTGGAATGTTGCCGTGCTTCTTGGCAGGAAGAGATGCTCTCTTGGATGCCAGCATGTCGAAGGCACTGATGATTCTCAGTCTGCTCATGGCAGGCTCTATTACGTCGTCTACATAACCAAGTTCAGCTGCTCTGTATGGGTTATTGAACGTATCTTCGTACTCTTGGATTTTTTCGTTGGTCTTGGCGATGGGATCGTCGGCTTCCTTGATTTCTGCTTTTACCGACGAGATGATGTTCACCGCTCCGCTGGCACCCATTACAGCGATCTGTGCCGAGGGCCATGCAAATACCATATCCGATCCCAATTCCTTGTTGCACATGCCGATGTAGGCTCCGCCGTATGCTTTTCTGCAGATCACAGTGACCATGGGCACGGTGGCTTCACTATATGCGTAAAGCATCTTGGCTCCGTGGCGAATGATGCCGCCGTATTCCTGATCCGTTCCGGGAAGGAAGCCGGGAACATCTTCGATGGTCAGCATGGGGATGTTGAAAGCGTCGCATCTTCTGATAAATCTTGCCGCCTTGTCGGACGCATCCACATCCAGGCATCCTGCCCCTACCTTGGGCTGGTTGGCAATCACGCCTACCGTCTTTCCGTCCATACGGATAAAGCAGGTGATCATATTCTTTGCAAAGTGCTGAGCTACATCCACGATCTCTCCGTCATCAGCCAATTTCTTGATGATCTCGTACATATCGTAGGCCTTGTTGGGATTCTCCGGAATGATTTCATTAAACTCGGGGATCATCCTGTTGGGGTCATCTGTAGTCTCAACCTCCGGTGGCATCTCCATATTATTGGAGGGGAAGTAACTGAGAAGATTTCTCACCTGGTTCAAGGTCTCTTCGTCGTCCTTGCCCATGAAGTGGGCATTTCCGCTCCTGGCATTATTGGTCCTGGCTCCGCCCAATTCCTCGGCGGTGACTTCTTCACCGGTGACCGTCTTGATGACCTGAGGTCCGGTGATGAACATCTGGCTGGTCTTGTCCACCATGAAGATGAAGTCCGTGATGGCGGGAGAATATACTGCTCCGCCGGCACAGGGTCCCATGATCACCGAGATCTGAGGGATCACTCCCGAAGAAATGGTGTTGTTTTTGAATATCTTGGAAAAGCCGGAAAGCGCTGTTACCCCTTCTTCCACTCTTGCTCCGCCGGAATCGTTGATTCCTACGATAGGTGCTCCCATTTTCAGTGCCATGCCCTGGACCTTGACGATCTTTTCGGCGTGGTATTCACCCAGGGAACCGCCCATTACGGTGAAGTCCTGTGAAAATGCAAATACCAGTCTGCCGTCTACCGTCCCGTATCCGGTCACTACACCGTCTCCGTGGAATTTCTTTTCAGGCATATCGAAGTTGGTGCTTCGGTGGGATACAAAGGTATCGATCTCAACAAAGCTATCCGCATCAAAGAGAATGTCCAGTCTTTCTCTTGCCGTTAACTTGCCTCTGGCATGCTGTGCCGCTACTCTCTTTTCTCCGCCGCCTGCTGCTATCTTTGCTTTTAATTGGCGAAGTTCTTCTAGCTTGTTCATATATGATTCCTCCTTAATAAATATGGATTCTTATACTTTTTTCGTGGCTTCACACCAAAGTAAACTATATCGCAGTTATGCTGATTTTTCAAGACAATTTCAGTTGTATACATTATTCTTTCACCGGTTTTTTTCGCCTCTTTCCCTTATGAAACCACGCTTTCCAGACGGCCCAGGGCCAGGGCTATGGTCAGGCTGGGGATCACTCTGTTTCCCGTGATCTCTACCCCCAAAATGTCGTTGATTTTTTTCAACCTGTACTGGACCGTGTTGGGATGTATCCCCATAAAGGTCGCTGTGCTGGCACTGTTCATTCCCGCATCCAAAACAAAGGTCTCCAAGGTCTCCAGTAACTGTTTTCCCTTGCTTTCTCCCGCATCCTTAAAGGGCTCTAAAAATTCCACATAATTCTTCTTCACATATCCCCCCTGCAGCTGTACATGGATGCAGTTGCTCACCAGCGCCAATTCGTATTTGGTGAACACTCTCTTGTAGGGAAATACCGTTTGCACGAAGGACCACGCCTCTGCAATGAGGCGGTAACCGTCACCTGCCCCTTCAATGCCGGAAAAACCGGTCACATGAAAGATGCGGATACCCTTGTCTTCCTTCAATTTATTGAACAGATCATTGGCTGTTTTTTTGCTGTCTTCGTCCCCTTTCTCCGGTTCTCTCACCAGGATCCCGAAAGTCTCGTTTCCTTCATGGATCCGCAGGATCCGGATCAAAGAGTCCTTTTGGAACTGGTCCATGGCTCTGATGCTCAGCCCCTCCTTGCCACCCTTGGCATAAAAAACGCTGATGAAGTCCCCGGGATCCACATCCACCTCATCCTGCAGGCTATAGGCAAGGCTCATGTTCCCTCTCCGAAGGGCATGGATGAACTCCGCCATGGCATCCCGCTGAGGGGTGTACTTCCACATCCCCATGGCCAGCTCGATGATCTCCGCCAGCTTGGTGATCTCCGCCGCGGAGTAGGAATCTTCGTTGTCTACGATGAACATGAAGTACTTGGTCTTACGGATATTTACCGGACCCCAGTAGGTCAGCACACCATTTACATCGATCTTGGTGTAGACGGCAGATTGATTTTCGATGGATCGCTCCTTGCCCAAGCGGATGGCCTCGGCAATGGTGGTCCGGTGGCGGGTCTCCACGCTGAACACCGGGTTGAAGTCCTCGCTGAGGAGGATCAGCTGAAAATCGTTATTTAAAGCAGCCGCTTTGGCAGCGGCTTGAAAGTTGCTGTATTTTTCGAAATTTAGTAAATGATAAATGGTGTTGGCAATGAGCGAATTGGTGAAGTTTTCATCTTCCCCGTAGAATATCCTCTCGGAGATTTCCCCGATCACATCTCCCATATCCGCAGGGCTGTCTGCATCCATGGCAATAAGGGGTATCCCCGCCTTTTCCGCGGCGGCGATGACCTTGTCACTGAGGTACCGCACAATGTCGCCCACGTAAAATACGACGATAGCTGTGTTTCCGCCGGCAGCAAGAGCTTCGATGGCTTTGCACTGGGCATCCTCGTTGGAGCGAATGGCGGAAAAGGATGTAAGGACCATCTGATTCTGGACAGTATAGTGCTTCTTGATGTCCCTGGCTGTAAACATGTCAAGGACGGACACTTTATCCACCTGATTGATCAGGCTGTTCTCTCCCGCCAGCACCTTTGCCTTTTGGAAGGCGGAAAGTTTCAGGCAGTCCTTCACCGTAACTTTCATTTTTCGTCCTCTTTTTTCTCCGGAGGTTGCTCCCCGTTATCCTGTGGATCATCGCTGAGGTAGTCCGTGTCGTAGACGGACAAGTCCTCTTCCCCTTCATCGGCAAGCTTCGTCTCCTCTTCCGAGGCGCCGACCAATCTGCGCATTTCCTCCGCTTCTCTCTCGTTGGCTGCCTGAATATCCTCTTCTTTTCTTCGGATGTCTTCTGCCAACTGGGAAGCGGTCTTTTCTCCGGTGTACAGCTGTTCGAACTGTTCCCCGTCCAATGTTTCCACTTCCAGAAGGGCTTCTGCCACCATGTGCAGTTTATCCAAATGGGTGGAAAGAATTTTTTCACATTCCGCAAAGCAGTCCTCGATGATGAGCCTTATTTCTTCGTCGATCTCCGATGCCACTTCCTCGGAGTAGTTTTGCCGCGTGGAGAAGTCCTTACCCAGGAACACCTCATCGGATGAGCTGTAGTTCACCGGCCCCAGTTTTTCGCTGAATCCGTACTTGGTCACCATATCCCTGGCGATTTCCGTTGCCCTGCTGATATCGTTGGATGCACCGGTGCTGATATCGTCCAAGGTGAGCTTTTCCGCCACCCGTCCGCCGAGAAGATGGATGATCTGCTCCCGCATGGTATCCTTAGTGCCGTAGTATCTGTCTTCCTTGGGAAGGATCATGGTGAATCCGCCGGCTCTGCCCCGAGGAATGATGGTGATCTGATGGACCGGATCGGTCTTGGGAAGAGAGTGGGCTACCACGGCATGGCCTGCTTCGTGGTAAGCGGTCAGCTTTCTTTCCTCTTCACTGATGATCCTGCTCTTCTTTTCCGGTCCTGCGATGACCTTTGTAATGGCCTCCTCTATCTCATCCATGCGGATGTGTCTTCCGTTTCTTCTGGCTGTAAGAAGGGCTGCTTCGTTTAGCATGTTTTCGATGTCCGCGGGAGTAAACCCGGGCGTCCTGCGAGCCAGGACCTTGGGCCGTACCTTGTCGTCCAAGGGCTTGTTTCTGGAATGGACCCTAAAGATCTCTTCCCTGCCTTTAATGTCCGGGATGCCGATAACGATCTGTCTGTCGAATCTGCCCGGTCTGAGGAGGGCGGGATCCAGAACATCGGGACGGTTTGTGGCCGCCAAGATAATCACTCCTGAGTTCTCTCCGAATCCATCCATCTCCACCAGGAGCTGGTTCAAGGTCTGCTCTCTTTCGTCATGGCCGCCGCCCAGTCCGGCGCCTCGCTTTCTTCCCACCGCATCGATCTCATCGATGAAGACGATACAGGGCGTGTTCTTTTTCGCCTGTTCAAACAAGTCTCTCACTCTGCTGGCGCCCACACCCACAAACATTTCCACGAACTCGGATCCGCTGATGGTAAAGAATGGCACGCCGGCCTCTCCGGCTGTCGCCTTGGAAATATATGTCTTTCCCGTTCCGGGAGGGCCTACCAAAAGTATCCCCTTGGGGATCCGTGCACCCAGGTTGTTGAACCTGCGGGGGTGCTTGAGGAAATCCACTACTTCTTCCAATTCTTCCTTTTCTTCGTTCAGCCCGGCCACATCGGCAAAGGTGATCTTTCTAAGGTCGCTGTCCTTCTGAAGCTTTGCTTTGCTCTTGCCGAACTGCATGGCCTTACCGCCGCCTCCCTGTTGATTCATGATCATGAACCAGAAGAAGATCAGTACGATGATCATGATGGCGGTGGGAAGAACGGAAATATACCAAGGGGTCTCCTTGGGTGCTTCCGCTGTCAGTTTGATTTCTTTGTCCTCTATCTTCTTTGTCAAGAAGGTTTCAGAAAGGATGCTGTAATCCACCAGGGTATATGTGGTCTTGATCTTCTTATCATCGGCCAGAGTCCCCGTCATCATCATCTTGTTGTTGTTGACGTTGAGTTCTTTCACCTCTCCGCTCTTCAGATGCTGGACGAACTCCGTATAGCTGACGTCCTTGATCTCTTCATTGGGGCTCTTGTTGTAGAACCACGCCATGGCCAGGACCAGCCCGAAAATGACCAGATATATCCCTATATTCTTAGAAAATCTCTTCAACGTATTGTTTCTCCTCCTATTGTTTCGGACAACAAATTTGTTGCAAAATACAAATGATGCCTAGTAATGTTATCACAGTTCCCTGTCCATTTCAAGTATTAGGACCCTTCTGGTCTCTTCCGTCACTTTGAAATTGTCACTGTATCGATCTCGGATCACTCCGCCGGGTATCCAAAGGATCTCATTACCGATGGCCGCCATGTAGATGCTGTCCCTCAGGTTCTTAGGTACCTTCATATCCACGAACAGATCTTGGATGGTCTTTGTTCCTACCGATAGAGCGATGTAGTCCCCCGCCTGTCTGGTCCTGGCAAAAATCAGCGACAGAGGACCGCCGGCAAAGTCGTAGACCTCAGCCATTTTGTCCACGTCAAAGACAGCCGTTCCTTCCTTTTGGACATAATCTTCTTTGTACAGTATGGATGCCTTCAGTTTGTACTGGAGTGGCTCCACCTCTTTATCTTCTTCCGCATAGAACTCCAGTTTCCCATAGGAGATGTTCAGGATGAACCCCGCGGGAAAATGGATCTGTCCTGTTGATTTACCCTTTTCAATCAGCTTGTCCGCCGCCTTCAGATGAGTGTAGCCGATGTCCTTGTAGAGGCCCACCTTTTCAAAAGCGTGGAGGATGACCCGGTGGCGAATGGCCGGCTCAAAGGTCTTGACGATATCCTTGTTCAAGGTGAGAATGTCCTCCTGATGGCCGATGAACGCTTCCTCATAGGAACTCCCGGCCACTCCCCAGAGATAGTCTCTATCTTCCTTGGCCACAAGGCGCAGCCTGTTCAGGGCGGATGACAAGTTGGTGTTGTAATTCTCCTCCAAGTATGGGATCAGGTCCATCCTGATCCGGTTCCTCGTGTACATGCGATCTTGATTGGATTTATCCGTGCGAGGATGAAGGCCGTGGATCCGGCAGTACTGCTCTATCCTGTCTCGGCTCACGTCAAGCAAAGGCCTGATAATGAGAAAGCCCAGCCGATCCCTGCGAATGTAATCCATCCCCACAAGACCGTCCACCCCGGTCCCCCGAAGTAAACGGAAGAGCAGGGTCTCATCCTGATCGTTCCTGTTGTGGGCGGTGGCTACTTTGATCCTGTCCGGCAGCACTCCTTCATCCACCAGTTCTCCTGCTACCCTTCCATAGGCCTCATACCTGGCTTTACGTCCGGCCTCTTCCCCCGTCATAGACAGTTCTTCTGCCAGAGCGTTGCAGTCCACCACATAGCTCCAACAGCGGATGCCTCTGCTCTCACACAACTCTTCCACGTACTTTTGATCCTCTTCCGCCGCTCCCGGCCGGAAACAGTGGTTCACATGGACTGCTTCTACGGTAAGATCCAGTTCTTCTCTCAAGGAAAGAAGTATGTCAAAGAGGCAAACCGAATCCGGTCCGCCGGAAAGCCCCAGGATCAGATGATCCCCCGGGCTGAGTAAATTATTCTGCTGTATGGTTTCCAGCACGCTTTGTTTCATCATTTTTATATTATACCATAAAAGGTTTTGGCGTTTTCACAAGTTTTTATCGCCACCTCTTCCCACTTCATGCCTTTGATCACAGCCAGTCTTCTGGCTGTGTGCTCCACGTAGGATGACTTGTTTGGCCTGCCGCGGAAGGGCTCCGGTGTCAGGTAAGGCGCATCCGTCTCCACCAAAAGGAACTCCAGGGGAACCTGGTCCGCCACCTTGACCGTCTTCTTGTTGTTCTTGTAAGTGAGCGGACCAGCAAGGCTGATGGTACCCCCCAGCCTGACGTACTGCTCCGCCAGTTCGCTGCTGCCGGAATAACAGTGGAGCAAGACTCTACTGTCCCCCGCAGCGCTTTCCCAGCCTTCAGCTACCGCTCTTGCGGGGAACCATTCCTTCCGCTCTCTGCTGAAAGCGCCTTCTTCCTTGAGGATCTCCAGGACTTCGTTGTCCGCCTCCCTGGAGTGGATGACCATGGGCATCTTCAGCTCATTGGCAAGCTGTATTTGCCTGCGGAAAGCTTCTCTCTGAACATCTCTTGGAGAGTGATCGTAGTGGAAGTCCAGCCCGATCTCCCCGATGGCCATGACGCCGGGTTTTCGTGCAAGGCCCTTGATCAGGGCCAGTTCCATGTCGCCCATTTCCTTGGCATTGTGGGGATGATAGCCCACCGCAGCAACGCACCAATCGTACCTGCCGCTGTGATCCGCCGCCAGCCGGGATGACTCAAGGTCAAAGCCGATATCGGCCACGTAGGATAGCTGGGGATCACCTTCTATTTCCCCGATGATTTTATCTCTGTCTTTTTGTGAAAAGCGCTCGTTGTTGATGTGTGCATGTGAATCAAATAGCATATTATCATTCCCTCCAATACTTACCCATTGTACTACAACCTTGCCGGGAAGTGAAATGGATTGTTTATTTCCGCCCTTCGTCGTATAATGGATTCATGATTACCGATAAGACATTGCAGCGGTTCCTCCCCTTTTGGGAAGGACTGAAAGATGAAGAAAAAGACAAGCTGAAGAAAAGCTGTGCTTTGCTGGAATTCCCTGCGGGAGCACAGATCCATTCCGGTGATGCGGACTGCGTGGGGATCCTTCTTTTGTTGGAGGGTGACTTGCGGACCTATATGCTTTCGGAAGAAGGACGGGAAATCACCCTCTTCCAGATGAAAGAGGGCGATGTTTGTACCCTTTCGGCTTCGTGTATCCTGGATGCCATCACCTTCGATGTGCACATCGGCGCACTGACCGATGCCAAGGTGATCCAGATCAACAACAGTGTTTTTCAGGAAATGGCTGCCGCCAATGTCTACATGGAAAACTTCATCTACCGGGCCGCCTTGGATCGCTTCTCCGACGTGATGTGGGTCATGGAGCAGGTCCTTTTCATGAGTATGGACAAGCGCCT
>JBMNVE010000049.1:0-13917 GCA_050946655.1 Anaerovoracaceae bacterium
TATCTGAGAGACAAGGACCTGGAGAGATACCGATCGCTGATTTCACGTCTGGGACTGAGAAAGTAATAGAAGATCCTATAGATCAAAAAGACAGAGAAAAAAGGACCGTTTCAAAACCGAAGTTTCGAAGCGGTCTTTTCATATTCTGTTTTTGTCAAAGGGCGAGATCTGCAGGGACAAAAGTCTTTGGAATCCCTTCCCCGGTATTGCCTGGGGGGAAGAAGAAATAGGAATTCTCAAAAAGCCGTTGTAATCTCAATGGTTTTAGGATATAGTTAGAAAGGTTGAGTAAGGATTGATAAAAAGAAACTACAGGAGGTAGTAAAAGAATGAAATTTACGGATTACAAGACGTTTAGAACCGCCATCGGCGGGAAATTGCTGGAGCTGGAAATCGGGAAGGTTTGCGAGCAAACCAACGGACAGGTCATGGTAAGGTACGGAGACACGGTGGTCAATGTGACCGTGGTGGCTTCCAAAGAGCCTCGCCCCGACATCGATTTCTTCCCTCTCAGCTGTAATTATGAAGAAAAGATGTACGCGGCGGGAAAGATTCCCGGCGGCTTTTTAAAGAGAGAAGGAAGGCCTGCGGATTCTGCGGTGCTCAACTCCAGATTGATGGATAGACCCCTTCGGCCCTTGTTTCCCAAGGGATATTACAACGATGTTCAGGTAGTGGCCACCGTTCTTTGTATGGACCTGGATGCCCCTTCTGAGATCGCTGCCATGATCGGATCATCCGTGGCGCTGGCCATATCGGATATTCCGTGGGAGGGCCCCACCGGTTCTCTTCTCATCGGCAGAGTGGATGAAGAGTTCGTCGTTAACCCCACGTTGGAGCAAAGAGAAGCAAGCGACCTTCACCTGGTGGTTTCCGGAACGAAGGAAGCGGTGATGATGGTGGAAGCCGGAGCCAATGAGCTTCCCGAGGAAGTGATCCTGGAAGCCATCCTCTTTGGTCATGAAGAGATCAAAAGCATGGTGGAGTTCATTGAAGAGATCGTTGCCGAAGTGGGCAAGCCCAAGCAAGAAGTTGTACTCCACAAGGTCCCCGAAGAGATCGAAGCCGATGTAAGAGCCTTTGCCGAAGAAAAGATGAGGGCTGCCGTACAGACTTTCGATAAGCAGGAAAGACTGGACAACATGGACGCGGTGGAGGTGGAAACCAAGGAGCACTTTGCCGAGATTTATCCGGAAAACCTAGGGGATATCGGTGGCGTGCTATATGATATCACCAAGGAGCAAGTGAGAAGCCTCATTCTGGACGACGGAATCAGGCCGGACAATAGAAAGCCCGATGAGATAAGACCAATCTGGTGCGAAGCCGGCGTTCTTCCCAGGACCCACGGTAGCGCCCTCTTTACCAGAGGACAGACCCAGGCCCTATCGGTAGCCACTGTCGGCCCGGTAGGGGAAGGCCAGAGAGTGGACGGCATTACAGAGGTCACCGACAGAAGATATATGCACCACTATAATTTCCCGCCCTACTCCGTTGGAGAAGCTAAGCCCATGAGAAGCCCTGGCAGGAGAGAGATCGGCCACGGCGCTCTGGCGGAACGAGCGTTGATCCCGGTTCTTCCCGATGTGGAAGAGTTTCCATACGCCATCAGAGTGGTTTCGGAAATCCTTTCTTCCAACGGATCCAGTTCCATGGCTTCGGCCTGCGGGAGCACCCTTGCCCTTATGGATGCAGGCGTGCCCATCAAGGCCCCGGTTGCCGGGATTGCCATGGGCCTCATTGAGAGAGTGGAAGAAGACGGATCCAGCAAGATGGTCATCTTGTCGGACATCCAGGGAATGGAAGACTTCCTGGGGGACATGGACTTTAAGGTAACCGGTACTGCGGAGGGTGTCACCGCCATCCAAATGGACATCAAGGTCCACGGACTGTCCAGGCAGGTACTGGAGGATGCCTTGAAACAGGCCAGAGAAGGTCGTATGCACATCATGAAGGAAATGCTGGATGAACTGGCCGCACCAAGGCCGGAGCTGTCCAAGTGGGCACCCAGGATCCTTTCCCTCCAGGTGGATCCGGACAAGATCAGGATCATCATCGGCCCCGGTGGCAAGACCATCAACGGCATCGTGGAGAGAACCGGCGTCAAAATCGACATCGACGACGACGGCCTGGTATATATCGCAGCTCCCGACATGGAGAGCGCAGAAAAAGGGCTGGCTGAGGTGGAACTCCTCATCAAGGAAGTGGAAGTTGGCGAGACCTACACAGGCAAAGTCATGCGCATCATGAACTTCGGCGCCTTCATCGAGGTGCTTCCCGGCAAGGAAGGCCTGCTGCATATCTCCAAGATGGCCAAGCAGCGAGTGGAGAAGGTAGAAGATGTGATGAACATCGGTGATGAAGTGACGGTAAAGGTCACGGAGATCGACAGCCAGGGAAGAATCAATCTTTCCAGGAAGGAACTGCTGTAAAACAATGTATCAATGGGCGGGCAGGCAATCTGCTCGCTCTTTCATTAGGCATGTTCAAAACAAAGCAGCACTAGCCCCGGATGTCAGGGCGGATGCCCAAGTGCTACCTTATACTAAGGCTGCAACGGGCGGGATTTGCCGGAAGTTATCCGTTGCCCTTGGCGTGGGAAAGTCTTTCGTATATAATGAAGTCTGAGAAGGAGGACGGTGTGGTCACAATAGATGAAGCGGAAATAATGCTGGATGAGATTGCCGAGGAAATCCCCAGGGCTTTTTATACAAACCTTAACGGGGGGATTTTGCTGTTGCCGGAAAAAAAGATCAGCGATCATGCCCGGAGGCAGGATCTTTTGATTTTGGGGGAATATGTCCGGGACAGTTCCATGGGCAGGCTGATCAAGATCTACTACGGATCCTTCCAACAGATTTACGGTCACTTGTCCCCAAAGGCATTTAAGGAGCAACTGAGGGAAACCCTACTCCATGAGTTCACCCATCACGTGGAATCTTTGGCAGGAGAGAGAGGTCTGGAAATCTGGGACGAAAAGCAACTGGAGAAGTACTTGAGAAGATAGAGAAAGGGGCAAACTATGTTGAATGTGGTGATTACTGCGCCTAGAGGCAAGATGGGACGGCTCAATGTTCAGGCGGCCGTCAAGAGCGAAGATATCCGGCTGGTAGGTTGTATCGGGCCGGCGGGAAGAGATTACATCGGAAAGGATGCAGGGCTGGTGTCCGGCGTGGGAGAACCCTGCGGAGCTTTGTGCTACGGCGATATCGAGGAAATCATCGGAGACTGCGACATGGTCATCGACTTTTCTACTGTTGCCTTGTCCAGGGAGATGATCCATGCTTGCGTCCGTCACAAGAAAGCCCTGATCTGCGGAACCACCGGATTTGGGGAAGAAGATACGGCTATTTTTGCTGAGACAGCAAAGAAGATCCCTCTTCTCAAGGCGGCCAATACATCCTATATGTCCAATGTGATGACAGAGATGGTCAAATTGGCGGCAAAGGCACTGAAGGATCAATGCAAGGTAGAGATCATCGATTACCATGATGAGAAGAAGGTGGATGCTCCCAGCGGGACGGCTAAGGAATTCGGAGAGACCATTTCAGAAGCATCGGGAAAGGATATTTCGGAAATCGACTTTCATTCCATCAGAGCAGGGGACATATCCAGCACCCATACCATCTTATTTGGCGCCATGGGAGAGCGTTTGGAAGTCACCCACCGAACCTATAACTGGGAGTGCTGTGCAAGAGGTGCCATGGAGGCAGCAAGATTTTTGGCGGGCAAGCCGGTTGGTGCCTATACCATGGAAGACGTGATCCGAATAGGTGACTGATAACTTGCCGGATCAAGACAGTTTAAACAAAAAGGGACTGCCCGGTGCAGTCCCTCCTTTATACGTTCCATATCTTTTTATCGCCTGCTTACTGCGGCCAGCTCTGTGAGGCAGTCATCCCAAGCCTTGATCAGCTTATCGATATCTTCGTCGGTGGCAACCGGCGGGATGAGCATCATGTTGTGGAATGGGGTGATCAAAATGCCTCTGTTGATCAGGAAGAGGTGGGTGTAGTACATCAGTTCCCAGTCGAAATGGTTCTTTGCCTCGGAGCCGTTCTTGGGCAGTGTAGGCATGAACTGCAATTCGCAGCGGGATCCGCTTCTGGTCAAACTCCAGGGGATGTCGTTCTTTTTCAGTACTTCCTCCAGACCGTCGGATAATCTTTCCTGGCCGGCGATCATCCTCTCAAAGGCCTCCGGAGTGGCAACTTTTTTGAGGGTCTCCATCATGGCTGCGATGGCAAAGGCGTTCCCGGAAAGGGTGCCGCTGATGCCCATGGGGTCGGATACTCCCTTGCGGCCAAAGGTGGCGTTGACAGCCTCTCCCACCTCGTGGGTGAAGCCGTACACTGCAACGGGGATACCGCCGGCGATGGATTTACCTATGGTGAGGAAGTCGGGCTTCAGACCGTACTCCTTGGTGTAGCCCCCGTATCCGTTGGAGAAGGTGTGGGTCTCATCGATGATTAGGTATGTCCCGTACTTGGTGCACAGTTCTCTCAGTTTTTCCAGATATCCTTCGGCAGGAAGCACCATGCCGCAGTTGGTCATTACCGGCTCTGCTAGAACGCATGCGCAGTCTTCGTGTGCCAAAGCCTCTTCCAGTGCTTCTACATCGTTGAACTCTACGATGCGGCTGAGAAGATCCTTAGGCACGGCCGGGTTCATATCGTAGTCGGAACGCAGCTCCAATTTGCCATCTTCTCCGATGTGGGGAAGGGTCTCGTCCAAACTACCGTGGTAGGATTCATTCATGGAGAGGACCTTAGGCCTGCCGGTGAGGGCTCTGCACATGCGGATGACATAGCGGTTGGCCTCTGTGGCTGTCATGGCAACCTGCCACAAAGGAAGGCCGAACCTCTTGCCCAGTTCGATTCCGATTTCTATGGCGTCCACCGTAGGCATCATAGTGGTGATCCCGTTTCTTACCTGCTGGCATACCTTATCCCCTGTGGCTTTCGGGCTGTGCCCGAACATAGCACCCGTATCCCCAAGACAGAAGTCAACGTACACGTTGCCGTCCACGTCTGTCAGACGGTTGCCCTGTGCCTTATCCAGGAATATGGGGTGTTCTGTTCCCCAGTCGCCCATCCATGGCGTAGGCGTACCGTTGAGCAGCATGGCCTGTGCCTTATCAAAGACTTCCTTGGATTTCTTTGTTCGCTCCAAAAAGGTCTTCTTCTCACGAGCATCCAGCTCCTTCAATTGTTCATCTGTGACCATTCTGTAGGGACTTTTTTTGTCTGTAATCATTTCCTTATACCTCCTATGGTGAATATTATATGATTATTGTATCATTTGTTAACTATTTCAGGATATTTTTCATCAAATCGCTGTTCTTCATCGGGAAGTTCCGGATCCACCCTTGCCTTACCCATTTTCTGTGCAATATAGACCATGATTGCTGGGACCAGGAAACAGCCTAGGGATATGCCGAATACGGGCCACATGGCTTTGTCCGCCATGAGGGATGCGAGGCCAAAGGTCTGTGCACAAATGGATACGATGGGGATCCACATGTGCTTGACCCGAACCTTCAGATAGGATACATCATAGCCCCGTTTTTTCAGTTTATGCCTGAAGACCAGCTGGGATCCGATGATCCCCATCCAGCAGGTAGTGCCTGTAAACCCTGCTATATTCAAAAGATATGCATAGAAGGCTGAATCGGGAAGCAGATAACCGATGATCACAACTACCCACATGGGGGCCACGGTGAAGAGGACCGCGTTCTTAGGCACGGCATTCTTGTTCAGTTTAGCCAGTCCCTTAGGGGCCAAGCCTTCCAGTGCCAGGGAATAAACCACCCGGGAGGTAGCATACATTCCCGTGTTGGCACAGCTAAAGGCGGCGACGATGACAATGGCGGAGAATATCCAAGCCACCGCATCCATGCCGTAACTCTTCAGCACCACGGCGAACACGGAATCATCCAGACCTGCCTCTTCGTGAGGGAAGAGTAGAATCAGGAAGGTGATGGGAATGATAAAGATCAATGCCACGCGAACCACTACCGCCTTACAAGCCCTGGGGATGGCGATTTCCGGATGATCGGTTTCTGCTGCGGTCATGCCGATGATCTCCGTGCCTTGGAAGTTGACCAGGACGGAAACCAAAAGAATAAAGACGATGCCGATACCATAGGGGAAGAGCTGCTCTTTCAAAGTTTCCGAAGCGTCTGCAAAGACCACCTTTCCACCGACAAAGCCGTCGGCATTGCCCCAAATACCCAGCCATACTCCTGCCGCAATGATGATGAACACGATGATGGCAAAGACCTTGGTCATGGATAGGCCCGACTCGATCTTTGCAAACCAGTTGACTCCAGCCAGCTGGATAAAGGTGAGCAGGGTCAAGGTGATGACGGAATAGACGAAAATGTTGCCGGGAAGGAAGACGTTGAGCATTATGCCCACGGCCAAACATTCCGCAGGAACATATGCCGCCCAGTTTGCCCAATAGGACCAGCCGATCCCGGCAGAGACCGGATCTCCCAGAAACTCCTTGGAGTATGAAATAAAGGAGCCGCTGCGGGGAAGGTTGACCAGCAATTCCGCATAGGCGATCATCAGGCCGAATACAATGAAGCCAACCAATAAATATGCAAAAATAATTCCGGGTCCCATTTCGTTGTAAGCGTATCCGGTGCCTAAAAAGTAGCCGGATCCGATAATACCGCCCAATGCGATAAAGCCCACTTGCCAACCGCGGATGCCCCGCCGTAACTTGGTGGGTGCTTCCTTTTTATGATCATGGACTTGACTCTGAGAATCTCTCATTAGATCACCTCCTAAATGAATCGAGAGTTTCGTAGACGAACGAAATATCGTTATGAGCCAAGTAGTGAGCAAGTCCCATGCCAACAACAAAAACCCATGAAAATCAAGGGTTTCTGAAAAAGAGAAAGTGCATAGTTGTTATAAATGAAAAGTTTATTGTCAATATTAACAATAAAAAGGGCCTAAAAACGATTCTGCATGTTCAGCTCCCGAAGTTTCCTGTACAGGGTAGATTCGCTGATGCCCAAAATCTGGGCGGCCAGACGCTTACCTTCCAGAGAAGTCCCCGTTTGGGACAGGCAGGAGGCAATGATGGATTTTTGGGCAGCATCGGTCTGTTCCCGCAGGGTGGAGCCGGTGGCTTCACTGGAGAATTCTCTTCCCGTAAGGATCCTGGGGGGTAAGTCTTCCACTGTGATCCTATCCCCCTTGGCCATGTTCACCGCATACTCCACGGTATTCTCAAGTTCGCGAATGTTACCGGGCCAATGGTAGGCCAAAAACAAATCTTTTGCCGGTGTATCAAATGCCTTAACGGACTTGTGGAGCAGGGTCCTGAATCGGTCGAGGGAATTATCCAGAAGGGAAGAGATGTCACCGCCCCTGTCCCGCAAAGGGGGAACGTGGAGGGGGATCACATTGAGGCGGAAAAACAGGTCTTCTCGAAACTCTTCCTTTTTTACCATGGTCTCCAGGTCTTTGTTGGTGGCCGCAATGATCCGCACATCGATATCGATGGATGAGGTGCCGCCCACCCGCTCAATGGACCTGTTCTGCAGGACATGGAGAAGCTTGACCTGCAAATGGAGGGGCATATCGCCGATCTCATCCAGGAAGAGGGTCCCTTTTTCTGCCAGCTGAAACTTGCCGATTTTGCCGGTGGGGGATGCTCCCGTAAAGGCACCTTTTTCATATCCGAAAAGCTCGCTTTCCAAAAGCGCTTCCGGGATAGCTCCGCAGTTGATGGGCACAAAGGGAAGGCCGGCTCTGTCGCTGGCATTGTGGATGGCTCTTGCCAAAAACTCCTTACCCGTGCCGCTTTCGCCGGTGATCATGATGGTGGAGTTGTTGGGAGACACTTGAATGGCACGCTGTTTCAGGAGGATCATTTCCTCGCTGGTGGCGGTGATATCATCAAAGGTAGTCTCCGTATGGAGAAAAGCCGTCCGCATGGCTTTTACCGCAGCAGAAGTAGCATCCTGAAAGAGATACATAAAACCGATCCCCGGCATGGAAATGGCTTTAAACAGCAGTCGTTTCTCGCTGCCGGCGTCCCTGTAAGTGGTCTCTTTTTCCGTGATACCTGTGTAATCCGACCGGGCAAAAAAATGATCACCGTGAAAGACATCGCGAATATCCCGCTGCAGGAGCTGTTCCTTGCTTTGATCCAGAAGTATGGAGCAGGCGTAGTTACAGGAAAAAATCTTTTTGTTTTGGTCCGTAGCTATAAGTCCCTCCGGCATGGATTCCAAAACCGATGCCAGTTTGAAATTGCTTTGGGACACCGCCAGTTTTTCCGTGATCAACTCCGACATTCTTCGCAGGAACTGGAGAAAGGAATCCTGCTTGGACCGCATCAAGCTGCGCTGCTCCTCAGTGAATGCCACCAGGCCGATGATGCCGATGATTTTATCTTCCCACCGGATGGGACAGGCGATTTCCGCCAGTTCCCCCTCCAGCTGGTCGTAAAAGGGATCGCTTTGTGTTTCCATGCATACATACTCCCGCCCGCTGCGAAGAATCTCCGCATAAAGGAGGCCTGAATCCAGATCCCCATCTTCTTCGTAGGAACCGATCTTCCTCACATACCTACCCGTCCCACCTATGATCTTCAGATTATGATCCACGATCTCCGTTTCCATGTCCAGGGCGGCAGTGATGGCATCTGCCACTTGGATGACTGATTTTTGAATGGTTTCCAGACCTTGCATGGCCTACTCCCTCCTTATTTACATGCATTATATGCAAATATGACAATGCTGTCAAAAATAGAATTCCCATGGTGTGCTGCTCGTTGAGCAAACCCGGGCGGCTGTCTGGACAGGGATAGGGCAGTAGTGTATCCTTATCATATGACATACCTAGCCGGGAAGAGAAGGAGGTTTACATGAACGGATTTTTTGCGGATATAGATAAAGACATCAAAAAGAGGTTGTTTGATTATGTAAAAGTACAGACCTATACATATACGGAACGAGAAAGGGAAGCGGAAAACTTCCTCAACGATCAGTTCGGGGAGATGGATTACTTCAAGGCTCACCCGGAGCTGCATGGAACATACCCCATCCAGGGAGATCCCTTTGGCCGTTCAGCCTACTGGGCAATGCTCAAGGGGGAGGGAAGGGATACGGTGGTTATGATCCACCACAGCGACATCGTTGATGTGGAAGATTTCAAAATGCTCAAGAGTTTGGCTTTTTCTCCCGAGGAATTGAGAGAATCTCTATTCAAAATCATCAAGTCTCTTCCCCGGGATGCCCAAAAGGACCTGGAGGAGGACACCTTCCTCTTCGGTAGAGGAACTGCCGACATGAAGGGTGGGGGAGCCATCCAGATCACCCTGATGGAGCGATACAGTAAACTGCAGAATTTCAAGGGGAACCTGATTATTCTAGCCGTTCCCGATGAAGAGAACATGTCTGCGGGCATGCTCAGTGCGACCACCTTGCTATCTGAGCTTCAGGACCAATACGGACTGGACTACAAGTTGATGATCAACTCCGAGTCCCATCAGCGAAAGGACTTTGCCAAAGGCGTGGTTTCGGAGGGCTCAGTGGGTAAGATCATGCCCTTTGTCTATGTTCGCGGCTACCTGGCCCATGCGGGAAAAGTCTTTGAAGGCTTCAATCCCATCGGCCTCATGTCAAAAATTGTGGACAAAACCGAACTGAACATGGACTTCAGTGACACGGCACAAGGCGAGGTTGCCCCTCCCCCTACCTGGCTGTACTTGAAAGACAGCAAAAACAGGTACGATGTTTCCATGCCCCAGAGCATCGCCGGTTGCTTCAGCATTCTCACCCTCCACACGGACCCGTCGGAGATCGAGGAAAGAGTGAGGGAAGTATGCCGGGAAGCTTCCCGGGAAGTATTGGAGAAGATGAAAAAAAGCTGGGATGATTTTTTGGAGCGCAACAAGTGGGAAGAAGAACCCCTGCCTTGGGAAGTCAAGGTGTGCAACTTCAAGGAGTTATATGAGGAAGCAAAGGACCACTACGGGGAAGAGTTTGAGAACGGCTTTAAGGATAAGATGCAGCATCTTTCCGTGATGATGTTCAACAAAGAAAAGACCGCCATCGAAAGCAACTTTGATCTGCTGGATTTCATCTACAACTATATCGATGATCAGACGCCCAGAGTGATCTACGGCTTTGTTCCGCCCTACTACCCTAATGTTTCCAACGTGTACTTCAAAGACGGCGGGGCCATGGCCGGAAAACTCAGCAAGGCGCTCAATGACTTCACCGAAAAGGAGTTCGGCCAAAGCTACATCAGGGAGCATTTCTACACGGGGATCTCGGATTTAAGCTACTCCGGCATGGAAGACGGAGAAGCCATCATGAACTCCATGAAGGACAACATGCCTCTGTACGGAGATTATTACAGCATACCCACCGGAGACATCGAAAAAATCTCCATGCCGGTGATCAACATCGGCCCCTGGGGCAAGGACATCCATAAGGTCACGGAGCGGGTGAGCAAGGAAGACCTATATGAGCGGACACCCAGGATCATCGACAAGGCGCTTTCCATGGTCCTTGGATGGTAAGGAGAAATAGAGAGCAAAAAATTCCGGTAAAAATGGTGGGCGCTCGCAATAAGTCAGAATTCAGGAAGATTTACTCCTATCCTATTTTTCCTTCAATGAAATTGCTTTAAAAGCCACCAATGAAAAACCCTTGAAACTATTGAAATTGCAAGGGTTTTCACTGGTCGGAGCGACAGGGTTCGAACCTGCGACCTCTTGACCCCCAGTCAAGCACGCTACCAAACTGCGCCACGCCCCGATGGATAGAACATCCGATGAATATATTAACACACCCGGAGGAGTAATTGCAATGAAAAAATTCTTTTATCCCCATTTTCTATGGCGGGCAGTGGTTTTGGGCCATTGCCAAGGGGTGGAGGGGGATCCGGAATCGGCGATGAGGAGAGGATGCATGACATCCTGAAAAGACTGTTCCATGTTTTTTCTCCATGTTTCTTTTTTTATGTCCGAATTAGTAGAAATTGGTTTTTTGATATTTCTTGTAAATCCGCATTTTTGTGGGTTTCTTCATGAGGCACCGGTAACGGGGGAGAAGGACTATGGGTATGCTCCTTACAAATTCTTCTATATGATATATTCATCCTCATGGAGAAGAAAAATTCTTCTGCACGGCGGGGAAATCGCAGGTTATGGAGAAAAAAAGAGGATAATCTATATAGTCTACCCTGTTGAGGCGGCCGGCAGATGGAGGCGGGAGCTGCAACGGTAATCGCCCTGAAGGAAGGCTCACTTTCGCCGGACTTGCCGCCTGTACTCCACCGGGGACAGCCCGGTGTGTTTTTTGAACAGTTCCGAGAAACTCCCCTGATTCTTGTAGCCGACGGCCCGTGCAATCTGTCCTATCTTCAGTGTGCTGGAAAGCAGTAGCTTTTCTGCGTGGTCGATCCGCCTACTTTGCATATACTGCTTGACGGAGCAGTGATAGATCGCTTTAAACGAGTATTTCAGCTTGGCCGGGCTCATGCATGCCGACTTAGCCAAGAAATCCAAGCGAGGGTTAAAGGGATAGTGATGGTCAAGATAGGATGCAACCGAAGCAAGAGCCTCCGTATCGCTTTGGGATACACATCTTTTGCTGGGCATTTTATGCGAGTGTTTCGGCATAAGGAACTCCTCTTACCAATGGAAAAAACTTTCGGCATTCGGCTAAATTGTCCGGATTATCGTTGACTATGCAAATTATTGGGATATCATTATACTTGGTTAGCAATCGCTAACTTTCCTTTGACCATATCATAACACATTTTTATGATTTGCTCAAACTTACGGGTAAAAAGAAATACACCTCCTTCGGGAGGGATACAAGGAGGCCGTTTATGGAAAAAACCACATTGATCATTGAGGGAATGGGGTGTGGCATGTGTGAGGCGCAGATCAACGGGGCGATCCGTCGCGATCTGCAGGAATATGGTGTGAAAAAAGTGACCTCTTCCCACATCAAGGGAATCACTGAAATCATATCGGAGCGATCCTTGGACGAGGAGAGACTGAGAGGTGTGATTACTTGTACAGGGTATCAGATACTGGAAGTGAGACGAGAAGAATATGAAAAGAAAAGGTTTTCTTTGTTTAAAAGGCAATAGGATGGTGACAGATGGCATTGGTTGAATTTGAAAATGTGAGCCGAGTGTATAACATCGGCGGAGAGCATGAGTTAAGAGCTTTGGATGGGATTGACTTGTCCTTGGCGGAGGGGGAGTTTGCCGTTGTTCTGGGACCTAGCGGAGCCGGGAAGAGCACTCTTCTCAATTTACTGGGCGGGCTTGATCGCCCGACGGATGGCAAGATCACTGTAGGCGGCAAGGACATTTCCCGCCTTTCAAAGGATGAACTTGCGGAATATCGAGCCTCTACGGTAGGCTTTGTGTTCCAATTCTATAATTTGATCCCAACCTTGACGGTCTACGAAAACGTGGCCTTGGTTAGGGAGATCGTTCCGGACGCTTTTCCCGCCAAGGAGATCATCCGGGAGGTAGGGCTGCTGGATCATCTAAAGAACTTCCCCGCTGAGTTATCCGGGGGAGAGCAGCAGCGTATATCCATCGCCCGGGCCCTGGCCAAGAATCCCAAGATACTCCTTTGCGATGAGCCGACAGGGGCTCTGGATTCTGTGACGGGAGTGCTGGTGCTGAAGGTCCTCCTAAAGATGGCCAGGGAATACGGAAAAACCATCGTAATTGTGACTCACAATCAGAACATCGCCAAGATGGCCGATTCGGTTATCCGTGTAAAAAACGGGAAGATACTGTCCCGGACGGAGCAGAAAAATCCTGTTCCTGCAGATGAGATTGATTGGTAAAAGATAGAAAGTTGAAACGAGTGTAATGTTGCAGAAAAAAATGTGGAGGACCATGGGGCTTTATAAGGCCCAGTTCATTTCCATGATCATCATGGTGGCTCTCGGTATAGGGATATTTGTCGGATTTAATATGGAGTGGTTCAGCATCCAGGAAAACACCCGGTCTTTCTTTAAAGAAACGGGTTTTTCCGACTATCGGATCGTGTCGGACTTGGGCTTTTCCGGAGAAGATCTGGACAAGATAAAAAAGATCGACGGGGTGATGGATGCCTCCCGTTATGTTTCCATCAACGCCGATGTGGTGGAAAAAAAGGGAGATAGCGTTGCGCTGACGGTAACGGAGAACGAAAAAGTGTCCGGCTTCATTCTCCTCAAGGGGAAGGAATACAACAAAAATAGCGAAGACGGCATATGGCTGTCAGATAAATATGCGGATGCCAATAAAGTTGAGATCGGAGATAAACTGACCTTCGTGTACAATGGGACCCCTATCACCGGCAAGGTGAAAGGGTTGATCAAATCAGGAGAACATACGGTGTGCGTACGGGATGGAAACCAGGTGATGCCCGATTACAAGACCCACGGCTTCGCCTATATTTCTCCTGTGCTCTATGAAAATTCCGTGGGAAGAGCCTTCTATCCCCAGGTCAATGTGCTGTCCCAAAAGGAAAAGAAGAAAATCACCGAAGATGTCAACGAGGCTTTGGGCAAGTCCACGCTGATCCAGCCCAAGGAGGATGCAGTTTCCTATGCAGGGGCCCAAGGGGAGATCAAAGAAGGAAAGGCCATGGGAGCGATTTTTCCCGTACTCTTCCTTCTCATTGCCATCCTCACCATGGTGACCACCATGCACCGGCTGACTGCCAAGGAAAAGATTCAAATCGGCACCCTAAAGGCTCTTGGCTTCAAAGATCGAAGGATTACCCGCCACTACACATCTTATGCTCTCATGGTAGGGGTGATCGGAGCGGCCCTGGGCATCGCCATAGGGTACAGGATGGCCCGGTTCATCATGAATCCGGCCGGCACCATGGGCACCTATCTGGACATGCCCCGGTGGGATCTGGCTT
>JBMNVE010000050.1:0-13487 GCA_050946655.1 Anaerovoracaceae bacterium
GAATGGGACATAAACAGATCCAGGGGGGCTTGACTCCCGGTGGACGGTTGCGACTGGAAAAGCTGGCAAGATTGGTGGAGTGCGGAAAGTTGAACCTCTCCAAGCTCCTGACACACTCCTTCCGGGGGATGGAACACGTAGAAGAAGCCCTTATGCTGATGAAGGACAAGCCAAGAGATTTGATCAAACCGGTAGTCGTCCTTTAGGTTTCTGAACATAATGAAGAAGCAAAGTGTGGGGAAGGGCAGCAGATAACTCTCTTCCCCCTTTCTAATAAAATCTTATGAAAATTTTGATCATATCCGGGTTTTTGGGAGCGGGTAAGACCACTTTTATCAAGGCGCTCCGGAGACACACCAAAAAAGAATATGTCATACTGGAAAACGAGTACGGTGATGTGGACATCGATACCGCTGTTTTAGAGCGGGACAATATGAAGGTTTGGGAACTGACCGAGGGATGTATCTGCTGCTCCGTCAAGGCGGACTTTGCCAATTCCGTGTTGACCATCTCCAATACCTTGGATCCGGACTACCTCATCGTTGAGCCTTCCGGTGTGGGCATGCTCTCCAACATTTATACCAACATCAAAAAAATTCAATACGCGCGAATCCGGCTTCTCGCGCCCATTACCCTTATTGACTTTCACAGCTTCCACGAATACATGGATACCTTTGATGCCTTTTACAAGGATCAAATCATCAATGCCGGGCGGGTCCTGATCGCTAAAGGGGAGAGGGCTCCATCTGAGGAACTCCTGTCCATAGGAAAGATGCTGAAAGCGCTCAACCCCAAGGGAGAGATTGTAACGGATCACTATGAAAACCAGCCTGACTGGTGGTGGCAAAGCATCCTGATCACCGGGTGGGACGAAGATAGGGGCATCGTCCCTTTGGCGGAAGATTGCCTGGAAATGTCTTCTCTTTCCTTTAAAGACGTATCCTACGATGATTTTGAACAATTCCAATGGGACATGACCGCACTCATGGACGGGCGCCTGGGGAAGATCTACCGAATCAAAGGCTTTCTCCCCATCGAAGGGCAATGGGCAAAGGTTGACGTAGTCAATAAGCAATATAACCTGGAAATCTGGGATGCCCGGGAGCGGGCAAGAATCGTCATCATCGGCCGAGACCTGGATCGTTCCTCCCTCACCACCCTTTTCAAGAGTCGCTCCAAGTGAACTTGCGGGTGGCATCCAGATATTTCCCCAGGATGCCGATATTGGCATAATAATAGGAGTACTTATCCTCTTTTTTCACCTGGACAAGGTCCGCCTTTGCCAGGGTCTTGATGTGTTGAGATATGGTTGCCTGTGCATAGTCGAAGGTTGCCACCACATCTTTGTTGCATACCTTCTCCATCGCCTTGTTGCAATTCATAATGTATCGAAAAATCCTGATCCGTGCCGGGTGCGCCAGCGCATCGGACACCTTTGCCATAAGCAAGATTTCTTCTTCGGGCATATCGTCCATCTTTTTTCTGATTCTCATGGGGCCTCCTTTGTGGGTAACTTTGTGATGAATTGAATATCGCCTATTCACGATATACTATCAAGGGGGCCTTGTCAATCACAACCGCCCCTGCTGTCTCCAATATACATGGCTTGTCTACCCAGCAGGGCGATGCTTACTCAGCGCGCCCCTTTCCACTAAATGTCCATCGCAAATAGGCGATGTGAGCAAGGGACACATTCCCTTAGTGACCATCTGCCCTCTCGGCGTCAGGTGATGAATGGCACAAAATGGAGAAATGCAGGGCGATAGTAATTGAAAAAAGATGTATCTTATGGGATAATGTACCTCATGAGGATGCATCCTCGTGGAGGGAAGAAGTGAAAAACAAAGAAAATAACCCGACAGGAGTACGTTGGGTAGTATCAGGATTTTTTATCATTGCACTGATTATTTTGGCGTTGCAAGTGGTGAGGATATTCAAGGTTTGGAATATAGTGGAATTTGCTGCTATCTTCGGGACCTTTCTTTCGTGGTTGTTGGTCTTTTGGGGACTGACCCAGTTGATGCAACGGGACAAGTCGCTGAGGAGGATGTGGATCGTTGCCATTGTGGTTCTGGTGTTGGTGGTGGCCGAAGGACTAGTCGCTTTTAGGAATGTTAAAGCGGGCCTGCTTGAGCAGTCTTTCATCGATATCGGGGTACTGTTCCTATTTTATCTGACGCTACTGGGCCTATTCTACGGATACAGAAAAATGCTTCAATGGGCAGCGATAGCTGTCAAGGGGAAGGATGCGCTTTTGGCGAGGAAATGTATGAGGAGTTGGCTGCCTTGCTGCGCCATCGTGATGATTACGTTGATCCTCATTCCCATTACCGGCATGTTTTCACGGCCGGTGGAATACGTAGGAACCAGCGTGTTGGGATTGATAGGCCTAATGGCTCAAGTATACTTGTGTGCGCTTTTGATGCGAAGTTATGGCATCGTCTCCGGCAAGAGTGAAAAGAAGAACAGCAATCAGGAGTGACCGACGAGATCAAATGAGGGCGATATATGGAAAAAGTATATAAGTTAGGCGGGTTGGATACCTTCTCTATCGGGGTCGTGCTCTTGGCGGGAACGAGTTTTTTGGTGTATCTGGATATGGGGATCGCCTTGGCGCTCATTTATCGACTGATCAATACTCTAGCCTTGTGCATCATGGCCATAGGAATTTTTTCGCTGACCAATTACAACGGCAGCTTTGCTAAGTCAAAGGTCTTGATCATCCTGGATCTCATCGTTACCATTGTGGCAGCCGGCCTGATTCCCTTCGGATATCGCGGGGTGTATCCCGCCTTGGATTATGTTTCTCTATTCTGCTCGGTTGCCGCCATTGCCTTGGGCATAGGGGTGATTCTTTTGGTCATCAAAGGCTGCGCCGAAATTGCTGCTGAGAAGGGGGATGAGGAACATCGGGCAAGTTGCGAAAAGACCGGAAAGATTTTTTTGATTTTGACCATTGCGGGCTATGTGGCCTTAGCCGGAGTCGTCGCCCTGGGAGACACTTTAGGCGGGCTATCTCTCTTTGTAATCATCTTTGGGGGGATCCTCATCGTTGGGGCACATATCATCATGATGCTTCGCGCCCATGAAACGGCAAAGCGCTTTCATCAAGAAAACCGGATCTGAAAAAGAGAAATCGGGCAGATGCAAAAATATTTGCATCTGCTCTTCATATTATGATAAAATGACCACGGAGGTCATCAATGAACAAGAAGGAAATCGAAGCGATCATTGAAAAGATGACGGGTCTGGTAGATGAAGGCATCCATGTGATCAATGCCGAAGCCTTTTCCATCATCTACAGCGAAGCCATGTCCGTCCTGGAAAAGGTCAAGCGAGAAGATGTCTTGGGCAAGTATTTCCCTGTGGCTTTTTCCCATATCCCCGAGGGGGAAAGCACTCTTCTCCGGGCACTGAATAAAGGGGAGCCGACGATAGAGAAGGTTCAGACCTTCTTGAATCTCTACGGCAAAGAAGTCACCACCATGAACACGACGGTCCCCATTGTGGTAGACGGCGAGATCATTGCAGCTATGGAAGTGGCCAAGGATATTACCAAAATCAAGCATATGTCGGACACGCTTCTGAAACTGCAGGAGGAGTACATCGATCCGCCCAAGGTTTCCCAGCCCAAGATAAGGCATTATAATTTCTATGACATCATCGGAGAAAACAAGCATTTCCGCAGCACCATAGAGATGGCAAAAAAGGCATCGAAGAATAACGCTTCTGTGTTCATCTATGGGGAGACCGGGACGGGGAAAGAGCTCTTTGCTCAAAGCATCCACTATGACGGACTGCGAAAGCACGGACCCTTCCTGGGGCAGAACTGTGCTGCTCTTCCCGGAAATCTTTTAGAAGGGATCCTCTTTGGGACCAGCAAGGGAGGCTTCACCGGGGCGGTGGATAGGGCAGGACTCTTTGAGCAGGCAAACGGTGGGACTCTCCTTTTGGATGAAGTGAGCGCCATGCCCTATGAGCTGCAAAGCAAGCTCTTGCGGGTATTGCAGGAAAATTATATCCGCAGGGTGGGTGGCACCAAGGATATCCCGGTGGATGTGAAAGTCATTGCCACGGTGAACGAACGGCCGGAGGAGCTGATCGGTGCCGGAGTACTTCGTAAAGACTTGTATTTCCGCTTAGGTGTGATCAATCTGGATATTCCCCCTCTTCGCAGGAGAAAGGATGATATCCCTTTGCTGGTCGAGCGACTTTTAGATAAGCAAAGCCGCTTGCTGTCCAAGCGGATCGGTGGGATAGAGAAAGATGCCATGGAGAAGTTGAAAAATTACAACTATCCCGGCAACGTGCGAGAACTGGAGAATGTGATCATGTCTACTATTTCCATGGCGGAGGAAGGGGAGACCCTAAAGAAGGAGCACATCAGGATGGATAGCCTGCTGCCTTCTGTGGAGGAAAAAGATTCTCGGGGGGACTTTTTGCGGGGGAGCGAACCCCTGACGGATTACCTTTGGCGGCTGGAAAGAGATATCCTTGCCGATGCTCTGAGCCATCAAGAAGGAAACATCTCCCGTGCCGCCCATGATCTTGGCATCAAGCGGCAGACCCTCCAGCACAAGATGAAAAAATTCAACATTCAGGAGTGATCTTGCCAAAACTGCAAAAAAATTTGCGGGGAAAGTGCAAATATATTTGCAGTTGCACCATACGAGAGGTGCGCTTAGAAAAGGAATGTTGAAAACAATGGATTTTTCCGGGAAGAAAGATTGGCACAAGATTTGCTATATATTTATGTTAGAATATCGGGCCGCAAGGCCAGTATAAATGTTTTTACTGTTAGCGAAAAGGAGAACAAAACATGAAAAATGTAAAAGTGATTATTTGGGGTCTCGGAGCAATGGGTGGCGGATGCGCAGATATGCTTCTTGCAAAGAAAGGCGTTGACATCGTCGGAGTAGCAGGAAGAGGAAAGAAGATCGGAACATCCATGTACGATTACATCAAAACTGAACGAGGTGACAGAGAAGATGTCATTATCCAGGCAGAAGAAGATGTGATCAAGCCCGGTGCAGCGGACGTGGTTCTCCTTTGCACTGACTCCTTTACCAAGAATGCTTTCCCAAGAATGAAGTTCATCATGGAGCAGGGGATCAATGTGATCACTTCCGCAGAGGAAATGGCTTACCCCAAGGCCCAGGATCCTGAGCTGGCAGCAGAGCTGGACAAGATCGCCAAGGAAAACAACGTTACTGTGCTGGGTACGGGAATCAATCCGGGGCACATCATGGACATGCTGGTTCTCGTTATGACCGGATGCATGACAGATGTTGAGCATATTCTCTCCAGAAGAGTCAATTCCCTGTCTCCCTTTGGTCCTGCGGTTATGGAAGAGCAGGGCATCGGCATCTCCGTTGAGGAGTTCAAGGAAAGAAAAGCCAACAACACCATGTCCGGCCATGTAGGGTTCGCAGAGTCCGTAGGCATGATTGCAGAAGGTCTGGGCTACGATGTAAAGGAATTCTCTCAGGACATGGATCCCATCACTACTGATGTAGATAGAAAAGCGCCTCGCGGCTTTGCGGCAGCGGGTTCCTGTGCAGGTGTTTCCATGACGGCCAAGGCAACCATCGGTGATGCGACGGATTCCATGGAAGTCATCATGGAGCATCCCCAGCAGATCGAGCCGGAGCAGGTAGGGGTACAGACAGGAGATTACGTGATCATTGAGGGGACGCCCCCGGTGAACATGGTCAACAGCCCCGAAGTTGAAGGCGGTCTGGGCACTATTGCTATGATCGTCAACATGATCCCCCAGGTCATCAACGCGGACGCGGGTCTGGTAACCATGATCGATCTTCCCATCCCCAGAGCACTTATGGGTGACGTGAGAAACAGGATCAAGGAAGATAAGAAAATCGTAAAATAAACCACGATTCTAACTTTTCGCCGGACTGCTGAAGCATTGCAAGTGTTAGGTGGTCCGGTGAGTTTTTATAAAAAGGAGGAAAAAAATGATCAGAAAAGGTGAGTGGGTGAGAATCCACAAAATCATATTGGAGCCCAGTGAGAGAGCGCCGCAGGTGCCCGATGACACTAAGGCCGTTCCCCTGGAAATGTGGGATAAAGGCTATCTGCAGGCTGACGCAGAAATCGGGGATGAAGTAGAAATCGAGACGGTCACCGGCCGCAGAGAGACGGGCACCCTCATCGAAGTGAACCCCTACTACACGCATGACTTTGGGACCTTTGTTCCCGAGCTCCTTGCCATCGATAAGCAAGTGAGAGAAATCTTGTTTGGAGGTGACAAATAATGACTAAAGCAAACGATTATAATTCCGTAATGGGAAGAAAAGCCGAAATCATGCTCAAGTCGGTGGGCATCGACTACTCGGAGTTTGAGAGCGGCTCCATCGCCTTCGATTATGAGAAGATGATGAAGGAAACCGGATATACTTTGGAAGAAATGCAGGAGATCCAGAGCAGCGTCAGCGTGGGAAACACTCCCCTCATGGAGATGAAGAACCTGACCGCACTGGCCAGAAAATGCGCACCTGCCGGCAAAGGCGGAAGAATCTTCATCAAGGACGAGGCATCCAATCCTTCCGGCAGCTTCAAGGCCAGAAGAGCGGCCAATGCGGTTTACCACGCAAAGAAGCTGGGATATAAGGGCGTGATCTCCGCCACCAGCGGAAACTACGGCTCCGCTGTTGCCTCCATGGCTGCCATCGCCGGACTCAAGTGCATCATCGTTCAGGAGTGCTACGACTCAAAAGGCGTGGGACAGCCGGAAATTATTGAAAAAGCAAGAAAATGCGAAGCCCTTGGTGCTGAAGTTGTACAGCTCTCCGTGGGACCGGAACTATTCTATAAGTTCCTTCTTCTCCTGGAAGAGACCGGCTACTTCAACGCATCCCTCTACACTCCCTTCGGCATCGCCGGTGTAGAGACTTTGGGATATGAATTGGCTCATCAGTGCAGAGAAGAGCTGGGCAAGGATCCGGACGTTGTCTGCATCACCAATGCCGGCGGCGGAAATCTGACGGGAACCGCAAGGGGTCTCATCAAGGCCGGCTGCGACGCCCAGGTAGTGGGTGCTTCCGTGGACCTCTCCGGTCTTCACATGGCATCCGACGTGGACTTCAACAGAAAGTCCTTCACCACCGGCCATACCGGCTTCGGTGTGCCCTTCGCCAACTGGCCTGACAGATCCGATGTACCCAGGTCTGCAGCCCGCCCACTGAGATACATGGACCGCTATGTGACCATCACCCAGGGAGATGTTTTCTACATGACCGAGTGCCTGGCCACCTTGGAAGGCTTGGAAAAGGGCCCGGCGGGAAATACTTCTCTGGCAGCTGCCTTTGCCCTGGCCCAGGAGCTGGATCAGGATCAGATCATCATTGTGCAGGAGACCGAGTACACAGGTGCAGGAAAGCATCTGCAACCTCAGCTTTCCTTTGCCAAGAGCAACGGCATCGATGTTCGCTTTGGAGATCCGGCCGATCAGGTACCGGGAAAGAACATTATTCTTCCCCAGCATCCGTCCAAGATCAAAGTCACCGACCTGGATCTTGATCGCATGCGATCTTCCCTGATCAAGACAGCCATGAAGACCTACAACGTAGCAGAGCCGACAGACGAAGACATTGCATTCCTGGCAGCAGAGACCAAAAAGGATGAAGCCTGGGTCAAAGACGTTATTGCATCGCTATAATAAGGAGAATAAGGATGAAAAGAGCAGATGATTTTGCAGAGCGCAGAAAGCATATTGCAAACCTCAGCGATGATGAGTTGTACGAAAGGTTCTGGGAACTGACTGAACAGGTGGTACAGCCCATGCTGGATTTGGGGAAAAAGAATACGACACCTTCTGTAGAAAGATCCGTGCTTCTTCGCATGGGGATCTCCTCCATTGACACCAAGGCCATCGTGGAAGGCTGTATGGACAGAGGTCTCATGGGTAAAGGTGCGGGACATGTAGTGTACAAGCTGGCTAAATCCAAGGACATTTCCATGCGTCAGGCGGGAGAAATGCTTGCCGAAGGAAAAGGCTGGGATGAAGTGACCGCATTGTTCAAGGGAGGTAAATAAGATGGAACTCAAGCACAACGAAAAGCTGGATATCGAATATATCTTAAAAGACCTGGACAAATATGAGCCCAAGAGAAGAGGCTGGACCTGGAGGAAACCGGCTCCGGAACTGAAGATGGGGCCATTTACCTATCGAAACGCATCTGAGCCGTTGAAGAACGGTGTGCCTCTTCCCCCTGCCAAGTACTTTGACGGCATCGACCCGCAGCCACAGCCGGTGATCACCACGGAGATTGCCTCCGGCCGCTTTGAGGATGACATTCGCAGAATGCGCATGGCTGCCTGGCACGGAGCGGATCACCTGATGGTCATTCGTACCGCCGGTCAGTCCCACATGGACAACCTGGTAGAGGGAACACCCCAGGGGATCGGCGGCGTGCCCATTTCCAGAAAGCAGGTTCGCGCCCAGAGAAAAGCCATCGACATGATCGAGGAAGAAGTGGGCCGTCCCATCAACTATCACTCCTATGTATCGGGAGTGGCCGGTCCTGACATTGCCGTCATGTTTGCCGAAGAAGGCATCAACGGTGCTCACCAGGACCCCCAGTACAACGTACTGTATCGAAACATCAACGGCGTCCGTTCCATGATTGACGCCTGTGAATCCAAGAAAATACTGGCCTGGGCGGACATCGCTCAGATCGACGGGGCCCACAACGCCAACGCCACGGCAAGAGACGCCTGGAAGGTCATGCCGGAACTGATCGTTCAGCATGCCATCAACTCCAAGTTCTCTGAAATGGTGGGCATCAAACCGGACAACATCTGTCTGTCCACCGTTCCCCCCAGCGCCACGCCGGCCCCCTGCGTGTACATGGATCTTCCCTATGCGGTAGCTCTCCGTGACTTTTGCAGAAATTACAAGATGAGATGTCAGATGAACACCAAGTACATCGACTCCTCCGCCCGTGAGGCTACGGTCACTCACGTCATGAACATGATGATCAGTGCCATGACCAGTGCGGACATCCAGTCCACCATTACCCCCGACGAGGGGAGAAACGTGCCTTGGCACATCTACAACGTGGAAGCCTGCGATACCGCCAAGCAGACGCTCATCGGTTTGGACGGCCTGATGGACATGATCCAGCTAAAAGAGGACGGTCCTCTGGTGGAGAAATCCAGAGAACTTCGTGAAAAGGCATGCCTGTTCATGGAAGAGATCATCGAGGTTGGCGGCTACTTCAAGGCGGTTGAAGAAGGATTCTTTGTGGATTCCGCCGAATATCCGGAGAGACACGGCGACGGCATCGCCAGAAAGATCGAAGGCGGCATCGGCTACGGCTTTGTCTACGAGAGAGACGAGGATTACATGGCTCCCGTCACGGCCCACTACGGTTACAACAACGTGGAGCAGTACGGTGGCGACCCGGCGGATCCGGCGGCCCTCATCGGCGGATGTACCTTCGAGGATAGGAGCAAGATCGTCTACATCGACGAACTGGATGAAAACGACAACGTCAACGTTAGGTTGGCAGAGACGGAGAAGTACAGACATTCCGGGCTGACCAAGCCGGAGATGGAGTGGCAGGCCGACGGCACCATCATGATGACCATGATGATCCCTCAGGAGGCCAGGACGGCGGAGGTGGTTGCCGTGGAAATCGCCAAGAAGATGGGTCTTGTGGATCCGGAAGTCATCTCTCGCGAGGTGATGCAGGAAGCGGAAGGGACCAGGATCGAGCTGAAGGGCAAGGTGGATTTCGACATCGATGTAGATACCCTCACCATCCCCGAAGCACCTCACTACCTGTCCGACGACGAGATCCGAGGAGACATTGAAGCCCATCCTCTCCGAGTAGTCTGCGGCACCGTGGGTGAAGACGAACACTCGGTAGGTCTCCGTGAGATCATCGACATCAAGCACGGAGGCATCGAAAGATGGGGCGTGGAAGTCCACTACCTGGGCACATCGGTTCCCGTAGAGAAGTTGGTAGATGCGGCTGTGGAGTTGAAGGCAGAGGCCATCCTGGCTTCCACCATCATTTCCCACGACAACATCCATTACAAGAACATGAAGCGAATTCATGAACTGGCTGTGGAGAAAGGCATCCGGGATGACGTGATCATCGTCGCCGGCGGCACCCAGGTCATCCCCGAAGAGGGGATCAAGACCGGGATCGACGCGGCCTTTGGAAGAAACTCCCACGGTATCGACGTTGCGTCCTTCCTGGTGGAAGAGCGCCAGCGAAGAAGAGCCGAATAGGCTCGGGGAAGAATGCATAAATCCCAAAACATGACGATTTAAGAGGAAGGGGGTGGCCGCAGTGCCGTCCCCTTTTGATGTAGATGGACTAAAGCAGCGGTCGCCGGAAATACTGACAAAACCGGGTTAAAAAAGGGCCTCTGCCAACGCAAAATGGAAATATAGGGACAGGAGGCTAGGAAAAACCGGAAATATATGGTAAAATATTCCATATTTGAAAGAAATGTTCGCGGAAATTCAAATTTTCAGGTCATTTTGGAGCTGGATTGGCGGAGTGCGTTGGCACAGATGAGAAATATGGGCAAAAAGTCAGTATTTCCGGCGACGGAACGATGGGAAGGCGGTGGCGGTGATCAAGAATGAGAGGGTCGTAGAATTACTGAGGGAGTACAAGAGGAAGCTATCCAAGGAGAGAAGGGAGCTGAGAAGTCTTCCGGAGGGTTATTTATATAAGCAGAAGAGAAAGGGCGCAGAAAGCTATGTTCATGTGACCTATTCGGGCGGCAAGCGCACCCGTCGCGGCATCACCACCAACCGGGAGCTCATCTGCGCTCTGGCGCGAAAAGCCTATCTCAAGGAATCCGTCGCACTCTTGACTCGCACAATCTCAGCCCTAGAAACAGTGGCAAACACCTGTCCTCCACCTACACCGGAAACGATTCTCGGGCGCTTGCCTTCAACTTACAAAAGCCTCCCCCGAGAAGGGTTTTTCCCCAAAAACCGGAACAACTGGAAAAACGCCTCCTATGAGAAAAGCACGTATCGGCCGGAAGAAAAAACTCACACCGCCTCCAATGGTGAAAGGGTTCGTTCCAAGTCAGAAGCCCTTATCGTGGACCTCTTGGAAAAGCACAAAATCCCCTATCGGTACGAACAGATGCTGTACATCCAAAACCAGGAATTCGCCCCGGACTTCACCATTTTAGTAAAAAACCAAACCTTCTACTGGGAACACTGCGGGAAGGTGAACGATCCGGGGTACGTGCGGAACCATAATTGGAAGATCTCCGTGTACGGGAAAGCGGGGATCGTGCCGTGGAAGAACCTGGTCATCACCTACGACGACGAAGAGGGAAACTTCAACAGCAAAGTTGTAGAAGGAGAAATCATCAACAAACTATTGGATTAAAGGAAGTCCCATCATCAAGGGCAACCCCGAGCAAACAAATAAAGAAGTCAGAGGAAAAATTCTTTGGGAACAACATTTCTTTGGGGAAATGGGGTATAATTGCAGTAAGGTTTTCTAGAGAAAAACGGCTTTAATGAAAGAAAAAAGAAGAGAAGGAGCACTGATGAGAGTAGATGTAATGGTAGCGGAAATCGGATCCACAACGACGGTAGTCAACGCCTTTACCCATATAGATTCGGGCGAGCCTGTTTTTTGGGGACAGGGACAGGCGGCAACCTCCGTTTTGGAGGGAGATGTCCGGGTAGGCCTGCAGGGGGCCATAGATGATCTATGTAAAAACAAAGGGATAGATAGCCTTGAATATGACGATATGCTGGCAACATCATCGGCAGCCGGCGGTCTAAAGATGACCGTTCACGGCCTGGTCTATGATATGACGGCAAAGGCGGCAAAAGAAGCGGCCCTTGGCGCCGGCGGCATCATCCACTATATCACCGCCGGAAAGCTGAGGCGCACGGACCTGAAAAAAATTCAGGAAACAAAGCCCAACCTGATCCTTTTGGCCGGCGGAGTGGACTACGGAGAACGGGACACGGCAATCTACAACGCGGAACTGATCTGCAGCCTGGACCTGGACATCCCCATTATCTACGCCGGGAACATCGAAAACCAGGAAGAAATGGAGTTGATCTTTGAAGAGAAAAAACTCTATTTAGTGGACAATGTTTATCCCAAGATCGATGACCTTAACGTGGAGCCCTGCCGGAAGGTGATCCAGGATGCCTTTGAAGATCATATCATCCACGCTCCCGGCATGGAGCACGTGCGGGACATGGTCAGCGGCCCCATCATCCCCACCCCCGGGGCCGTCATGCAATGCGCAAAACTGCTGAACGAATGTATCGGCAACGTCATCGTCCTGGATGTGGGCGGGGCAACCACGGATCTTCACTCGGTCACAGAAGACTCCGAGCAGATAGCCCGGCTCCTGGTCAACCCCGAGCCCAAGGCTAAGCGTACCGTAGAAGGGGATTTGGGACTCTATGTGAATATGCACAAAGTCATGGAGTCCATCGGAGAAGAAAAGCTGCGGCAAGAGATGGAAAAGGCGGGAGTGGATCTGGATGCCGTGGTGGAGAGCTACCACGCCATACCCAAGACAAAAGAAGAAGTGATCTTTGTAGAGCGCCTGGCCAAAGAAGCCGTACTGAAGGCGGTCCAGAGGCATGCGGGAACCATTCGGTATGTCTACGGACCTTCGGGAAGAACCACCATAGCCGAAGGGAAGGACCTGACCCAGGTCAAATACATCGTGGGGACCGGAGGGGCCCTAACCAGGCTTCCCCACCGGAAAGAATTGATGAAGGAAATCGCCAGAAATAACGACAAGGGCTTGATGCTGATCCCCGGCGAAGGGGCGGAAATCCTGGTGGACAACGATTACATCATGTCCTCTCTTGGGGTATTGTCCATGAAGTATAAGGCTGCGGCGACCAAACTGCTGGAGCAAAGCCTGGGCATCCAGTTCCCGGAGGATCTTCCCAAGAAAGAAGACCTTCTCCAAAAGGAACTTGACCACCTGAAAGCGGAAGCCGATGCCAAGCACGCCACCCTAAAAAGGCATATCGAAGAAAGCGAAGCTGCAGGCTACGATATGACCGATTACAAGTCGGATCCCATGCTGAACAGAACCAAGGCGGAGGAGCCCAAGATCGGAGACTGCGATCACAACTGCAAACTGTGCTACCGCTTGGGCTGCAAAGACAGGGTAGAATAGGAGAAAAAAATGTATCCAAAGTTGACCATTGACATACAGAAGCTGAAGGCGAACCTGGACGGCGTCGCCAAGATCGTCAAGGAAGACGGAAACTGCTCGTTGATGATCGTCACCAAGGGCCTTTGTGCCGATGAGAAGATGACCGACATGGTGGCAGCCCACCCGGCGGTGGATTACATGGCCGATTCCCGCATGGAAAACATCAAGACCTACAGAGAGAAAGCGGCGAAAAACGGCAAGGAGACCCTTCTCCTGCGCCTGCCCATGAAGTGCGAGATCGAGGACGTGGTCGCCTACGCGGACATCAGTTTTAACTCGGAACT
>JBMNVE010000051.1:0-12904 GCA_050946655.1 Anaerovoracaceae bacterium
ACTTACGTGAGGCAGTTTTGGCATGTTCATTTTCATGGATACCGAGGCAGATTCCAATATCTCTCCGTTTTGTATCCGGTTCATATCACAAAAAATATTCTGCTTGGCTATTTGCGGAAACTCAAACACGGTTTTCGTTGACATTAGTATGAATAATTGATATCATCGTACCATACAATGATATAGTATTTATGTTCTCTCCTGCACCTGTAGGAGAGCTAAGAGGGAAACAGGTTGAAATCCTGTGCGGACCCGCCGCTGTGAGCGCCGAGATCCCATCGATACAAGTCACTGAGGAGACCCTTGGGAAGACCGATGAGATTGATGAAACGCAAGCCAGAAGACCTGCATAAATATGCTGTTGGGGCGAGGTTATCCCTGAAACAGAGTTTATATGTAGTGAAAACGGGCTGCGATACCATCGCAGTTTTTTTGTTTAAAACAAAAAATAGGGAGAGGAGGGCGATTCGGTGAAAACGGGTTTGAAGAAAAGAAGTTCTACGACCCTGATTTATGTCCCGATGCTATTTGCCCGGATCCTCGCCATTTCTGCACATGCCGGTTGGCTTCATGCTTGTCATGGCCTTAGGCAAACCTATACAACTATAGCTTTTCATCCTAATTAAGATGGTGCGGAAACTTGTTTCCGCTCATCTTAATTAAATACAGCGAGAAGACAGGAGAATTATCCCATGCAAAATGAAAGCAGACAAAGAATACAGGCAGTGATGGATCAAGTGAATAAAGTCATCATCGGCAAGGAAGAGGTGGTGAAAAAGGTGTTTCTGGCTATTTTGGCCGGCGGACACATCTTGCTTGAGGACATCCCCGGGGTGGGGAAGACCACCATGGCTCTGGCTTTCAGCAAGGCAATGAATCTGTCGTTTAAGCGGGTACAGTTCACTCCGGATGTGGTGCCCTCGGATATTACCGGGTTCTCCATGTATGATCAGAGGAGCACTTCTTTTGTCTACACCCCGGGAGCCGTCATGTGCCACTTCTTCTTGGCGGACGAAATCAACCGAACCTCCAGCAAGACCCAGTCGGCACTTTTGGAAGTAATGGAAGAAGGCTATGTCACCGTGGATCAGAAACGGTATGAGATGAAGGATCCCTTCGTCGTTCTTGCCACTCAGAATCCCGTGGGGACGGTAGGGACTCAGACTCTACCGGAAGCACAACTGGACCGGTTCATGGTGCAACTGTCCATGGGTTACCCGGACTTTCAGGCCCAAGTGGATCTATTACGGGACCGGGGAAAAACCAACCCACTAAATGATGTAGAAAGTGTTGCAGAAGACGTAGATATTCGTCAGTGGAAGAAAGAAGTACAGGAAGTTTTTGTGGATGACAAGATCCTGGCTTACATCACCCATCTTACGGAAGCCACCAGAACAGATACCAACATTAAGCTGGGGGTAAGCCCCAGAGGCGCCCTGGCGCTGATGGCCATGGGACGGAGCCGTGCCAAGATGGACGGAAGGGATTATGTGATCCCCACGGATATTGAAGCGAGTTTTTTGGATGTTTGTAGCCACAGGATCATTGCCGACCCGAAGGCACAGCTTAGTCGTATGACGGCAAGAGACCTCCTTGAAAAGATTCTAAAGGAAACGGAGAAGCCGGTGGTAGAGTAAGATGAGTTTAAACATTTCCGGCAAAAAAAACATTCTTCTGGCCGCCGGCGGATTGATTGCAGCCGGCATGCTCTACCTGTTCAGCAATAACCTGATAGGCAGTTTGATTTTTTGGATGCTGGTGATGTTTCTTTGCTTCTCTGCCGTAGTGCTCCTTCTTCCCCAGGGAAAAATGAAGATTTCCGTTACCGGCCCTCAAAGGCAAGAAAAGTCTGTCCCATGTAATTTTCGCATCCTAACCAAGCAAACGTTTTTCTCCGCGGCTAAAAACGGGGTCCTTTTGCTCCAAGCAGAGAATCTTCTCACCGGTGAAAGGCGACGGGAAGAGATCCCCATACTGGGCCGGCTACAAGACAAAGGCCGGCAAAACATCACCGTAGGGGATAGCTGCTGCGGAAGCCTGCAGGTGAGCCTTGAAGAGATAAGGTGGCACGGATTTTTTCAAATCCTCTATCGAAGGGTCCCGTTGCAAGTGAAGACAAGTTGTCTGATATTGCCGTCGCTGTTCAACTTAGAGGAAAGGGAGGATTTGTGGGACGCCTACGATGTGGAAAGTTATAAATACTCTCAAGCCAGCAAAGGCTCTGACCCCGGGGAAGTGTTTTCTCTCAGGGAGTATACTTCCGGGGACAGCCCAAAGCATATTCACTGGAAGTTATCGGGCAAGCTCTCTCAGCTCATCGTAAAGGAATTATCTCTTCCCATCGATAATAAGCTGATGATCCTCATGGATAAAGACGGCAGCGGGCTTCCTCTTCCCAGGCAGCGAAGCGATGCCATGGAACTGTGCGGGTCCCTGTCATCCACCGCCTTGCAAAGGGGGATCCCTCACTCCATCGGTTGGTATGATCATTTGGGGGGAGGCTTTCGGATCCACACGGTGCGAAGTGAAAGCGATCTTTGGGCCGCCTTAGAGTCGATGCTGAAGGTGGGCTTTTGGGAAGATGAGGGGTCTACCGTATATAGATACTTGGAATCGGAGATAGATAAGCAGTACAGAAACATTATTTATGTCAGTCAAGAGGGGAAGGACATGGAGAGGTTGAGCACATATGGACAAGTCCATTTATACAGGCCCGGTAGAGAGCAATAAGCGAAAGTGGATCCCTGATGTAGGACTGTCTTTGTGGATAGGTATTGGCGCCTTAGCCACCTTTCTGGGTTGCTTCTCCATTGAATGGAAGCGGGTCGTGGACTTTGGCGGGAAGCTGCCTGATGGGATTTTGAACCTTTGGAACCGAATAGCCGAAGAGCTGGGGCAACGGGATTATTACTTGATCCGATTGCTTCATACGGACGGAGAGGGTTACGGGGTTTCTCTTTTGCTTTTGGGATGCTTGCTTACCGCGGTGGCTTTGGCGGTGGTCAGGATCGGGAACCGGTGGTTGCTTTTGCTGTACCTCCTACCGTTGGCTGTGGTGTCTTTGGCAACATCTTTGATGCCCGGATACATGAGTTTGATCATGCTTTTGTCGGGGATCTTTGCAGCCTTCCTCACCATGGGAGAGGGCAAGGCCGGCAAGAAGACCATGGTGCCGGCCATCGTCGGGGTGATCCTGATCTCCCTTGCCTTAGGGGTAGTAATACATTTCACAGGACCGGAATCGGTGATGCCGCCGATAAAGGTGGCGCAGATCGGCCGGTCTATCGCCCATCAGGGGCAGGAACTGCGATATGGCAAAATGCCCCTGGGCAAAGGCCAAGTGTCGGGAGAGGAAAGGAAGGTTGCAGAGGGAACTGCTCTGGAGGTGACCATGGAAGCCCCCATGCCGCTGTATTTGCGGGGATTTGTGGGGGAAGACTACGGTGCTGATCGGTGGACAGCTCTCAATGCTCCCATACAGTATGGAAAACGGCAATTGGACCGGCGTTTGTGGGCGGCAGGATATACCCCTCTCAGCAGTACGGCGAAAGCAGACGGATTGCTGAACCCGGAGGAGAAGAAGCAGAAGGTAACTGTGGCAGTGGTAGGAGGATCCGGGGAATATGGATTCATCCCCTACGAGATCGCCCAAGACCGCATTAACGGAACAAAAAATGTTGGGAGTAGCTATATCTTTCATCCGGCGGGAAGGCCCCTTAGAGAATACTCCTACTCAGTTGGAACAACGACCATTGACCACTGGCCGGACCGGACGGCAAAACTCTTTGCAGCAGGAGGAAAAAAGGAGATTGCAAGCTTTCTACACTATGAGAGTTATATCAATGCCTTTACCTACGAAAAATATACCCAGCTGAGCAATGCCCACAGAAAGCTGATCTATGATGAACTGGGCACCTCCGGGAACCAGGAAAAAGGACATATCGACTACAAACTGGCCATCGGCAATATCCGTAAATACATGGATGAACAGATCACTTATTCGGATAAGGGGTGGAAAAAGCCGTCTGGAGATGGCATATATGACTTTTTCAAGTACAAGAAGGGATACGATGTCCATTACGCTACAGTAGCCACCATGATGTTTAGATATTATGGGATACCCGCTCGCTATGTGGAAGGCTATCTGCTCACCCTAAAGGATGTAGAGAAAAAAACCTCGGGGAAAGCCATAGCCGTTCCCCAAAAGAATGCACACAGTTGGACGGAGATCTATATCGACGGTTACGGTTGGGTCCCTGTAGAGGTATGTAGCCCCTATTACGGCCTCATGCCGGAGGCGGACTTGGAAAAAGGGCTGGAAAGCGGATCCTTCCTAAAGCCCTTCCAACTACCTGAGCAGTACCTGGCCAAAATACAGGAGGAAGCCCCGGATAAGATCAAGGAAGAAAAAGGAAGGAAGATCCTCCAATGGATACTTGTCGGCATCCTGATCTGCTTGCTTTTGGCCATCCTGGCGATCCTCTCCTTCAAGGGCATCATCAGGTTTCGCAGGTGGCGGATCTTTACGGGAAGAGAGCCCAAGGCAGCCATTTGTGCCATCTATGGATACATACAAAAACAGGGGTGGGATCCCGGGGAGTCGGAGAGGCGAATATTGGATAAAGCAGCCTATAGCCCTCATCCCATGGAGGATAAAGAAAGATGGCAGGTCATCGCCGGCCTGGCGGAAATGAAGAGGCGAAAGAAGCAGGAAAAGAAAAGGGAAAACAAGAAAAACCTAAAGAGAGGCATCAGGTGAAATACAAAAAAACGAAAAGCAGGAAAAGGGAAAGAGTAGAGAAACTAAAGGCGGCCCTTGTTTGGCTGACTCTCTGCTTGCTGATCTTCACGGCCTGCGGTCAGACCAAGCTGACTTATGAAAATGTTGATGACCACATAACCGATGTAGGGGCCACGGTCAAGAAGGATGCTGCTGAGCCCATGGTCTCTTCGGTCTCGGGAGAATGGGCCGTCTTGGGCCTAGTCTGCAGCGGTCAGGGCGATCAGGAACTCTATGACCGTTATTACGAAAACCTGCAAGCCGCCCTGAAAAGCAGTAAGGGCGTCCTTTCGGAGACATCTTATACCGACTATGCCAGAGTGGCCATATGTGTAAGGGCGATAGGTAAGAATCCCAGAGCGGTAGATGGTTACGACCTTTTGGCCCCCCTGGATGATAAAGACAAAGTGATCGAGCAGGGGATCAACGGACCCATCTTTTCGCTCATCGCCTCAAACGTGTGCGGGACCCCTTTACAAAACGAGGAAGCCTATATTCAGGAGATCCTCACCTGGATGAACAGGGCGGAAAAAGAGGATTCGGTGGATATGACGGCTATGGCCCTGCAAGCACTGTCCTTCTACCAAGGAAGGGATGAAGTGGACCGGGCCATCCAAGAGGGCTTAGCCTATCTATCCAAGAAGCAAGGTGAGGACGGCGGCTATCAAACATGCGAAGGAACGGCTCAGGTGATCATCGCCCTGACCTGCCTGGGCAAGGATCCTCTGGCAGAAAAAGAATTTGTAAAAGGAGAGAAGAACCTGGGCCATGGACTGATGAAGTTCCGTAAGGATGACGGATTCGTCCATGAGGCGGGGGATGAAGAAATCAATGTTATGGCGACGGAACAGGGGCTACTGGCCTTATGCTCCATTAAGCTGTTCCCCCAGGGCCGGGCACTTTTTGAAAGGGTCGTAGTGTAACTATGAAGAGGCTGTCATTGGACAAGAGAAAACAGTGGAAAAAAACGGGGATCCTCCTTTGCGGGATTTTGCTCTTCGTTCTTTTGGTTACAGGTTTTCTTGGGACGCAAAGCCCGGCAAAGGCAGAATCCTTGGATAAGGAAGAGCCGTCCCTGGTATCCAGAGTTCTCCTTTTGGGTGAAGGGACCCCCGTGGACGATCATCGCAAGGAAGAGTTGGAGCAGGAACAAAAGGAAATACAGGAAAAACGAGAACAGAAAAGAGAAGAAGAAAATCGCCATCGGACGGAGAAGGGATCTTCTCAGGACACCTCACCTAAGGGAACGGCAGCGGATAGCGGGAGCAGCGGCGTAGGAGGAGCAGGGGGATCTGGTGGTCCTCAGGATGAGCCGCCAAGCGGCAACGAGGGAAATGACCCTGAAGGCCCTACTCCGGGTGGAGATGACCCCAGCAAGCTACCCTTGATTTACAGCACCTTGCGCAACGGGGACAGCTGGAACGGACCTAGTAGAAACTTTACCGTCTATGCCGATGACTATCAGGGCAGACACATCAAGAGGGGAAGCTTCGATGTGTATGCCAATGGAAAGAAACTGTACAGCTCGGGAGACCAGTACAATGCCAACTACCGGATGGATCTGCTGGAGGGGACCAATCATGTGTCCATCACAGTGACCGATACCTTCGGTGTATCGGCCACCAGGGAGTACACCTTTACCGGCCATCCCAATGCTCAGCCGAAGGAAGAAGGCACTGTATACATCACCTTGGATATGCGGACATTGGGTGCGGGATACGTTATCACCAATTATCCGGTTATGGCTTATGCAGGAGAAAACCTATCCGATGTAGTGGTCAGGGCCCTGGAAGCAAACGGCTATTCTGTAGGGTATACAGGGTCATTGGCATATGGGTTCTACCTAAAGAGCATCGGAAAATCCGGGCTGCTCAGCGTGAAACAGAACTGCGTTGTTCCTCCTCCTATTCTGGCTAAATTGGAGGAAATCAACGCCAGTGAAATGGGATACAATCAGGACGATCGTCTCATGGAGAAAGAAATTTATGCCGGTTCCGGCTGGGTCTATTTCCATAATGGGGAATTCTATGAGGGCCAGGGAATGTCCGATATACTGGCGAGACGGGATGACGAGATCACGATCGCATTTACCCTGCACAATGGCTATGAGTATAACGGCACCTGGTTTAACGGCAATTGGTAGAGAGGGTCATCTGATAAATCAATGTTTATATAAATAGTTTAAGTTGAGATATGTGGAAAGGAGAAGATATGAGTACAACAAGAAGACGCATTTGGATCCCCGGGATCCTTGCATTACTTCTGGTGCTTTCACTGATCCCCAGCCTTTCATTTGCCGATGACGAGGTGGAGTGGTGGAACTTTAGGAACAACTACGAAAACAACGGGGTCACCGACAGGGCAACGCCCAATGACGCAAAAATAGCAAGCCTAAAATGGGGCGTTAAAGTGGGGACCGGATGGGGGGCATCACCCACACCGCCGGTTATCGTCAATGGAAGCCCTTATGTGGGAGCCGGAAACAAAATTTATAAGTTGGACAGGGAAACAGGAGAAATCCTTCAGACCAGTGACGAAATGGTGGGGTATGTGGGCTATGCCATGAACCCCATCGTCTATGCCGAAGGTGTGTTTTATGTCCAAGTGGGAAACGGCACCATTCAAGCCATGGATGCCACTACCTTGAAGCCCCTTTGGTCCACGAAAAAACTGGGAGGACAGACCATCAGTCCCATTGCTTATCGACAGATCGATGGGAAGGGTTACCTCTATTTAGGCACATGGACCGGTGAAAGCAGAGACGGCACCTTCTTTGCCGTTACCACGACCGACGAAGACCCAGGCAGGGGAGACGAAGTAAAGGATCCGGTCTGGACCTTCGTTCCTGCTGAGGATGATTCCGCCTTGGCCGATCACCCCAAGAAAAACAGAGGATTTTATTGGGCGGGAGCCTATGCCACCGAGAAATATGTTGCGGTAGGGTCCGATGACGGGACCAGTGAAGGAGACTACACAGCAAATGCGGTCTTCTACACCTTGAACCCCAAGACAGGGGCCATTATCGACCGTCTGGACGGGGTGAAAGGGGATATTCGAACCACTGTGGTTTATGACAACGGTCATCTTTATTTTAGTACCAAGGGTGGTGAACTGTATCGAGTCCCCGTAGATGAAAACGGGAAGCTGGGTACGGCGGATAAAATACAATTAGGCGGAATGACCACCGCATCTCCGGTAGTCTATAAAAATAAGATCTACATTGGTGTGGCAGGGCCGGGAGGCCAGTTTTCCCCTGACGGAGGACATCGCTTTGCGGTGATCAAAAACCTGCCGGGAGAGGCAATGGTGGAAGAGCACGGTCTTCCCATACCCGGTTATCCCCAGGCAGCGGCCTTGCTGTCTACTGCTTATGAAAACAAAGATTTTAACGGTGACGGAAGTCCCGACGGACGGGTATATATCTACTTTACCTACAATGCCCCTCCGGGAGGATTGTACTATACCTATTACCAGCCGGGGATGACGCAGGCACCGGAAGCTAAGCCTCTGTTTATTCCCCCTGCAGATATGCAGCAATATTGCATCAGTACCATCTGTGCCGATAAAGACGGCACCATGTACTACAAGAACGATTCCGGCCATATTATGGCCGTGGAGACCAACCCGGCGTATCTGGATGGTGCCACCGTCACTCCGGACGTGGGTGAGGCCACCTGGTCCCAAAACTTTGACGGAGGAATCAATCAGTACACGGTTAAAGTAAAGCCGGAAAACAACAAAGTAAAACTGAACCTGACCATGCCGGAAGGGGCAAATGCTACCGTAAATGAAACCCCATATGTTCCCGCAACAGGTATGGACCTGACTTTGGATGGCCAGGGAAGATATGAGGCAGCCATCAAGGTCACCAAGGGCAATCACAGCAGGATCTACACGATCCTCGTGGAGAGGGAGAGCCAGGTAGCTACGCTCAAATCCTTGAGAGTCAACGGAAGCAATAACTACAGCAGCATGGTATATGATTTGATCCCCGGGTTTAACAAGGATATCCACGAGTATTCTACAGCACTGCTTCCCCAAAACAAGGATTTCTACAACGTGTGGCCCGATGGGGAGCACCCGGACGCAAAGGTTCAAGTCTTCCCCGTGAAGAACGTGGATACCAGCGATGCATCTGAGTTCATTGAAGAGACGGGAGAGTTTAAGCCAACTGGCGCCAATCAAGGGCATACCAGATATGCAGTTTATGCAGAGGATAAAAAGCTGGATTCGGAAGTGCTCATTCGTGTCACCTCCGAAAGCGGCCAATTCAGTCAGGAATATAAACTGACCTTGAGCCGTACCGTAAACGTGGCGGACGTGGATTTAGAGCCTAAAACAGTGGAAATCGTAAAGGGAGAAACGGCCACGTTGACACCTATATTCAACCCATCCAATGCATCTATCACCGATGTGACATGGTCTTCGGCAGATGAAAATATCGCTACCGTGGACAAGGGCGTGGTGACAGGAGTGGCCCACGGCCAGACCACGGTGACAGTGACCACCGTAGATGGAGGAAAGACGGCCCAAGCAACCATCAAGGTCACATCTCTGGATGATTACAAGACATCGGCAAAAGCCGTCTTAGATGAATATAAGGATCCGGCAGACTACAGGCCGGAGCAGAAGGTCCAGCTGGCCGCAGCCATTGCAAGCGGAAAGGCGGCAATTGATGAAGCCGGGACCGTGGAAGCCGTTGATGGGGCGGTTTCGGAGGCCAAGGCTGCCATGGACGAAATCAAGACAGATGCCCAATTGACTGAAGAGGAAGTAGGAGCAGCAGCGGCCGTAGATGAAAAAATCTTGGCCATCGGGGAAGTCACTCTGAATAGCGAAGAGGCCATTGCAGAGGCAAGAGGGGCTTACGAGGCCTTATCTGAGGGAGCTAAAGCCAAGGTAACCAAGTTAGCAGTGCTGGAAGCAGCAGAAGAAAAATTGGCTCAGCTGAAAGCGCAGACACTGCAAGAGGCAAAGACGGCAGCCAAGACAGAACTGGACAACTATAAGAATGCCGATGACTACAGGCCGGCAGAGAAAATCAAACTGGCAGCAGCCATTTCCGAAGGAAAGGAATCCATCGATGAGGCGACCGATATCCAGGGGGTCAATGATGCGTTAACAGCAGCCAAGGCTACCATAGACGAGATCAAGACCGATGACCAACTGTCAGCAGAAGAAGCCCGGGCAGTGGATGAGAAGATCCAGGCCATCGGTGAAGTGACCCTGGATAGGGAAGAAGCCATTGCAGAAGCCAGAGCCGCCTACGAAGCCCTGACCGATGGAGCTAAAGCCAAGGTGACCAAGCTAGCGGTACTGGAAGCGGCGGAAGAAAGGCTGGCTCAGCTGAAAGCGGCAGAATTACAAGAGGCGAAAGCAGCGGCCAAGGCCCAGCTGGATAGCTACGATCTGGATGACTATCAAGATGCACAAAAAGCTGAAGTGCGTAAAGCCATCGACGATGGAAAGGCCGCCATTGATGCAGCCACAACCGTAGATGGGGTCACCAAGGCGCTGAACGATGCCAAAAACGTGATCGGACGCATCCCCACAAAGGCGGATATTCAGCTGGAAAAAGATACGGAAATCACGGTCTATGTGACCATGGCCAAGGACGGAACCTTCCTGGTGGGCAAGGATTCCAGTGCCACCGAGCTGGGCGCCGTACCCTTTAAGGTTGGGTATTTCGATCTGAAACAATACGGCTTGGAAAAATACTATCGCTATGAGGCGGCTTCCTTCGAAGAAGGCGGAGCATATATCAATGACACCATAGTCAAGAAGCCGACGGTCCTTCATGCGCTGATTCGATTCACCGAAAAGTACTACTTGAACGGTGAAAAACTGACGGTTCCCTCAGAGGGACTGACGGTGGGCGGAAACGCTACCGGCATGTTCATGAATAAACTCTTTGGGGAAGACTACAATATGAACTATTATGTGAACCATAAGTATCCCCTCATGGGTCCAGGATGGGGCGCAACCGCGGATTATATCCTGCTGGAGAATAACGACAAGATCAACGTGGGTTGGTTCACCGATCCCAGTTTCTGGATGGAAGGTGCATCATTCATGCATTTTGACGGGGTAGAAAAAACCGTAGAAGTGGGTAAACCGCTTGATAGCGTGATCAAGGGAACCGGATACGGAGAAAACTACACCACGGTGAGTATAGCTAAGAAAGGAGAATCCATCCTGGTTGATGGCGAGGAAAAGACCAAATCAGGGGAAGATGGAGAGTTCACCCTCACCTTTGATCAGCCGGGGACCTATTATGTGACCAGCAGTTCTGTTTCACCCAACAATAAATTCCTCGTGCCGGCGGCAATGAAAGTCACGGTCACCGAAAAATCCATGGATACATTGAAGGAAGAGGCAAAAGCCCAGCTGGATAATCACAAAGATCCTGCCGACTATCGAGATGCCCAAAAGGCTGAGCTGGCAGGGGCTATCGCAGATGGAAAAGCAGCCATAGACAGTGCCGGGACTCCGGAAGGTATCGACACAGCCGTAGCAGCAGCCAAGGCAGTCATGGACAAGATCAAGACCGATGCAGAGCTATCCCAGGAAGAGACGGAAGCAGCAGCGGCGGTAGACGAGAAAATCCAGGCCATCGGTGAGGTGACCCTAGAGAAGAAGGCGGAGATCCAAGCGGCCAGAGGGGCCTATGAGGCTCTTCCCCAGTTAGCGAAAGACAAGGTAACAAAACTAGCCCTTTTGGAAGCGGCAGAAGCAAAGCTTGCTCAGTTGGAAGCGGCAGAAGCACTGGCCCGGGCCAAGACGGCAGCCAAGGGTGAACTGGATAACTACAAGGATTCTGCCAACTATCGAGAGGCCCAAAAGGCTGAGCTGGAAGCAGCTATCGCAGAGGGCAAGACAGCCATCGATGAAGCCACCGATGTGGAAGGGGTCAACGCGGCAGCATCTGCGGCGAAAGCAGTTATGGACGGGATCAAAACCGATGCCGAGCTGTTGCAAGAAGAAGCCCAAGGGGTAGATCAGATGATCGAAGCCATTGGGGAAGTGACCTTGGAGAAAAAGGCGGAGATCCAGGCAGCCAGAGAGGCCTACGAGGGCCTGGCAGATGGTGCCAAAGCCAAGGTGACCAAGTTGGCGGTTTTGGAAGCGGCCGAAGCAAAACTTGCTCAGTTGGAAGCGGCCGCTGCTCAGGAAGAGCTTGACAAGGCAGCAGCCAAGGCTGTGGAAGACAAGATCGCGGCTATCGGCACGGTGGACCTGTCCAAGGAAGAAATCATCGCCAAGGCCAGAGCGGCATTCGATGGTTTGACACCGGCACAGAAGGCCTTTGTCCCCAATGAGGCCTTGCTGACAGCAGCAGAAGAACGGATTGCTCAGTTGCTTGGAGAGCCGTTGATCCAAATCGATTACGAAAACTCTTCACAGACAAATGAAGCCCACGCCTTCCTGTGGGTAAAAGGAGAGAGCGAGAAAATCAAAGTTCGCGTCCTTGCCGACTTTGACACCTTCCTGGAAAAAATCGTAGTGGATGGAAAAAACTTGGATCCAAACAACTACACCGTAAGCGACGGAAGTATTCTCATCCAGTTTGATAGAGGCTATCTAAACGGACTGACCAACGGGGAGCATAAGTTCCAAGTCTATACAAAGAACGGCTTTGCAGCAGGGACGATCTTGGTTTCCGCAAAAGAACAGCCACCGGTCGATCCGGATGATCCAGGGAATCCGGTAGACCCGGATAAACCCATAGTGGATCCGGATAAACCGTCAGACAAGCCGTCAGATGGAGGGAAAACCGACGTGGACGGAAAGAGCGACACAGCAAAAGACGGTAAATCATCCGGCATTAAACCGACCAAGACAGGTGACTCTGCAAGCACCGGGATCATTTGGCTCACAGCACTTTTGGCCTTGGTCCTTTGTGCAGCGGCAGTTGGTCCATTGAGGAAGAACCGGAAAACCGATCGATAAGGAACAGGCAATATAGTTATTTCAACCGGCAGTCAGTCTGCCGGTTGTTTTTTTGTAGCTTTAGCGGAGGTTCCGACTGACGAAGGAAGGAGGAACAATAAACCACCGGCTATGCCGGTGTGATTAAGGAGCTTTAGCTTTAAGCAAAAAACCTCCTGTGTTAGTATAGTGTGG
>JBMNVE010000052.1:0-12266 GCA_050946655.1 Anaerovoracaceae bacterium
CTTTCCTAACTAATCAGCCCGAAAACAGGTCAAATGTACAGAAACACTTAGAGGACCCTCCGCCGCCCCACAGCCAACGCCGCTCGTGCCCCAAGCCGGCGCCCTCCCCCAAGCCGGCATCCATCCGACCCACATCCGAGGCCCGAGGAAGACAGAAATTCTCCACTTACCCACATACGGCCCAGAGCCACGCCGGCCAAGAGGAGAAGAAAAGGAACAATGCCAAATTTCCAGGTGGCGAAGCACCCCCGACAGAGGGGTGGAAATAATTTACAATTACTTAGGATATGTATTAGAGATTAAGAGCCCCCTAAAAGGGCTTTAATTTTCCCGTTAAGGCCCGAAGGGGGAAGGAATTACAAGATCATGACTATCGGCACAACAGGCTTGTAAAATCGTCCTTTTTGATGTACAATGTAGAAGTCGATATTGGAAAAAAATGAGGTGAATAAGTATATGGCAGCAGATACACAGAGACAGAAATATGATGCGGAACAGATACAAGTATTGGAAGGCCTGGAGGCGGTAAGAAAACGACCCGGTATGTATATCGGTTCTACCGGCGAAAAGGGTCTTCATCATTTAGTATATGAAATCGTAGATAACTCCGTGGACGAAGCTTTGGCAGGCTTTTGTTCCACCATTACGGTGACCATCCAAAAGGATAATTCCGTTACGGTGGAAGATGACGGCAGAGGGATGCCCGTAGATGATCATCCAAAACTCCACATGCCTGCAGTTGAGGTGATCCACGGCGTTCTCCATGCGGGAGGAAAGTTCGGCGGCGGCGGATACAAGGTGTCCGGCGGTCTTCACGGGGTTGGGGCTTCCGTCGTTAACGCCCTGTCTACCAGGATGGAGGTTGAAGTCAAACGAAACGGAAAGGTCTACCTTCTGGTCATGTCCAGGGGGAAGACCATTGAAAAGCTCAAGGAAATCGGGGATTCCAGAAGGACCGGATCCAAGACCACCTTCTGGCCTGACGGTGAGATTTTCGATGAGGTGGAGTTCGACTATGGGACGCTCCAGTACCGCTTCCGGGAGATGGCCTTTTTGAACAAGGGGCTGAAGATCAGACTTAGAGATGAGAGAGCCGGACAGAAGAGGAAGGATGAGTTCCACTACGAGGGAGGGATCCGGGAGTTCGTGCGCTATCAAAACGAAAAGAAGGAGCCCATTCACGAGGACATCGTCTACTTTGAAAAGACGGGAAAGGTCCAGAGCGATAAGGGCGGGGATATGGAGGTGGAGATCGCCCTCCAGTACACTAGCGGATACAGTGAAGTGACCCTTTCCTATGCCAATAACATCAACACCACCGATGGCGGATACCATATGGTGGGATTCAAGTCTGCGTTGACTAAGGTCATCAACGAGTATGCCAGGAGAAGCAACCTACTGAAAGAAAAGGAAGAAGCCCTCTCCGGAGATGACGTTCGTGAAGGGATCACGGCCATCATTGCGGTGAAGCTTTCCAACCCGCAGTTTGAAGGCCAGACCAAGGCTAGGCTCGGAAACAGCGAAATGAGGGGGTTTGTGGAGAGGGCCACCAATGAAAACCTCATGGCCTTCCTTCAGGAGAACCCTAATCAAGCCAAAAAGATCATACAGAAGTGCATCGATGCGGCCAGGGCCAGGAAGGCGGCCAAGAAGGCCAGGGATACCGTGCGCGGAGACAGCATGAACAGCTTCTCTCTTCCCGGGAAACTGGCGGACTGCTCCGAAAAGGACCCGGCCATCAGTGAAATCTTCCTGGTAGAGGGAGACTCCGCCGGTGGAAGCGCCAAACAGGGCAGGGACCGAAAGAGACAGGCGGTCCTTCCTTTGAGGGGAAAGATCCTCAACGTGGAGAAGGCCAGAATGGACCGTGTCCTCAGTTCCGATGAGATCCGCAACATGATCACCGCCTTCGGCTGCGGCATCGGTGACGAGTTTGACATTGAAAAACTGAGATACCATAAGATCATCATCATGACCGACGCGGACGTGGACGGAGCCCACATCAGGACGCTCCTGTTGACCTTCTTCTATCGTCACATGACGCCGCTCATCGAGGGTGGCTATGTGTATGCGGCCCAGCCGCCCCTGTTCATGACCAAGAAGGGCAAGGAAGTTCATTACACCTACTCGGAGCGAGAACAGGAAAAACTGATGAAGTCCCTAGAAGATAAGCCGGGGAAGGCGGACATCCAAAGGTACAAGGGTCTTGGAGAGATGAGCTTCCAGCAGCTTTGGGAGACCACCATGGACTTTAAGACCAGGACGCTGGTCCAGATCACCTTGGACGACGTAGCAGCGGCAGATGACATCTTCACCACCCTCATGGGGGACAAGGTGCCGCCGCGAAAGAAATTCATTGAAGAAAATGCCAAATACGTACAGCATTTAGACATATAGGGGAGGTTACATGGCAAATTTACTAGAAGACCAGAAAATGATACAACACGAAATCCATAGTGAGATGAAGACATCCTACATCGACTATGCGATGAGTGTCATTATCGGAAGAGCGCTTCCCGATGTGAGAGACGGCATGAAGCCGGTGCACAGAAGGATACTTTACGGGATGAGCGAGCTGGGGGTCACCCCGGACAAACCATATAAAAAGTCGGCCCGTATCGTGGGTGAAGTCATGGGTAAGTTCCACCCCCACGGCGACTCTTCCATCTACGATGCCATGGTGCGCATGGCCCAGGACTTCTCCACCAGATATCTCTTGGTGGACGGTCACGGTAACTTCGGCTCCATAGACGGAGACGGAGCGGCAGCCATGCGATATACCGAGGCGAGAATGTCCCACTTCTCCCTGAACATGCTGCGGGATATCGAGAAGGACACCGTGGATTTCATGCCCAACTTCGACGAAGAGGAAATGGAACCGACGGTTCTTCCCAGTAGATATCCCAACCTTCTCGTCAACGGAAGCAACGGCATCGCCGTGGGCATGGCCACATCCATTCCTCCCCACAACCTGGGAGAGGTGATCGATGCTGCCGTAAAGATGATCGATGATGAAAACTGCACCATAGAGGATCTGGTCAAGATCGTAAAGGGGCCGGATTTCCCCACCGGTGGCATCATCATGGGCAAGAACGGCGCCAAGGAAGCCTACCGAAAGGGACAGGGCAGGGTGATGGTCCGAGCCAAGACCGATATTGAAGAGACCAAGAAGGGGCGGACCCAGATCGTTGTGTCGGAAATTCCCTTCCAAATCAATAAGTCCAGGCTCATCGAGAAGATCGCCACCCTGGTGAAGGAAAAGAAGATCGATGGAATTTCCTACATCAGGGATGAGTCCAACCGAGACGGGATGCGCATCGTCATTGAGCTGAAGCGGGATGCCAATCCTCAGATCACCCTCAATCGCCTGTTCAAGCAGACACAGCTCCAGGCTTCATACTCCATGATCATGCTGGCCTTGGTGGACGGAGAGCCGAAGATCCTGACCCTGTATGATATTCTGGATGAATATTTGAAGCACCAAAAGAACGTTCTCACCAGGAGGACCATATTTGACCTGAACAAAGCGGAAGCAAGGGCCCACATCTTGGAAGGTCTTCGCATTGCTCTGGATAACATCGACGAGGTGATCAAGACCATAAGGGCCAGCTACGACAACGCAAAGGTCCAGTTGATGGAAAAGTTCGGTCTTTCCGAGCTTCAAGCCCAGGCCATACTGGATATGAGGCTGGCCAGGCTTCAAGGGCTGGAACGTGAGAAGATCGAAAACGAATATGCGGAACTCCAGAAAAAAATTGCTTACTACAAGGAGTTATTGGCCGATGAGAAGAAACTCATGGGCGTTGTCAAGGACGAGATGCTGGAGATCAAGGAGAAGTGGTCGGATAAGCGCAGAACCAAGATCGTGGCTGCGGTGGATGAGTTCGATGAAGAAGACTTGATCGAGGAAGAGTCCGTTGCCATTACCTTGACCCACCTGGGCTACATCAAAAGGATCCCTGCGGATACCTATAAGACCCAGAAGCGGGGAGGCAAGGGCATCATGGGTGTCACCACCAGAGAGAACGACTTTGTCAAGGATCTGATCATGACATCCACCCATGAATATTTGATGTTCTTCACCAACTTCGGTAAGGCCCACAAGATCAAGGCCTACGAGGTCCCCGAAGCCAACCGCACCGCCAAGGGCACACCGGCAGTGAACTTCCTCAACTTGATGCAGCGGGAGCGGATCAATGCGGTGATCCCCATCAAGGATTTCAGTGAAGAAAAGTACTTAATCGCCGTGACCAAATATGGTACAATCAAAAAGACGCCCCTCTCCGATTTCGATACCAACCGAAAGACCGGGCTCATCGCCATTAAACTGAAAGACGGAGATGAGCTGGTGGGCATCAGGGAAACAGGAGGCGATGATAACGTGATCATCGTCACCAAGGAAGGCAAGTGCATCGCCTTTTCGGAGAATGACGTTCGCCCCATGGGCAGAGCGGCCGGTGGCGTGCGGGCCATCAAGTTGGAAGAAGGAGACGAGGTGGTATCCATGAGTTTGGTCAAGCCCGACGAAGAATTGCTCGTGGTCACACAAAAGGGCTACGGCAAGCGTACGCCGGTTTGTGAATACAAGATCCAGGCACGGGGAGGCAAGGGCCTTCTCACCTATGATAAGTCCAAGTTCAAGCGGACAGGCGAACTGATCGGCGCCATGGTGGTGGACGAGGATGATGAGGTTCTTCTCATCAACTCCGATGGAGTCATCATACGCATCGAAGCCTGCGGCGTCAGCAAGCTGGGCAGGGCCACACAAGGTGTAAAAATCATGCGGATCAAGGACGATGCCAATATCATTTCCATGGCCAAGGTGATCCCGGAAGATGAGGAAGAGGAAGAAGAATCGGAAGCTGAGGCAACCGAGACATCAGGGGCGCCGGCCCCCGGCCAAATGGAGATCAAAACGGAGGAAAAATAAATGACGGATATTTTTAAAATGAAAATACCGGGAAATCCGGCATACATACAAATTGCAAAGATGGCCATCGGCTCTGCCTCGGCCATCGAAGGGTTTGACTTTGAATGCATCGAGGATATCAAGATCGCTGTGGCGGAGGCATGTAAAATCGTTACCTGCCACGGCTCCCCCGGGTGGAGCGAGTCCTATGAGGTTTGCTGCACTAGAGAGGGGGACTCCATCATCATCAATGTGACGGACTTTGAAGGGACCCACGGGGTGAAGAAAACGGAAAAGAGACCTTGCCTGGACTGTTCCAGGGAGGGGGACTTGAGTTTACAGGTGATCAAATCTCTTATGGATGAGGTAGAGATCATCCCCATGGGCAAGGGCTACAAGAGCATCATCATGGTAAAGAAATATGCAGAATAAGGAACGATTTGAGGAATACTACAAGACCAAAGATATAGAGCTGCGGAACCGTATCGTGGAGGACCACCTGTATATGGTGGATATTTTGATACGGAAATACCTGGGCAAGGGCATCGAGCGGGATGATCTTTATCAGGTAGGCGCCATGGCTCTCATTTCCGCCGTGGATCGCTTCGATCCCACCAAGGGCTTTGAGTTCAGCAGTTTCGCCACGCCTACCATACTGGGTGAGATCAAGAAGTACTTCCGGGACAAGGGGTGGAGCGTGAAAGTGCCCAGGCGCCTGAAGGAAATATCCGTCGCTCTTCCCAAGGTGAAGGAAGACTTGTCGGCCTCTTTGGGTCGGGTTCCCACCATTCCCGAAATCGCGGAACAGATGAATATCAAAGAAGAAGACGTTCTCCAAGCCATGGAGAGCAGCCTTGCTTACGGTGCCTACTCCCTGAACCAGCCCTTTGATGATGAAGAAGGAAACAGTTCCGGGCCCATGCTTGAGAAGTTCATGGCCCAGGAAGATACAGGATACCGAGGACTTGAGCACAGGGAGATCATCGACACGGTGATGGACAGCCTCAACGATACCAACCGATTTATCTTTCGGGAGCGGTTCATCGAGGAAAAATCTCAAGCGGAGATCGCAAAATCCCTGGGGGTGTCCCAGATGACCATCAGTCGTGCGGAGAAGAATATCAAGGAGCGGTTCGCCAGCGAGCTGCGAAAGTAGGAATAAAGGAGACATTGCAAAGAAGCAAGAAAACAGGAGATAAAGCCAGTGAAAAGAGTATTTTCGGGCGTACAGCCCACAGGAAACATCCACATCGGGAACTATTTGGGCGCGCTGCGGCAGTTTATTGAACTGCAGGAAGACAATGAATGCATCTACTGCATCGTGGACCTCCACTCCATCACTCTTCCCCAGGACCCCAAAGCCCTGCGGGAGCACATCAAGGATGTGGCAGCGCTGTATTACGCCATCGGCCTGGATCCGGAAAAGTCCATCGTATTTGTCCAATCTGATGTCCCCGGCCATGCGGAACTATCCTGGATCCTCACCTGTAATGCCTACACCGGCGAGCTTTCCAGGATGACCCAGTTCAAACAAAAAAGCAGGGATCAAGAATCGGCCCCCGCCGGTCTCTTCACCTACCCCATCCTCATGGCGGCAGACATCCTTCTCTACGATGCCAACATCGTGCCGGTGGGGAACGACCAAAAGCAGCACATCGAACTGTGCCGCGACCTGGCCATCCGCATCAACAATAAGTATAAAAAGACCTTCGTTGTGCCCGAGGGAAGATACCTAAAGGAGGGCGCCAGGATCATGTCTCTGGACGATCCCACCGCCAAAATGAGCAAGAGCGCGGAAAACGATCACAGCCGCATCTCCCTCCTGGATACAGAATCTAAAATCAAGAAGAGCATCATGCGTGCAACCACCGATTCGGATGGAAGCATCCGTTTCGATATAGAGAATAAGCCGGGGATCAGTAACCTGCTGAACATCTACAGCTCCTTTTCGGGCAAATCCGTCGAAGAGCTGGAGCGGCAATACGAGGGAGCAGGTTACGGCACCTTCAAAAAGGACCTGGTGGACGTCACCGTAGAAGCCCTTCGCCCCATCAAGGAGCGATTCGCCCAAATCAGGGACTCGGAAGAACTGATCCAGATGCTGGAGGACGGCGCGGAGCGAGCCAACGCCATTGCCCAGCCGGTGATCCGGCGAGTGAAGGAGACCTTTGGACTTGGCCTTGGCTGAGGAGAGGTGCCGGCCCAAGGGCCGGGATTGGTGTTGAAATGAGCCGGGCATGACCGCGGCGGGCAGATAGGCGGACGGAGAGAGCTGGCCGGTGAAGAGCTGCCCAGGCTGCTCTGATGCTTAGCCGACCCGGTGATCCGGTGCCCAAGTGCCGTCCGACGGACGGAAAGGCGGATGGCGACGGAGGGAGATGGCCTAGACTAAATAGTGTAACCGCTAATAATCTTGGATTTCCTCTGACAAGGGCCCAATGTCAGGATAAAATCCTGACATCTTCCTATCTAGCATGGATTGTCTGGATTATCCACTTTAGCAAGTGAAAGCAACCTGTTGTATATACAACAGGTTGCTGCTTTTTAAGGGTTTTGGCGTGTTCAAAATCCTAATTTTTGGCCCCAAAAAGGCGTTTTACCAGATTTTTGCTGTTCGCCATACGGAAAACGCGGTTCGCCGCGAACCGGTCACCGCCGATCCCGGCCCTGCTCAATCGCTACAGACCGCCGGCTGGTCATAAAGCCCCGACTATCCTTCTTGGGCAAGCGACCCTTGAGAGTCCTTGTTCTCATCCCGATATCGTAGTGTTTTCAGTTCCTCCAGGCCGTCGGAAACGATCTTCTCCATCTTCTCTGTCAGCTCTTTTTCTTCCTGCCGGCTCATGCCTGCCGTTGGAACGGGGGGATGAATCAGCACATCCACCTTGCCGGGTCTTAGGACGCCGGTATCTTCATAGATGCCTCTGGAGCCGTTGATGGTCAGAGGAACGATGGGCACCCCCGGCTTTGTGGCCAGTTTCAGAGAGCCTTTCTTAAACTCGTGGACTTCATTGTCTTTGGACCTGGTCCCCTCGGGAAAGATGATAAGGGAAAAGCCTTGCTTGATATACTCCACCCCTTCAGAGATGGCCTGCAGGGATGCACGGGGGTCATCCCGCTTGATCATCACGCTGCGGATCCGGCGCATCCAGGTGCCGTAAAGAGGAAGCTGTTTCAGGTTGTCCTTAGCGATAAATCCTACCTGGAACTTGTCCAGCACAGCACATAGGATGGGGATGTCCGCGTAGCCTTGGTGGTTGCACACATATACCACCGGACCCTCATCGGGAAGATTTTCCCTGCCGTAGACCGTCAAGTCGATGCCGAAGCGGTCCACCAGATAGTTGCCCCACTTGATGGTCGCCCCCAGAATGTTTTCCTTTTCTTTTTCGATGTCCCCGGCTGCTCTGGCTGCATCGATGTTCCTTTTATAGGTGGCCAGCCCGGGAAGAGAGCCCAGGATTTTCATGATCCCGGGGATATTTCTAATGATTACCATTTGTTCACCAGTCCTTTTTTCGTAATGAAAGTATAATATACCACTAATCTGTTCAGGTTTCCAGTTATTGTAGCAATATCGCTTTTTTGGAGTTATAATAACTTAGTAGACTGAAGAAAGGGGGAAGAAAAGCGATCAAGAACATGGATGAGTATTTGGTGAGAGAGGGAGAACCTTTGGACCTAAGCCGGTTTCCCACTACAGAAGAGGGGAAGGTAAGCAAGAAAGAGGCTGAACGAAAGCTGATCCCGGAGAACATCTCGGAGATGCAAGAGTGGCAGGCAAAGCTATACAGCGAAGACAAGCAGGGGCTTCTCATCGTGTTACAGGCCATGGATGCTGCCGGGAAGGATGGGATCATCAAGCACGTCATGACCGGGCTGAACCCTCAGGGAACGGTGGTGTCCACCTTCAAACAACCTTCCGTAGAGGAACTGGACCACGACTACCTTTGGCGCATCCACAGGGAAGCACCGGGAAGAGGCTCCATCGGGATTTTCAATCGGTCCCACTACGAAGATGTACTGGTGACCCGAGTGCACAACCTCATCGGCGACGGCCGTCTTCCCCGGGAATATACCACGGACATCTGGAACAGAAGGTACAATCAGATCAGGAATTACGAGCAGTATCTGACGGAAAACGGGATCCATGTGGTGAAGTTTTTTCTTCACATTTCCAAGGATGAACAGAAGGAAAGGTTGCTTTCCCGGATCAACAATGAAAACAAAAACTGGAAGTTTTCCAGGGCGGACATTGAGGAAAGGAAGCATTGGGATGAATATCGGGCAGCCTATGAACAGATGCTGTCGGCCACTTCCACGGAACACTGCCCATGGTATGTGATTCCCTCGGATCAGAAATGGTTTTCCAGATATCTGGTCTCGGAGATCCTGCTGAAAAAGTTTCGCAGAATGGATCCAAAATACCCGGAGCTTTCTGAGGAAGAAAAAGCCTCCCTCAAAGAGTGGAAAGAAATATTGCTAAAAAGTTAACGATTAGAATAAGGAGAAGAATATGCTATTATTGACTATCAATTACGTTCCCGATAGGGAAATCGAAGCCTTGGGCATTGTCAAGGGCAGTGTGGTACAATCCAAGCACATAGGAAAAGATTTTATGGCAGGAATGAAAAGCATGGTGGGCGGAGAATTATCCGGCTACACGGAAATGCTCACCGAAGCGAGAAATGTGGCTACCGGAAGGATGATCCAGGAAGCTACGGCCATGGGAGCAGATGCCGTCATCAGCATGACATATGCATCTTCGGCCATCGTCCAAGGGGCTGCGGAAATCATCGCCTACGGAACGGCAGTAAAGATCAAATAATATGGGGGAACAAAAGAAGATCCTAATCATAAGGGGCGGGCTTTTCGGTCTGTCGGTGGCTTTCTTTGCCTTGATCACCTACTTAGTGGCATCCGGGGGCTTGGAGGATGTAGATGCCCTGGTTTCCCAGGCTTTCTACCAACTTCGGACCCCCGGCCTGACCACCTTGATGGAGGGGTTGACATATTTGGGGAACTGGGAGAGCATCACCGTGATCTGTCTCCTTCTCCTCATCTATCCCAAGACCCGGCTTACCTATGGCATACCGGTATCCTCGGTGGCCATCATCACCACCCTGATCAAGGCCGGGGTGAAACCCTTATTGGCCAGAACCAGGCCGGAAGCCATCTACCACCTCATTGACCAGGGAGGGTATTCCTACCCTAGCGGCCATGCCATAACCAGCATTGCCGTCTTCATGATCTTGATCATCATGGTACGAAAAAATGTTGAGGACAGGAAGAAAGCCAACTGGATAACCTTGGCACTGCTGATTCCCGCTCTTGGTATAGGCCTCAGCAGGATCTATTTGGGTGTCCATCATCCATCCGATGTGATGGGGGCCTGGTTCGCCGGATTGGCGGCGACCGCTGCAGTCTGCATGATCATGGAAAAGATAAAGATAGGGGACTGATAACAGAGAAAAGACGGCAAAACGGATAGTTCATTCATATAAAAATGTCATTTTTGCATAGTGCAAATTTTCATCACACTCTTTTTGAGCAAAAGAACATGTGGGAAGAATCTTCATTCCTTCCTTTTCTGCTTGTTCCATCACTTTCTTCATAAGCCTCTTAGCAATTTCTTGTTCGCGATGCTGAGGAAGAACAAAGCAATGCTTAATATCCCAGTAGTGTCCATGGCGAACAAAGACCATCTGTCCGACATACTTTCGGTCTAAGTAAGCGATACTTCTGCAATTTTCTGGATCAAAAATTATCTTTAACATATTCTTTTATGACTCTGTGTTTTCAAATTGTCGAATAATCATAGTGGATAGGTAAGTATCCATTAAAGTTGTTGTAAAGCTCATGCAGGCGTCTGTTAGTTCACAGACTTTGTTCAACCGTTGCATCACGGTGTTTCTATGAACATTAAGTTGCTTGGCTGTTGCATTGAGATTCCGCCCTGTTGAAATATAAATGCCAACAGTCTCCAAAAGGGATGTATCACTCTTTTGATCATAGTTGTGAAGAGCCAATGCAATGGGATGGCATATGCCCTCCCACTTCTTTTCAATTGCGTTCTCATCCAAAAGTAGTAGAAGGATATACTCATCAAAATAATGCAGTTGTTTAGGTTTATTTAGCAATCCCAGTCTAATGGCATCTAAAGCTTGATGATATCGTTCTTTCATTTCCTTCAGTTTGTAAAAGGGGTGGCTGACACCGGCGACCAAATCAAACTTTTGTAGGCTGGCTTCGATAAGATCCTCTCTTTCATTGACATGGCCATTGCAGAGAAAAACAAGCTTAAGATCATCAAAGCAATAATGGTCACTATTGATAGCAGCGCTCAGCTGCTCTACTATCTTTTGGCCGGGATCGGAAAAAGTTTGATCTTTCCTCATCACAACCAAGAGCTGCAATGGGAATTTTCTGTTCAATTCAAAATTTCCCCATAACGCACTTTCTGAGAAAGGATTTTTCTCACCTTTCAACAAACCTTGTAGCACCTTCGTGTTATTGTCTGTTTCTAAAATAAAAGCGCCACCCAAATCTGTCACCAATGCTAGTTCGAAGACCTCTTTTACAACTGATGCCACTTCCATATCTCGTGAACTATAGGCGAAATTGCAAAAAACGATCTCAAAATACCCAGCTATGTCTCCATTTAATTGAAGAACCGAAATAATTCTTCCATAATCATCGTTGCTACTGTCAAGATAGAAGGGCTGGTTATTTTTATGGTTGCTAATTAGTGCCTGTATGTCCGATTTCATAGAAATGTAAGTAAGTGGGCCTTCCCGTTCCTTCATCATGTTTGGAGATAGATAGGTAGCGTTATTTAAAGATAGGCCAATACCAATAGGGTTTCCTATGATTTCTGATAGGGCGGTTACCAGATTTTGTATGCTTTTTTCTTGAGTCAAAGCTTGAAAGGCCGCAGCCTTCAAGTTGATAATAGAAGATGCGTTCATTTTAATTACTTTCTCAGGTTTTCAACCATGGATTCGAGCTTACGGCATTCGTCCATATCGTACGGAAAGAGGATAAGCAAAATTTTTATTGATATATATATGTGCGAAAGTCGCTTAGAGTATCCAGAGCCCAAGTAGTTTTCCATATCCTTCATTCTATACTTGAATGTGTTTGTGGCGATATTAAGTATACGAGATGCATCAGATCTATTTCCACACATTAAAGTGTAAGCGTAGAGATGCAGGATATTCTGTGTTTCTTGAGCCTTATCCACCTTGTACAGTTCCATAACACCGGGATGACACATCATCCTCAACTCTTTTTCCTGGAACTTCCATAAAAGATTATCTAAAACATATTGGTTGTAAAATATAATTTCTTTTTTGAT
>JBMNVE010000053.1:0-12240 GCA_050946655.1 Anaerovoracaceae bacterium
AAGACCATGACTGCCATCGCATTGATGTTTGCTGTCTTAAAGACAAAGCCCACCCCTTGCTGCATACTGGATGAGGTGGAAGCGGCACTGGATGACAGCAACCTGAATATTTTCGGCACATATCTGCGGAACTTTGACGGGGTACAGTTCACTCTGATCACCCACCAAAAGGCCACCATGGAACATGCAGATGTGATGTACGGCATCACCATGCCCGAAAGCGGCGTGTCCAAGGTGTACTCTCTGAAAATGGGAGATGCCCCGCTGATGTAGGAATGAAAATGAAAACAAATTTTGCTTTTTTGCAGAAAGCCCGATTATTTCACGCTTATTTAACGTCCCTCTGATACAATACCGACACAACAGGAGAGAGGTATCGTATGATTCCGGGTCATCTTGCCGGAGAAAAGATTACTTGATAGTTTGCACCATTGAGGGAGGAAGTATGATGAGAAAGATAGTGATTTGTTTGTTGTCCCTAATGTTGATCCTAGGCATGGCAGGTTGCGGTGCCGAAAAAGGAGGGGGCGATGAGGGGAAAAGCGATCAGAAGACAGAGGAAAGCAAAAAGAAAGAAGAGAAGAAAAAAAGCGGAAAAAGAGAAATCGAGCCGGAAGAAATCATGTTTAAAGAAGACGTGGAAGCGGTAGTGGGCAAAGAAGTCACAGACACAAAAACAAGGATGGATGATCCCAACACCAAGGTTCTGGTCTACCACTTTGAAAATCGTGACATGGTGTATATACAGATGTTTTTGCAACAGCAGGCGTCCTATGACAAGAATGATCCGGGAGAAACGGTGAAGGAAAATTTTGAAAGGCGAAAAGAATCAGGCAACCCCGATGTGGAAATGGAGCAAATCGGCGAGGGTACATTTTATTACGATGGGGTCCATGTTTTGTACAAGGACTACTGGTTCCAATTGAGAATAGGTGTAGGTCAATCGGATGATTTGAACGAAAGAGCACGAGTTGGGGTAGAAATAGGGAAGAGAGTGATAGACAACATCGACAAGCTATAGGTCCTACGGCAGGAATCCATAAAAAAACCGAGAGGCTCGTCCCTCTCGGTTTTTCTATGAAATCATATAGCAGTTTCTAAAAATCCAAAAACATGGTATGATGGATTTCGGAAAAACCCGACTTTGGGACGGGAACAGGAAGGAAAAAAATGGTAGGGGAAAATAAAATCAAGAAGTCCTTTTTCGGAAGGATGTCAGACCGGATCAACGAGGTCTTTAAAGGAAAAAACGAGGTGGATGATCAATTGCTGGATGATCTGGAGGAGATCCTCATCACCTCGGATATCGGCATGGAGACCACCATGCACATCATGGATAGGGTCAGAGGGATCATTGAAAACGAAGTAATCACCTCTGCCGACAGCGTGAAGATCATCATGAAGAAAATCATGATCAACTTGGTTGACAAGGGAGATGCCTTAAGGCTGAGCGACAAGACTCCCCTGGTGATCCTCATGATCGGCATCAACGGAGGGGGAAAGACGACATCCATCGGAAAGATCGGCCATAAGTGTATCGGTGAGGGAAAGACCGTTCTTCTTGCGGCGGCGGACACCTTTCGGGCAGCTGCCGGAGAACAGCTTGCTCTCTGGGGAGATCGGATCGGTGCCCAAACCATCCGCCATCAGGAAGGGGCGGACCCTTCTGCCGTGATTTTCGATGCCATCGCTGCTGCAAAAGCCAGGAATATCGATGTGCTCATCTGCGATACGGCAGGGCGGCTACAGACCAAGAGGAATCTCATGTCCGAACTGGAAAAAATGAACAAGGTGATCGACAGGGAATGGCCGGAGGCGGCAAGGGAGACCCTGCTGGTCCTGGATGCTACCACCGGCAAGAATGCCGTATCCCAGGCCAAGGAATTCGGTGATGTGACCGACCTTTCAGGGATAGTGCTGACCAAGCTGGACGGTACAGCTAAAGGTGGGATCGCTATTACCATCGCCGACGAGTTCGATATGCCCATCAAATATGTGGGCGTCGGTGAAGGTATGGACGATCTGCGACCCTTTGTTCCCCAGGAGTTCATAGGAGGAATTTTCGATGAGTAAACCCATCGTAGCTATAGTGGGGAGACCTAACGTGGGGAAATCCACCTTGTTCAACCGGATCGTGGGAAGACGAATTTCCATTGTAGACGATACGCCGGGTGTTACCCGGGATCGGATTTATGCCGAGGCGGACTGGAACGGCGTTTCCTTTGCTCTGATCGATACCGGTGGGATAGAACCGGCCAACACGGACATTATCCCCGCACAGATGAGAGCCCAGGCGGAGCTGGCCATGGAAACATCCGATGTGGTCTTGTTTTTGGTGGACGGAAAGGAAGGTCTCACCGCTTCCGATAGAGAGGTGGCCCAGATGCTTCGCCGGAAAGCGGAGAAAGTCGTTCTGACGGTAAACAAAGTGGATAAGCCAACGTTGCCGGAAGACTTCTACGATTTTTATGAGTTGGGACTGGGCGAACCCATCCCCATTTCCGCAGCCAATATGTTGAACTTGGGAGATCTGCTGGATGCTGTCATGGAGGGGTTTCCTCCTGTGGATGGAGAGGCAGAAGAGGAACAGATCAAGATTGCCGTCATCGGCAAGCCCAACGTAGGAAAATCCTCTCTCATCAACGAGCTACTGGGAGAGAACCGCGTGATCGTTTCCCCTATTGCAGGGACTACCAGGGATTCCATCGACACCCCCTTTGAAAAGGACGGAGAAAAATATATTCTCATCGATACCGCGGGGATTCGGAGAAAGAGCAAAGTGAACATAGATATCGAGCGATATAGCGTTATCCGTGCCATTGCAGCCATTGAAAGATGTGATGTCTGTCTTCTGGTCATCGATGCACAGGATGGCATCACTGAACAGGATAAAAAGATAGCCGGTGTTGCCCATGAAGCAGGAAAGGGCATCATCGTGGTGGTGAACAAGTGGGACCTGATCCAAAAAGAGACGGGCACCATGAACCAGTTCAAAAAGGAGATCGCAGCGGAACTGGCCTTTATGTCCTATGCCCCCAGCCTTTTCATCTCTGTTCTTCACCGTCAACGGGTAGAGCAGGTCCTGGAAATGTCTCGGGCGGTTGCCGAAAAGAGGGCGCTTCGCATTTCCACCGGACAGCTGAACAGCCTGATCGCCGATGCTGTGATGATGAAGCAGCCCCCTGCAGACAAAGGGAAGCGATTAAAGATTTACTACGCTACTCAGGTAGGGGTAAAGCCGCCATTGTTTTCCTTCAAAATCAATGAAAGAAAGTTGATGCATTTTTCTTATTCCAGATATCTGGAGAACAAGATCCGGGATGCCTTCGGATTCCAGGGGACATCCATCAAATTCGTATTTAGAGAAAAGGGAGAATCCGAGGATGTATAGTTTTACGGGACTGCTTCAATGGAGTGGGGAATACTGGCTGCTGGTGATTGCCGCGCTCATAGCCTATCTCATGGGAAACATCTCACCATCCATACTCATCGCCAGGGCCCATGGGATCGACATTCGAAAAGAGGGCAGTGGCAATGCCGGAACGACCAATGTGCTGAGAGTTCTGGGCAAGAAGGCGGCGGCAGCTACTTTGATCATCGATGTGCTCAAGGGAACGGTGGCGGTGGTACTGGCCGGTGTTCTCTTGGGACAACAAGCGGCCATGATTTGCGTTGTTGCGGTAATGGTGGGCCACGTTTGGCCGATATTCTTTAGATTCAAGGGAGGCAAAGGAGTGGCGACGGCATTCGGCGCTCTGTGCGGCCTGGATCCCTTATTGGGACTCTCGGCCCTCGGGGTAGTGGTTGTCTTTGTCCTGATCACCAGGAGGATGTCTGCAGGATCCATTGCCGGCGCGGCTTTCTTTCCGGTTCTAGCCTACTTCTTTGAGCCGGACTTCATCATTTTAGGCAGCGTGCTGGCCCTCATCGTTCTTTGGAAACACCGGAGCAATATCGGGCGCCTGGTCAGAGGAGAAGAACCCAAGATGAGTTTTAAGAAATAGAATATTTTCAGCCTTTACGGTTTCAGCCGGGTGACAGGCGCTTGCTTTTGTTGTCGCCGGTGGCCTAAAGGAAAGAAGGAAGGGAACGGATATGAAAAAGATAGGTGTCATAGGTGCAGGAAGCTGGGGGACCGCATTGGCCATCACCCTGTCCGCCAAAGGCCATCAGGTAAAGATCTGGGATCTTGACAAATCTCTTTTAGAGAATATGGAAAAGACCGGGGAGAATACCAAATACCTTAAGGACATCCCCTTGGGGGAAAACCTGCATATCGTAAAAACCATGGAAGAAGCACTTGATGGTGTGGAAATGGCAGTGTTTTCCGTGCCGGCACAGCATTTTCGCCATGCCCTTACGGCGGCAAAACCCTTCCTGAAGGAAGATATGACCGTGGTAAATGTAGCCAAGGGAATAGAGCAGAAGACCTTGCTCAGGCTTTCTCAAGTAGCGGAAGAAATCATGCCCGGCCTGAAATATGCCGTTCTTTCCGGCCCGTCCCATGCCGAAGAGGTGGGCCTTGGACTGCCCACTACAGTAGCGGTGGCATCCGAAGATGAGGAGATTTCTCACAAGGTCCAGAACACCTTCATCACCAACCGCTTTCGTGTGTACACAGGAGGGGATGTGATCGGTGTTGAACTGGGGGGATCTTTGAAAAACATTATCGCCTTGGGAGCGGGGATCTCCGACGGCATCGGCTTTGGGGACAATGCTAAGGCGGCACTGATGACCAGGGGCCTTGCGGAGATCACCAGACTGGGTGTAGCCCTGGGGGCAGAAGCGCCCACCTTTGCCGGTCTTACCGGTGTAGGAGACCTGATCGTTACCTGCACCAGCATGCATTCCCGAAATCGGCGGTGCGGGATCATGATCGGTCAGGGGATGGATCCATCTGCGGCCACAGCAAAGGTAGGCATGGTAGTGGAGGGTATGTTCACCGCAGAAGCTGCTTATGCCCTCGCCCAAAAAGCAGGAGTGGAGATGCCCATCACAGAGCAGATCTATAAGGTCATACAGGGAAAAACCACCGCAAGGGATGCAGTGGAAATATTGATGGGGCGTGACAAAAAACATGAACAGGGATAAGACATATCACATACAAACCTTCGGATGTCAGATGAATGAACGGGATTCGGAGACCCTTGCCGGACTTCTGACAGAGAAGGGCTATTTGGAAAGCAACTCAAAGCACCATGCGGATGTGTGCATCATCAACACCTGTAGCGTTCGAGAAAATGCAGATAAACGGTTTTTCGGTACCTTGGGGCAATTGAAGAGGATCAAAAAGGAGAGGCCGGACTTTGTCGTGTGCGTATGTGGCTGTATGATGCAGCAGCCTCATGTGGTGAAAGAGGTGAAAGAAAAATATCCTTGGGTGGATATCGTATTCGGTACCCACAATATCCATCAGTTTCCAAGCTTGCTGGACGACACCATTGCCAAGAATGAAAAGTATGTCTCCATCTGGGAAGAGGGGGGACAAATTGTTGAAAACCTGCCGGCAAAGCGGAAACACAAGCACAAGGCTTTCGTCAATATCATGCAGGGATGCAACAACTTCTGCACCTACTGCATCGTTCCCTTTACCAGAGGACGGGAGCGAAGTCGTCTGCCTGAGGAAATCAAGAGAGAGGTGGAAGAGTTGACGGCGGATGGTGTGCGGGAGATCACTCTCCTGGGGCAGAACGTCAACTCCTACTGCAGCTCAGACACGGATTTCACGGGGCTGATCCATCTTCTCCACGACATACCCGATCTTGCTCGTATTCGATTTATGACTTCTCACCCAAAGGACTTATCCGATGACTTGGTCAGGGCCTTCGGCCGGTTGGAAAAGCTCTGCGGCCACATCCACCTTCCCGTTCAGTCGGGGAGCAATGAAGTGCTGAAGAGGATGAACAGAAAGTACACCAGGGAAGACTATCTCCGCCTGATCGGGAAATTGCGAGAAATCAGGTCGGATATGGCCATCACGACGGATATTATCGTAGGCTTTCCCGGAGAAACCGAGGAAGATTTTCAGGATACATTGGGGCTCTGTGAGGAGGCCTCCTTTGATGCGGCCTTCACTTTTTTGTACTCAGTACGAAAGGGGACCCCTGCGGAAAAATACGGAGATCAGATCCACGAGGAGATGAAGCATGAAAGGTTCCAAAGATTGGTGGATGTGATCAACAGTTCCGCTGCCGCAAAGAACAAAAGCAGGGAAGGAAAAATCGAACAGGTGTTGGTGGAAGGCATCAGCAAAAAGGACCCAAAAAACCTGACGGGAAGGACGGAAGGCTTCAAAAAAATCGATTTTCCCGGGCCGGAAAGCCTGGTGGGAAAAGTGGTTTCCGTAGAGGTCCTGGAAGGCAAAACATTCAGTCTATTCGGTAAATTGTGTCAATAAAATATAATATTGTATTAAAACTGAAACATACGTGAAAATGCTTGTTTTAAGCATGCGGTCAAGATATAATATCTGTGTATTTATTTTAACAATGTTAGGAGGGTTAAATGAGCACAATAATTTTTCTTATCGGGTTCCCCTTAATTGTTGCAATTGTTCTGTTATTGCTCAAGGCGGATGCGGCCAGAGATATCATTGTGAAGGTTGCTGCGGCAATTATCGCAGCGGCTTCCATCTATCTCGTGGTGCAGCATTTCGGCAGCGGCGGAAAGACTTTCGTCATTCCCTACGCCGCAAACATCGGTTATGTGATGATGGCTATCGAGGTAGTCCTCGCGATCATCATTATCGTCATCGGTGTGATGAAAAAGCAGTATCTGGCTCCCATTTTTGCGTTGATCCAGACACCGCTTCTAATCTGGTTTGAGCTGGGCAAGGGACATAGCATCGAGGTAGGGCACAATGTTTATGTAGACAGACTTTCCATGATCATGGTATTGATCATCGGCATCATCGGCTCACTGATCTGCGTGTACGCCATCGGGTACATGAAGGACTTTCAGAAACATCATAAGGATGCTCCGGACAGGAGACCCTGGTTCTTCTTCCTCATGTTCCTCTTCCTGTCGGCTATGTTCGGACTGGTGATGGCCAACAATTTGGTCTGGATGTACTTCTTCTGGGAGATCACATCTCTATGTTCCTTCTTCCTCATAGGGTACAACGGACTCTTCCACAAGAAAGAGAACGAAGATAAGGTGGCGACAAAGAATGCCTTCAGAGCCTTGGTCATGAACCTGGCCGGCGGCTTGGGCTTTGTCATCGCTATCGTTGCACTGGGCACCACCTATGGAACGATCGAACTGTCCACCATGCTGACCATCGGGACCATGGGATACAGCGTTGTAGTTCCTGCCATATTCCTGGCTTTTGCCGGAATTACCAAGGCGGCGCAGATGCCCTTCAACAGCTGGCTTTTGGGAGCTATGGTAGCGCCTACACCTACGTCGGCGTTGCTCCACTCCTCCACAATGGTTAAAGCGGGTGTCTTCTTGATCATCAAGCTGGCACCGGTCTTGGGAGACAACGTCGCCGGGATCATGGTAGCCCTTGTGGGAGGGATCACCTTCCTCATGGCATCCTTTGCGGCCATTTCACAGAGCAATGCCAAGAAGGTACTTGCCTATTCAACCGTGGCCAACCTGGGGCTGATCGTAGCCTGCGGTGGCATCGGTTCAGCGGAAGCCGTATGGGCCGGCATCATGCTCATCATCTTCCACGCAGTGACCAAGTCTCTCTTGTTCCTGTGCGTGGGTACTGCAGAGCACAACATCGGAAGCAGAGACATCGAGGACATGGATGGCTTATTCAACCGAATGCCTCGTCTGGCCAGCTTCATGCTTATCGGGATCGCAGGAATGTTCCTTGCGCCCTTCGGTATGCTCATATCCAAGTGGGCAACCATGGTTGCCTTCGTGGATTCCAAGAATATTCTTCTCGTGGTGATCATCTGCTTCGGTAGTGCGGCTACAGCCTTCTATTGGACTAAGTGGATGGGAAAACTTTCTGCCATCATGGCGGGGAGAGAAGACATTCAAAAGAATGTTCACCGGGAAGAGACGGTGGTCCACATGATCCTGTCCGTGCTTACCGTCATTGTCTGCCTGGGATTCCCCTTCGTATCCAAGGGTATGGTCATCCCCTACCTGTCGGACACCTTCGGGACAGTGGAAACAATGGCACTATCTGAAAACAATATGATCATCATGGTCATCATGATCGCAGTACTGATACTGCTCTTTGCATTCCTCTTCGGAAGAACTACAAAGAAAATCGTTCCCATATACATGGCCGGTGTAAATACCGGAGACGATCTTACCTTCATCAACTCCATGGAAGGCAAGACGGCGGTTTCCCTTAGAAACTGGTATATGGAAGGATATTTCGGAGAGTTTAAGATGAACGTCATCGGCGTGATCACAACGGGCATCGTCCTGGTGGTCGCTATCGGAATGGTCGCCGGTGCTATGCTGGGAGGTATGTAAAATGAATACAATCACAATCATCATCAGCGTAGTTGCATATCTGATCTTAGCACCTTTCATCGGTGGTCTGCTTGCAGGTATCGACAGAAGGATCACGGCAAGGATGCAGGGGCGGTTCGGCCCTCCCATCCTCCAGCCCTTCTATGATTTCTTGAAGCTGTTTGAGAAGGAGAAAATCACGGTAAACAAAGTCCAAGACTTTTATGTGTTCTGCTTCTTCATCTTCATCGTTGTAACGGGAGCCTTCTTCTTTGCGGGACTCAGTCTGTTGCTGGTGATCTTTACCTTGACACTGGCCAGTGTTTTCCTCATCGTGGCGGCATTCTCTTCCAATTCTCCTTTCGCCCAGGTGGGTGCGGAGAGAGAGTTGCTACAGATGCTTGCTTATGAGCCTATGGTTCTGATCACGGCGATCGGGTTCTATATGTTCACCGGGACCTTTGATGTAAAAGGGATCATGGTGGGCGATAAGTTGCCCTTGCTATACCTTATCGGTATCTTCCTGGGATATATCTTTATTCTGACCATCAAGTTCAGAAAGTCTCCCTTTGACCTGTCCATGTCCCATCACGGACATCAGGAGCTGGTTGCGGGACTAAAGACGGAGTTTTCCGGAAGGACTCTGGCCCTCATCGAAGCGGCCCACTGGTATGAGAATATTTTCCTGTTAGGGTTCGTCTTCCTGTTCTTCATGAACGGAACAGTTTGGGGGGCCGTTATCGGCGTAGTCGTTTGTCTTTTGACTTACTTCTTGGAAGTATTCATCGACAATAGCTTTGCCAGAATGAAATGGGAGTTTGCCATCAACTCGGCGTGGATCGTTGCGCTGGTCTTGGGGTCGATCAACCTGTTCGTTCTGCTGTACATATAAGGAGGCAATAACATGGCATATGTAACAAAATCACCATGGGTCATCCATTATGACGGATCCAGCTGCAACGGTTGTGACATAGAAGTCTTGGCTTGCCTAACACCTATGTACGACGTGGAGCGGTTTGGGATCATCAATACGGGTAACCCGAAGCATGCGGATGTTTTCCTTGTCACCGGTGCGATCAATGAACAGAACAAGGATGTAGTAACACAGATATACGAGCAAATGCCGGAGCCCAAGGTAGTGGTAGCTATCGGGATCTGCGCCACCAACGGCGGGATCTTCAAGGAGTGCTATAACATCCTGGGCGGTACGGACACAGTGATCCCTGTGGATTGCTATGTACCCGGCTGTGCTGCGAGACCTGAATCCATCATCGATGGTGTAGTAAAGGGTCTGGGCATCTTGGCAGAAAAAAAGGCCAAGTTGGATGCCGACAATAACCAGAAGGGAGCGGCGGTATGAGCGAAAAGAAATTCATGAATCAGGATATCCGGTCAATACAGGGTTCCGAGTTGCTTGGCATAGTGCGTAACCTGAAGCAGGACGGATACCGGTTCGTTCAGGCATGTGCCACGACGAAGGATGAGGGATGCGAATTGCTGTATTCCTTTGACAAGGATCATTCCCTGGTCAATTACCGAATTCATGTGGAGGAAGGGCAGGAAATAGAGAGCATCACCAAGGAATATTGGAGTGCATTCATTTATGAAAACGAGTTGAACGACCTGTTCGGCATCAAGTTCCTTCACAATGCGTTAGATTACGGCGGCAACTTCTACAAGGTTGCAGAGCCGACTCCATGGAAAGAGAAATAAGAAAGGAAGGTAGAAAACATGGGTAAAAGAACTATTATTCCTTTCGGACCACAGCATCCGGTATTGCCGGAGCCGGTTCATCTGGATCTGGTCATTGAGGATGAAAAGGTTGTAGAAGCCATTCCCTCCATTGGATTCATCCATAGAGGATTGGAAAAGCTGGTGGAAAAAAAGGAATATACCGAAATGGTATACGTTATTGAGCGAGTCTGCGGAATCTGCAGCTTCGGACACGGTTGGGGCTACTGTGCTGCCGTGGAAGGAGCCATGGGCATCGAAGTGCCCAAGAGAGCCGAATACCTGCGGACCATCTGGCATGAACTGGGAAGGGCCCATTCCAATATGCTTTGGCTAGGGCTTTTGGCCGACGGCTTCGGGTTTGAAAGCTTGTTCATGCATGTGTGGAAACTGAGAGAAACCGTCCTGGACCTCTTTGAAGAGACCACCGGCGGAAGAGTTATCTTCTCCGTATGTAAGGTGGGTGGTGTCCGCAAGGATATGGACACTGCTACATTGAATAAAATGGTCAGCACCCTCAACGGCATCAAGAAAGAGCTGAAAGCGTTGACCGACGTCTTTATGGAAGATAAATCGGTCAAGAACAGACTCTGTGGCATAGGCTACCTATCCAAGGAAGACGCCATTGAGCTTGATGCTGTCGGCGCTATGGCCAGAGCATCAGGGATTGCCCAGGACATGCGGTTGAACGGTCACAGCATCTACGATGAACTGGACTTCGAGCCTTGTGTCGAGACTGCCGGGGACTGCTATGCACGCTGTGTCGTGAGAATAAGAGACATCTTCCTGGCTTTGGATTTGATCGAACAGGCTGTCAACAAGATTCCGGAAGGACCGATTTCTGTTCCCGTCAAAGGGAACGTGACCGGCGAGTTCGTCATGAGACTGGAACAACCCAGAGGAGAAGCCGTTTATTATGCGAAGGGATTCGACGAAGGAACCAAGTTCCTGGAGAGGATGCGCGTCCGAACACCTACCAACCAGAACATTCCCGCAATGGTAAAAACCTTGCAGGGATGTGACTTGGCGGATGTTCCCATGCTCATTCTTACCATCGACCCCTGTATCAGTTGTACAGAAAGGTAGGTGGGAAATATGGCAAATTTTAAAATCGGCAAAGTAGTGCTGGGCAGCTTGTTCAAAAAGCCTGCCACCAAGATGTACCCGGTGATCCCTCAGGAATATAAGGAGAGGACCAGGGGACACATCCGCATCGAGGAAGACAAGTGCATCCTCTGCGGGATCTGCGGCAGAAAGTGTCCCACTAACGCCATCACCGTGGAGCGAAAAGAGCGTACGTGGACCATCGAAAGGATGCAGTGCATCCAGTGTGGCGAATGTGTGGAGTCTTGTCCCAAGAAGTGCCTGTTCATGGAACCGGAATACACCGAGCCATCCACAGAAAAGATCATCGATACGGCCAATGTTCCGGAGGCGGAGAAGCCCAAGGCTGCTCCGGCAAAGAACGGAGAGGCTAAGGACGCGGCAGCCGAGCCTGCTGCTCCGGCGGACGGTGAAGGCGCACTGAAGTGTGACGAGGAAGTCTGCATATACTGTGGGATCTGTGTGAAAAACTGTCCTGTAGATGCCTTGGAAGTAGACCGAAAAGAAAAGATCTGGAAGGTGGATCAGGACACCTGCATCACCTGTGGCGTCTGCGTGGAGAAATGCCCGAAGAAATGCCTGGTGATTGAATAACTGAAAAATAAAAATGCCCCTCCCGGAAAAACGGGCGGAGCATTTTTATTTGTGGCTGCCTGGTATAAATGTACTGAAAGCAAACGGCGCGAACCGGCCGGTCGAAACCCGCCTCCTTGCCCAAATATCATGATAGAATCCTGTTGCATTTCATGCCACTATAGAGCACAGGTATTTATAAGACACGCATTGACCCTCAAAGGCATGTGTGTATAATGAGAAAGGGAAGTAGAAGAGAGAAGGAGAGCAAGTGGATATATTCATCATTATACTGATGATTTTTGCCGTTATCGGAGTTATCGATAAGGCTACCGGGGGAAGACTGGGCTTTGAAAAAGAAATCGACACAGGCCTGTCTACCATGGGAACGGTAGCCGTATATATCGTGGG
>JBMNVE010000054.1:0-12116 GCA_050946655.1 Anaerovoracaceae bacterium
TTAGAATATCCATGGCTTCTACGGCTTTGTCGTAGGATTTGTCCGACCCTCTGAAGTAATTGTGCTTTTCCTTGTCGAAGAAATCCAATGACACATTGACAATGTCCACCCCTGCATCCCACAGTGCTCTGGCATACTCATGGGTTATATGCATCCCGTTGGTATTGATGATCACAATGAAGTCCTTAGCAAACTCAGAGGATATCCGGGGAAGATCTTCCCGTATACAAGGCTCCCCTCCGGCAAAGTTCACCACCCTTATCCCCATGGCCAAAAGCTTAGGTATGCTCCTATGAAAATCCGCAACGGTATACTCCCTTTCTCTGTCGTATTCATTTTTCCAAAAGCTACAGAACTTGCACTGCAGGTTACACCTGTAGGTAACATGCCAGGCTGCAAAGATGGGTTTTTGAGCGACAAAGGATTTGCAGCATCCCAAGTTGATTCTACTGTTATTGATAAAACTCATATATACTCCTGTTTAAATACTTGTCTTTCTTTTACAGATGTTTCGGGGAGCAAGGTATCCGCAAATTTCTCCAGCAATGCCTGGACGATTCTGTTTCTATAGCAAAACCCGATATAAAGACGGTCTACCTTGCATCCTATCCTGCCCTTTACTTCGTAGGTGTTTTGCCCAAATGAAATCATGGTTTTCCCTTGTTTTATGGCATGGATTATGGTTTGGTGAAACAAGTTGAAGTATACGTCATAATCTCTGCTCCACCGGTAGTCTATCCCGGCAAACATGGCCGATATCTCATCTTCCCCGCTATCACAGATCAGGAAAAATCCGATTATTTTTTTGTTCTTCTTTATGGTCAGCAGCCTGGGCTCTATGGACTTCACCGTATCCATTTGACGGAAGTATCCGGGTGTCAGTTTTTCAAACACATTGGAAGACTTGCTTAAAACTTCAGAATACATATCATATTCCCGGCTTCCAAAGGCAGAGTTTATCTCCCTTACCATATCTACTTGGATCCCCTCGGCCACCAGTTTTCTTTCACTCTTTTTTATGGCTTGTCGGAACTTTCCCCGCATAGAGGCCAAAAAATCTTCGTTGTCGGACCACCGTATTTTCAGCGTATTGTTGGGCATATCATTTCCAAAGGAGCAGCCTTCTTTCTCCAGGATCTGACCATAATCCACTTTGAACCAGTGGGGAACTTCCTTGTATATGATCAATTTTATCTTTTCCCTCTTGGCCACATCCTTTATGGCTCTTGCCATCACTTGGATCTCTTTTTCCCCGGTTGCACCTTCCTTTATTCCTATACCGAAGTTCCCCGAAGAAGGCGGACTTCCCACCACCAGTGCAGTGATGACCCCCGCCCGTCTGAAAACGGCATTCAACCTCCTTGCGGCAGACTTGAGCCATCCTCCCTCCATCAATGTGTCCAGCTTGATATCTATGGTGAACATAGGTGCCACCGCCACCATTTCCTCTTTGCGATATACACAGATGTACTGACAAGGATATTCCCTTCCCATGGTTTTCTCGATGTGGAGAAGGTAGTCGTAGGATAGCAGTTTGTTTTTTCCTATGACCGTCTCCCACCCATTCTTATCCACCTCTGTTATACTGCTAAAGATCCTGGCCAACACCAAGGCATTCCATCCTTTCTACGCAAAACTTCCCCCATCCAGCAATTTATGTTGCCGGCACACGTTCTCAAAGGCCATCAAGAACCTTTGGGCCTCTTTCTCGCTGATGATCAAAGGCGGCTCTATCCTCATCACCATAGGGTTATTGAGGGTCACGATGGAGATGATGTTTTCTTCGTTGAGAAGGCTGGCAGCAAATTGGGCAGTGAAATTATCACTGAGATACTTTTCTACATTTTCGATATTTTCATCCACGAAGTTCCTCACCGAGGTCACTATGTTTTTGGACAACGCTCTGTACATGTCCCTGGTTTCTGAGGGGATCATGGAATTGATCATCTCCACCAGTGTTTCAAGACCGGATGATACATCGTACTGAAACTCTATCCCAATGAGGAGCCCCTGACCTCTCACGGCTTTTATGAACCCGTATCTTTTGGATATCTCCTCAAGGCCGTTCAATAGATATTCTCCCACGGTCTTTGCATTCTCCACCAGCTTCTCGTTTTCTATCACTTCCAATGTGGTCAGCGCAACAGATGCGCAAAAGGAATTCCCTCCGAAGGTACTGGTGTGCAAAAGATAATCCGACTGGTTCCCATATGCTTCATCCCAAATATTCTCCGTGGTAATATATGCTCCCATGGGTACTAATCCTCCTCCCAAGGACTTTGCACAAGCGATGATATCCGGCTTTGCTCCATGGTGCTCCACAGCAAACATCTTCCCCGTTCTTCCAAATCCGGTCTGCACCTCGTCTACAATAAACAATGCCCCGTACTTGGTGCAGAGCTCACGGCATCTTGCCAAATACCCATCTTTCGCAGGGATTATCCCCCCCTCTCCCTGGACAGGCTCTACGATGAAGGCCGCCACATCTCCCTCTCTAAGGACTTCTTCCAATGCCTCCGGAGAATTGTATTCTACGCCGACTGAATTGGTCAGGAGAGGTAAAAAGGGATCTCTGTACTTATCTCTGCCGGTTACGGAAAGTGCTCCCAAGGTTTTTCCGTGGAAGCTGCCTTTGGTGTAAACGTACTTCCACTTCCCTGTATACTTACAAGCCAGCTTCAGTGAACCTTCCACCGCTTCGGCACCGCTGTTGCAGAAAAAGGTTCTGCTTAAATTACCGGGAAGAATCTCCGCCATTTTTTGACTGAGCAATGTGGCACAATATCCGGGAGAAACCTGAAGAATGCCGGGCAACTGAGCTTCCATATATTTTAGGATATTTTCTTTTACAGCCGGATGATTGTGACCAATATTCACAGAGCCATATCCCCCGACGAAGTCTAGATACTCGTTTCCTTCATTGTCCCAGACCCTCATGCCCTCAGCCCTCACATACAGCCGATCGTAGCGTCCACTTTGGTTTACCGCAGCTAATACAGGGTTTATGTAGGTGGAGTATTTCTCCATGATCTCCGCCTTTGTGATCTCATCAATGCCTTTGTATATATCAGGATCCGCCTCTTCCTTCTTGGAAAAAAGCTTTCTATCCATATGACTTTTTATTTTGTATATTTCTCCATCCCCTACCGGCTTTTTCCCGCAGCTAATGCCTTTTACGACAAAGCCGTGACGTTTTGCCATCTTTCCAATGGCCATTCCATTGTCCAGAGAGAGCATCCTACCCACAGAACAACGATCCTGTGCATTATCCAGGGCCAAAAGGATTGTTTCCCCCACGCACCCATAGAATCCGTCAGCGAAAAGTGAAGACATGGGCACATTTAGCAATTCTACCCCTTCCTCAAATCCAAAACGTCCTCCGTCAACTACCAGCACCTCCGGTCTTTCCTCTTCCCGGCACATATCTTTTGGTTCTCCCACATCTATGACAATGCAGCCCTTGGGAAGAGACGATCTGGAGATGAATCCCCCGGTAGTGGTGGCGGTGAAAACAACTTGTGCGTCCTTAAATGCGTCTTCCGGTTCAGTGGTAAAACTGATCTTTTCAAAGCAGTCCAAGCTATCGGCAAAGTATTTTTTGACCATAAGGTTTTCCCTCCGGCCTACGGCTGTTACCTTTGCCCCCTTATGCACAAGCAATTTTGTGATCAACAAAGCAATGCTCCCGGGGAAGCCCACCACGGCCACCTTCAATCCTTCAATATCCAGGCCCAGCTTGTCTAAAATGTAATCCAGGGTGTCCACCGAAGTAGTTGCGGTAAAGGTATTTCCCGTGGTGATCTTAGCACTTCCCTTCAGGCATTCCTGAACATCTCGCCCTCTGCCCCCTATGCTGGCGGTATAGCCCCCCAGCCCGATGATCTCAGCTCCCCACTCTTCCAGTTCCAGTGCGGCTTTCTTTATCTCCTCTACTGCCTCTTCCACATGTTCAAGCATGTCTTCCGGCCCTCGGGGAAGATAGACGATTTTTCCCGTGGCCTCGGCACCCGCCTTGGACCTTATGGTGAACTCCGCAAAGTCAACATAAACCTGACTTTCCTCCTGTCTTTCTTGCATTTCCTTCCCCGGTGCAGTAGATAAGCCTCTCATCTGCCGGAAAATTTTTAACATGTTTTTCTCGTTTTCATTATTGATGTGTGCAATAAATCCAAACTTCATATTGTTCCTTTCTCCCGTTACCGAACAACGACACAGCCGTTGTTTCCGCCGTATCCAAAAGTCGCTATGATGGCCGGGTTCTTTTCACTGCTTTCCATCCATCCTATGATTTCCAGTAGTCCTGAGGCTGCAAAGGTATATCCTTTTTTATCCTTGTATCCTTCAGACCATAAGTTCTGTCCCATGATCTTACTTACCGCCGCTATTTCCCCTGCTACATGTCTTTTGGAAATGCTCCCACTGATATACAAAAATTCTTCACCTTCCAAGCAGGCTGCAGAATCCCTGACCATATCCTCTAAAACTGTTGATCCTTTCCCTTGGAAGCCGCCGTTTCCTCCACAAAAGGAACTTCTGATATCCAGGATTTCTGCCATCACAGTACCTCCTCTTGCTTCTAAGTCTTTACGTCGCTCAAGTACCATAGCAGCGGCTCCGTCTACAACAGCATAATCCCCATTCCTAAAATACCCCCGGGCGTTTAGGATCTCTTTTTCCAGAGGATCGTTTTTTGCTGAGGCCGCACCCACAAATGCCACATCTATCTCGTTGTTGTTTAGGGCATCTGTGGCGGCTTTCAACGCGTATATCCCCGAGGCGCAGTTGGCCATTATGGTTTCCGACGGTCCACCTGCTTTTGTGATTTGTGCCCCCAAAAAACAGGGGATATTGGGCACATCCTGCAGGACCTCCACGGTGCTCCAGTAATCTACAATGCCATGGAAAAAACATCCCCCGTCAAAGCGATCTTCTTTGTTTTTGCACAGGTCAAATAACTCTTTTCTATGGTCTTCATCCGACATCAGATTCATGAACTCTCCGTAGAAGACCCCTCTGCTTTCCTTCTGTCCCTCTTCAATATTGTATCCCGACATCTTTACTGCCTGAGACAGTGCAGAAATAAACATCCTGCCACTTCTTCTGGCAAATCGCATAGTTCTGCGATTCTCCCGATTCAACTCCACTTCTTCTCTTTCATTTAAGATGCATCTGCCGTAACCGGATACGACAATCTCGCCTTTTTCAGTCATAAATATAGTTCTCCGCTACCGTCCAAGTACCAGGGTGACATTTTGTCCGCCAAACCCGAATGAATTGGATATACACTTCTCCAGATCTGCTTTACGGCATCTATCTTTCACATAGTCCAGATCGCATTCCCCATCCTCTTCCTCCAAGTGCATGGTGGGAGGGATCGACCCCTTTTGGATAGCCAAAAGTGTGATGATGCATTCCAGTGCCCCCGCCGCCGCCAATAGATGGCCGGAAATCGCCTTGGTAGAAGAGGTTGGTGGTACACCATTTTTCTCGTCAAACACGCTTTTTATCGCTTTGGTTTCAAGCAGATCGTTGTAATAGGTCCCCGTACCGTGAGCATTGATGTAGTCGATTTCCCCGGGTTTTACCCCGACACATTTAAGCCCTCGACTCATGGCTCTCTTATATGCGCTGCCTTCCATATCCGGAGACGTCACATGATGATTATCCGTTACTGCACCGTATCCTAAAATCCTGCCATGGGCCCGGGCATTTCTATCCGCAGCACTTTTTTCAGACTCGATAGTTACGACCCCCGCCCCTTCTCCGATCACGCAACCTGTCCGGTCGGCAGAAAAAGGCCTGCAGCTCCTCCTTCCGTCGTGATGCTTGGAAATCAGGTTGAGAATGGAAAACAGCCCGATCTCATTTATCCATAGTGAGGCATCGCTGCCCCCTGCGATGGCTATGTCCACATCTCCCCTCATGACCATTGTGGCGGCTTTGCCAATGGCTGCAGCCCCTGACGCACAAGCGTTGGATATGGTTTCAACATGGCCGGTTATCCCCAGTCTTTCTGCGATTTTGTTGGCACTGTGATAACCGCAGGTATAGGGGATGCAGCCGATCAGTTCTTCTTCATCCGGCGGATTCCCCGCATATCTTTTGTACAGCAGTTCATATACCTTGTGATTCTCAGCAAGTGAAGGACTCCCGCCCATAATGACGGCAGCTCGTTTATCCTTCAAGTATCCTTCGCTTATCCCTCCGTCGGTCAGTGCTTGTTTCAAGGCCATCATGGAAAATCGCACCGGGCGGCTGTCTTTCTCATAGACAGGGTCCAATTCCTCTTCCCGGATCTTTCCTCCCGGGATCTTGCCCCAGCCATAATCTTCAATAAAATCGATTCCCGATATCCCGTCAAAGACTCGGCGGCTCAACTCTTCCAAAGAACAGCCCAGAGGGGAAACAACACCCATGCCGGTGACCAACGCTTTTCTCCTCTTATTTGTCACAGCTTCCTCTCTCCCGGAGCATAGTCTTTTCCACTGCACCTGCAAGCATATCCACCGTTACAAACCCTTGGATTGTTTCAAGGAGCCTTCCGGTGCTGCCTTTTTCTATCTTTCCTTTCACTTTATCGATGTCTTCTCGGCTGAACTCCATGTTCATGATCTCCGATACCTTCTCCATCATTTTTTCCCCATCCCCTGTCTTGCCATTATCCACTACGATGGCTGTATCGTTGATGATCCTGATCAGGTTCAAGGAGATCTGATATTTTTTGCTCAGCCTGCCGTAGAGTTCCTGCATTTCCAGAGAATCCACACCCAGGTCCTCGGTCATGGACATATCCCCACTTACTTCTTCCTCATCCAAAAACAGCAAATCTGCTATTTCCCTTATGATATCTGCTCTGATTGTTTCTTTATCCATAATTCTTTTCTCCTCTCCTCGCTTTTATTCCTGCTTTCTGTTTTCAACTCAGGCATGATCACTTCATGGTCCTTATAGGACCGCTTTACTTTAAATAGAAACCGTATGAAACTTCGGTAGATCGGATGCATGGGATTCAAACTTAACTTAAAGTTCAATCTCGCCCGCACCGCCCGGTGTGGCATGTATGAGGCCAAATACGTCAACATGATCTCTTTGTAGTACTTCTTTAAGGGCAGCTTGCTCTCCAGGAGCATATGTTGCATGTCATATAACTCCGGGTTATGCTCTATGATCTCGTCTTTCACTTGCTCATAGAAAACGGTGCCCGGAAATGGGGTGAGGGAGGTGTACTCGATATAATACAGCCGCCTATCCTTTACGTATTTTCTCAGGAACTTGAAGTCCTTTTCGGTGAAGTCGGGATAAATGATAAATCCGGCCATGGTGTCTATCCCTATCTCATCCAAGATATCTATAGCTTGCTTATTGGTTTCCATGCTGGTTTTTCTGTTGACATCCTTTAGATCTTGTTCTCTGAAGGATTCAAACCCCACCATCAATTTGCACAGACCGCACTCTTTCCACTGGCTGATAATGTCTCGATTCTTAATGACCAGGTTGGGGCTGCAGTAGCACATGAACTTTTTTTTGATGCCCTTCTCCTTGATCAGGCGAACGATTTCCCATGCCCTGTTTCTATCGGTAAACGTATTATCGTCTATAATGAAGACGGACTCTTGCTCGATGTTCAAGATTTCTTCGATTAACGACTCCGGCTCTCGGGATACAAATTTCCCGCCGTTTTTGCTCCACTGGGTACAATAGTAGCACTTGAAGGGGCAGCCTACAGATCCCCATACAGAGGCAACGCCTTCTTCAAAGTACCAGTAGTATTGTTTATGGTACTCTTTTGTAAGGGACCTGTCGGGAAACGGAAGCTCATCTATGGATATGCACCTTGTGGCGGGAGGGCCGACTTTCCATTCCCCTGCGCTTCTGTAGTGAATGCCTTCGATCCCCTCCAGGCATCCCCTTTCTATCCCTTCCATTAGTCGTGGTGCCACCAAGAGATCTTCCCCTACATTTACAATATCTACATCTTTGATGTAAAACTCCTCCGGGAAGAGGACCGCATGGGATCCGGCCACAATGGTCGTGATCTCTTGGTTGTACCTCTTTACTCGCTTGAACAAGTCCCGTATCACATACATATGGACGTAAAAGCAGGTACAGCTTACAACATGCGGGTCAAAATCTCTCAAGGCTTTTTCTATGTCCTTATCCAAAACCGCATCGAGAATTTTGATTTCATGCCCCTCCTTTTTTAATATTGCCCCCAAGTATTCAAGAGCCAGGGGTTCTAATGTCATCAAGTGTTCAAACCCAACGGATCCCTTAGGATAGGGCGGGTTGATCAGGAGTATCCTCATGTTCTTTTCCTATCTCCTTTTTATCTTTTGGGTGGTGGTTTTTTCAAAGGCCTCTTTTCGCACTGCCACTCGGGCAATTTGTGCAAACATGGGCAATGTATCGTTTACGACAAGAACACGTTCCACCACCCTGTCTTGATCAAGGTCTAAAGAGTCTACATACACTTCCGCTACGATTTCCGACCCGTCGCCTTGATAGACAATTACATCTTCTATTCCTGTCATTCTTTTTATCATCCCTTCGATTTCTTCCGGATAAACGTTCTTGCCGTTGTCCGCTAGGATCATATTCTTTTTTCTTCCCTTTACATACAACAGTCCTTGATGGTCCAGTCGTCCTATATCCCCCGTTCTAAGCCATCCATCTACAAGAACTTGGTCTGTAGCCTCCCCGGCCTTATAGTAACCCATCATCACATTGTCTCCTTTGACCAGGATTTCTCCAATATCTGTTTCACTTTCCGAATCTATTTTCACTTGACAACCATATATCGGTCTTCCTACAGAATCGCTTTTCTGCCTCTCTTTATATATGTTTGAAGAAACAGAAACCAAGGGGCCGCACTCGGTAATGCCATATCCATTCAACACCCTGATCCCGATCCAATGGAAAAAATCGATGATGTCATTTTGTATCGGTGCACCCCCCGATACAATTACCGCAAGTCTTCCTCCGAACCCTGCTATTATCTCTTTGAAAATTTTTCTTCTTACATCGATCCCTATTTTCATAAGAAAGCCACTGATTTTCAGCCAACGGCCAAAGGCTTTCTCCTTACCCGTATCCTTGAGCCCTTGATAGACTAAGCCTCTCATTTTTTCCAGAACCATGGGCACGGTAAACATCATAGCCGGACTCATGGACTTTAAGTTTTTTGCAAAATTCCTCAGCTTATCATTGAGGATCACTGTCTCTCCTCCGCCTATGGGACCCAGGACTCCGCAGATAAAGGCATAGGTGTGGCAAAGGGGCAACATGGAAAAGGTCTCCCCCTCTGAGACCACATATCCGTTACCTCCCCTTATTACAGCAATAATATTCTTTTCAGAAAGCATTACTGCCTTTTGTGTTCCCATGGTCCTGGAGGTAAAAACGATCATCGCTGCTTTGTTTTCTCCTTTAGGTGATTTTCTATCGCAGCGAGGCAGATGCTCCTCTCCTTTCACCGCATCGTGGATGCGGACAGACTTAAAACCGCCTTCAAAGGTGCTTTCAAAGGACTGAGAGATCACACATAATGAGGATTCCACGAAACGGGCCTGTTCTTTAAGGGTTTCATCGGAAAGCTCAGCATCCACCGGAACTAAACAATTCCCCGAAGCCAAGACGCCCATAGCTAAGACGATCCAGGAATAACTGTTTTCCGCGGCAAGGATGATTGTTTCTCCTGAATACCCGGCCTTGCAGAAACCGTCTGAGACTTGTTTAATATCATCAATAAACTGAGAAAAAGACACCCGGCCGCCGTCTTCGCAATTTCTAAATGCGATTTTTTCTTTATACTTCGCTAAATGCCCTTGAATAAATTGATCTATTGAGTTTATATTTTCATCCATTTATGTTTGTTCCTTTATAAAGCACACTACCTGACCGACGGTCTGTAATTCCCTGAGTTTTCTATCGGGGATATAGATATCCAATCTATCCTCCAGCTCTCCAATCATTTCAACCAATTGGAAGGAATCAAGGCCAAGGTCTTTTTTGATGTGGCTGTCGGGTTCTAAGTAGGGTAACTCCTGCTTTTCATCCTGGCCGCACAAGATTTTGCGGATTACCTCATATGCCTCTTTTTCACTCATGTTAACTGTCTCCTTCACGTCGTTAGTGTGTGCTAACTCATGGTCAGTTCTTTTCGCTCATAGACCCATGCCATCGGCACGTGTGTTAGCAATTGCTAACTAAATGCAATCTTAATACGTTTTTGGCTGTTTGTCAATTATTTATTTGTTGTTTTGCCACTACTAATGTGGAGGTTCTCCCTATATATCCAGTATTTGATTCTGTCTATTGTATAGGGTACGGTAGCCGAAATTCAGTGTGCAGAAAGATGCAATACACACCACGGCACAGATACAGATGACGATAGCGATTTGATAGAGGATGGCGGTCATAGGCATGGTCCCTGACAGTATCTGCCCGGTCATCATCCCGGGAAGAGCGATGATCCCCATCCCCAACATGGAGTTCATCGTGGGAAGAAGGGCCGTTTCCAGTGCACTATTGGCAAAAGGCCTCAGCACCTTTTTTGGTTTGGCACCGATATTGATCAGGGCTTCGATGCGATCCTTCTGTCCGGTCAAATTGTCCTTAAAACTCTTCAAACCCAACGTCACACCGGTCATGGAGTTGCCGAAGATCATTCCGGCAATGGGTATGGTATATTGTGGATTGAAGAAATTTACACCGATCACACCCAGAATGAAAAAGACCAACACCAATGTTCCGGATGCTCCTAGAGACAGGATCACAATAACCTTGAATTTACGGTTCATCCAAGGATTTTTTAACAAAGTCCTTCCGATAGAAAAAGCGGCCATAGCTAATATGTATGCCAAGGTCCAATACCATCTGGGGTGTTCAAAGATGTACGTTAGAACAAAACCCGCCAAAACCAGCTGAGCAGACATCCTCAAGGACGCCACCACAAGAAGCTTTGTTTGATCCACACGACTGATCCTCATAATGATAGCAACAATAATCAGAAGTATGTAAACCAATAAAAATTGCACCAAATTCAGTTCTACAACGTTTCCACTCATCTTCTACCCTTTCCCGCCGTGGACCGTATCTGCAAGATCCACGATCCGGTCGCCAAATTCTTGTGCCAATTCTCGGTTGTGGGTGATGACCACCAAGGTTTTTCCCTTCTCCTGAGAGTACTTCGTCAGGTTTCTAAACAGAAGATTACCCGTCTTCTCATCCAGAGCGGAAGTAGGCTCATCCAATAACAGTATTTCTGACTCAAAAGAAATGCAAATAGCCAAATAGATCCGCTGCCGCTCTCCTCCCGACATGGATGTGCAGTCAGCATCCAAAAGAAAGTCTGCATCACAAAGAGAGAGGTAACTTTCCATTTCTTCGTCACTGGGCGTTTCTTGTTCTCGATATCGGTAAAACCCCGCAAAGTTTTCTCGAATAGTCTTGTCGAAAAGGAAGATCGATTGATTCACCAACACCACTTGCCTACGCAGGCTCACGGTATCCAAGCGGGCTATGTCTTTCCTCTTAAAAAGTACCGTCCCGGAAGAAGGTGAGACCGTTCCGTTGAGCAGCCGCAAAAGCGTGCTCTTTCCCGAACCGCTTGGCCCTGTAATGAACAGTATTTCTCCCTTATTGATGATGATATTCGGATAAATGATTTTATCCATAAAGACAGCGTCTCTCAATTCCAGCAAATTATTCATCTAACACTTTATCCATTCTTTTGCTGCGCCATGGCATGACATGCGGATATAGGTATTCTACCATATTCCAATGGATTTACCTATAAAAGAAAATAGACCACCCATCGGATAGTCTATCTTCCTTCAAACCGGCAACGTCCTGCTTTCCCGGGCAGTCGCCCGCCAAGTATCATCAGCGCAGTGGAGCTTAACTTCTGTGTTCGGGATGGGAACAGGTGTAGCCTCCACGCTATTGTCACCGGATTTCTTGCTTGTCTTTTGATCCCTCTGCTTCGTCAGAGCTTCTCTCATCGTCGGTCACGTACCGCTGTACGTTCCCTCCTCTTCGATGGCTCTTCCTTGCATACGGCTCAAAATCCTTCGCAACTGTTGAGGGTGTACCCTCAAAACTGAATAATGCTCAAG
>JBMNVE010000055.1:0-12044 GCA_050946655.1 Anaerovoracaceae bacterium
GAAAATAATAAATACAATAATTTCAAAGATCAGCATGACCCAGTTAAAGCGTGATGTGAACTTGATACCGATGATGTTCACCGTCGTGTTGATGGCCACAAATATAATGATCCACGCGGCAAAAGGAACCGCCGGGATGATGGACTGAAGTGCTACAGCAGCCACAACGTACAACAAAGCCGGTACTAGGATGTAGTCCAGAAGGATCGCCCATCCGGAGACAAATCCTACCCCCTTACCTATACCGTGGGTTGCATAACCATATACAGACCCCGATACAGGAAACTCCTCCGACATCCTCCAGTAGCTGAATGCGGTAAAGATCATCCCCACCATACCAATCATGTAGGCTAGGACCACCATACCTTCGGAAATGGACATAACTGTTCCGTAGATGCCGAAGGGCGCAATGGGGACCATAAAAATCAGCCCATACACGACCAGGTCAGCGGTGGTCAGTGTCCGCTTCAATTCCTGTTTATAGCCTAGACTTTCAAGGCTATGTTTTTCTGACATTTCATACCTCCTCCAAGTTTAAGATGATTAAAAATGATTGCGGGAAGGCACCGGCCTTCCTAATATGTGATCCCTTTGGCATATGCCTTGGGGAAGACAAATCGTACTGTTTTTTCCGGATCCACCACCTGGCTGATCTGCACATCACCCACCATGCTCATCAGCATGATGATTTCTTCTCTGGTGTAACCGGTCATCCTTTCTTCCAGGAACTTGCACATCAGTTCCGTGGCAACAGCGATGGCCTCATCGGTAGTTTCCTTGGAAACGATCACCCCGAAGGCTTCGTCGTTTTCTACAATGGGATATTCCGGCGCCTTGCCTTTGATCAGTTCCAAAGTCACCTTGACCTTGGCCGCGCATTCCAAAGCAGACACACCAATCTCACCATCGCCCATCACGCCATGGCAGTCCCCCAGGCCAAAGAGCGCTCCCTTAACACCTACGGGGAAATATACCTTTGCTCCTTCGGTGATCATGATCGTATCCATGTTGCCGCCATGTTTTCCCGGGGTCCCATTATTGATCCCTCCGTCTTCCGGCGCTACTCCGATTACACCCACCATTTTTTTGATGGGAATCTGAAGGTCCAAATATTGCACCATATCGTCAACAATGGGTGCTACTCGAATGTGATTTCCACTGATCATATGCCCTAGGACGCCTTCTCCTTCTATGACGCAAACCGTCCCCTGATCATCCAGGTCAATGGACTCGATGGTCACCTTAAGGGTATCCCCCGGCTCTGCACCCTCCACATACACCGGGCCGGTTGCGGGGTTGATGCACTCCCAGTCCAGTTCATCGATGGTGTCTGCAGGATCACGCAACTGATTAGAAAAACAGTCCTGTGTCTGGATCTCTACGGTAGCCGGCGGGACGATGCGTTCTGCCGGACGATTTTCCCCGTCAAATGCGTAAAAGACTTTTTCTGCAGAAATCATATTGTCCTCCTTTCCTAACATACAACAGAACGCCGGTGAAAACCCGACGCTCTAGTTGCATTTTATCGATACTGTCTTATTTCAGCTCTACAACTGCACCAACTTCTTCAAGCTGGGTCTTGATGGCTTCCGCTTCTGCCTTTTCGATGCCTTCCTTTACGTTGGACGGTGCACCGTCTACCAATCCCTTGGCTTCCTTCAGACCCAGGCCGGTCAGTTCTCTGACAACCTTGATAACCTTGATCTTTTCTGCGCCGATCTCCTTCAGCACTACGGTGAATTCTGTCTGTTCTTCTTCTGCCGCTCCCGCTGCTGCTCCGGCTGCGCCTGCAACTGCAACAGGTGCCGCTGCACTTACGCCAAACTTTTCTTCACAGGCTTCTACCAGCTCATTGAGCTCCAATATGGTCATGCTTTCGATAGCTTCCAAGATTTGTTCTTTATTCATGGTATTTCTCCTTTTCTTATTTTTATTGTTCTTTATCTTCGGTTTCCGCTGCCGGTTTCTCTTCTGTTGCCGGTTTCTCTTCTACCTTGGCTTCCTCTGCTTTTGTTTCAGGCGCTGTTTCTGCCGGCGTCTCTGATTCTGCCGGTGCTTCTTGACCACCTTCGGCCTTTGCGTCTGCAATTGCTGCAAAGGTTCTCACCAACTTGCCAACTGGTGACTGGATGCTTCCCATAAACTTTGCAATGAGTACATCTCTGGAAGGGATCGTTGCGATTCTGGCAAGTCCGGCCGAATCATAATAAGTCCCTTCGATCACGCCTCCTTTGAGTTCCATCTTCTTCAGGTCTTTGATTACCTGGCTCAGCACTCTGGCAGGCGCCGTAGCATCATCGTCGCTGATGGCGAATGCACTGGGGCCGGACAATATCTGCCCCAACTCCTCATATTCTGTACCTTCAATGGCTCTCTTTACCAGCGTATTCTTGTAAACCGTGTAGTCTACATTCTCGTCACGAAGCTTTTTTCTCATGTTGTTGGCTTCTTCTACTGTGATGCCGATGTAGTCCACGACTACTGCTGACTGAGCATTTTCCAGCTTGCCTTTGATTTCATCGATGACCACTTGCTTTTCTTGATAAGCCGCTTTGTTTACATCTGTCATGCTCTTGCGTTCTCCTTTCTGACGACTGCCCGTATGCATGTCGCCTGGTTTATCGGTACTCCATAAAAATCCTTGCAGGTCATAGACGTGCAAGGACAATATTTTATATTGTACCTCGGCGGGGAATTAAGCTTTCGCACCCGCTGTCTACGGTGTTGTATTCAAATTGTCTGTCGCAGCATCTTGTGCTGCCGTTTATCCGCCTATCTTGGCAGGATTGATCTTGACTCCCGGGCCCATGGTGGATGATACCGTCACGCTTTTCAAGTACTGACCCTTTGCAGCTGCCGGCTTTGCCTTGATGATGGCATTGAGCAGTGCATTGAAGTTTTCAGTCAGCTTCTCTTCTCCGAAGGATGCTTTCCCGATAAGCGTGTGGACGATGTTGGACTTATCCAGTCTGTATTCCACTTTACCGGCCTTGATGTCAGAAAGTGCTTTAGCCAGATCCATGGTTACGGTTCCGGATTTAGGGTTGGGCATCAGGCCCTTTGGTCCCAGGACTTTACCCAGTCTTCCTACAACTCCCATCATGTCAGGTGTTGCAACTACTACATCAAAGTCAAACCAGTTTTCCGTTTGGATCTTCTGTGCCAGCTCTTCTGCTCCTACATAATCCGCTCCGGCTTCTTCTGCTTCCGTAGCCTTAGGCCCCTTGGCAAAGACCAGTACTCGGGTAACCTTTCCGGTTCCGTGGGGAAGAACGATCGCTCCTCTTACCTGCTGATCCGCATGTCTTCCGTCAACGCCCAGTCTGATATGCACCTCTACGGTTTCATCGAACTTTGCTTTGGCATTTTCGGCTACCAGAGAGAGTCCTTCTTTCACATCGTACAAGTTGGCTCTGTCTACCTTTGACGCAGCTTCTTTGTAATTCTTTCCTCTTTTTTTCATTGTTTCCTCCTCGTGGTACAATCGGCTTTCGCCTCCCACAACGTTAGTCTTCTACTACGATTCCCATGCTCCTCGCTGTTCCGCAGATCATTTCCGTGGCAGATTCCACGTTAGCTGCGTTCAGGTCGGGCATCTTCAGTTCTGCGATCTCACGGGCTTGTGCTCTTGTAATTGTGGCGACCTTGCTCTTGTTGGGTTCGCCGGAGCCGCTCTTGAGATTTGCAGCCTTTTTCAGCAGTACTGCTGCAGGGGGTGTCTTGCACACGAAGGTGAAAGATCGGTCTGCATACACGGTGATGACTACGGGAATAATCATACCCTGCTGATCCTGTGTCCTGGCATTAAACTGCTTACAGAAATCCATGATGTTCACGCTTTTCTGCCCCAGTGCCGGCCCGACAGGTGGTGCAGGTGTTGCGCCTCCTGCAGGAATCTGCAGTTTAATATAGCCGTCAATCTTCTTAGCCATAGTTCCTCCTTTCTTATGAAATTTTATCTATTTGTGCAAACTCTAATTCCACAGGGGTATCTCTCCCAAACATGGAAATCTTTGCTTTGACTGTTTCTTTCTCTTCGTTGACTCCCTCGACCACGCCCATGAAACTCTCGAAAGGCCCATTGATCACCTTGATCTCATCTCCCGGATGGAGGTCAAGATCGATATGGATTTTTTCAATGCCCATGCGCCGGACTTCCTCAATGGTCAACGGAACAGGGTCTGAACCATGGCCTACAAAGCCGGTGACGCCCTGGGTGTTTCGAACAAGATACCAGGACTCGTTGGTGACGATCATCTTGACGATGACATAGCCGGGGAACATCTTCCTGGTCTTGATGACCATCCTGCCGTCCTTAGGCTCAGCCTTGTCCTCCGTAGGCACGACCACCTTGAGGATCAGGTCCTGCATGCCTCTGTTCTCTACCAGTTTTTCAATATTGACCTTCACCTTGTTCTCATGACCGGAATAGGTGTGGACGACATACCACTTAGGCGTACCGTCTCCTCTAAGGCCTTCCTCTTTCTTAGGGGAAATTGTGGTTTTTTCCTTATCAGACATTTATGTACCTCTTACATCTTGATTCCCAGCAGGCCTTTTAATATTGCCAGGAACCCTGAATCAATGGCCCAAAATGCCAGAGCGAAAAAAGCGCAGGTCACAAAAACGACTGCTGTGTACGCCCCCAGTTCTTTTCTCGTCGGCCACACAACCTTCTTCATTTCGATCCTGACACCCTTGAAGTACTCCTTCAAGTTTCTCTTCTCCCGCTTGGGCGGTGTCACCCGTTTCTTTACGTCCTTCCCCTTGGGGTTGACGCCTGCATTCGCTTTTGCTTTTGCCCTTGCCATTTGTTCACTCCTTATTTGGTTTCTTTGTGAAGTGTATGCTTCTTGCAAAACGGACAGTATTTGCTAAATTCTACACGATCCGGGGTCTTTTGTTTGTTCTTCATAGTATTGTAATTTCTCTGCTTACACTCTCCACAAGCGAGCGTTACCTTGACTCTCATGTCTATTCTCCTCCGTAATTTCCAAACCAGAGCTTCATCTCAGCTCTGCTATAAAATCTCATAAAGATGCCCATTAATGGTATATTATCTTATTGTCAATGTCAAGCAGGTTTTTCCCAACCGACTCTCTCCCAATTGAAAACTGCGAGGGGACCTCGCAGTCTTCTACGCTATTATATCCGAGAAGATGATCAAAGTCAACGATTAACCTCTGGATTTTGCCGTTCTCACGGCGACCACAGCGGCACCCGACATCAGAAGGATGAAGATGCCCATCATGCCCTCGTCTCCTGTCTTAGGCCCACCTTTCTTGGCGGTCACCTTCCCTGCTTTTCCGTCTGTAGACGTCCCCGGAGCATCCGGTTTTTCAGGATCAGTGGGTTCCTCAGGCACCTGCTCTATCTTCTCATAGACCGCCACAAACTTGGTATCCTTGGTTATGATCGTGGTTGTCGGGTCCACCAGCTGAGGCTCTCCTCCTTGGTTGTCATACAGAGTCCAGCCCAAGAAGCGGTATCCCTCCTTGGCAGTGACCTTTGGTACGGCTATCGGTGACTTGCCGTGGAGAACCACTTCCTCTAGGGCATCTGCTGATGTCCCGTTTTCGTTCAAGTCATAGGTCACTTTCAGTTGCTGAGTATAAGTAAGCTTCCATCCGTCACGATAATTCCCGGTCAGCTCTTTGGCGTATCCATCCAGGTCTGCACCTTCCACCAACATATCTCGGTCGCCCGTATTTGTAGTGTTCCATATGATCGCGGGCACCCTTAACCAATCAAATTTACTTGCTATATCACGGTTCTGAAATGCAGTGGAGAAGTGGGTGTTTTGGGCTTTTGCCAGATCAAATGTATGGTCCACCTTATGGTCGGGATCAAAAGTAGCTTGACCACCTACATTTATAGCCCTCCCTTTCTGGGTAAATTTCAGGGATGTCTCCATTGGCTCACCGGCGAACTCCACGTCCACCCTGGGGGTCAACTCTTCGATCCAGAGCAGATTCAGTTTTACCGGCTCTCCCGGTTCGTGGTAAATATTACCGCTAGGTCCGTTGTAGTTGACTCCATCCAGCTGCAGCGTGCACAAGTTGGGAATGATATCATCGGGCTGCACATAACTGTATGTCGCCGGAGAGTCGTCCTTGTTATACTTGGGCAGCGTCCCTTTTATTTGATACTTCTTGACGTTGGGGTTTGCCGCCACTTCATCTCCGGGCCCGCTAAAGGTGTGGATTTCCCCGGTCTTGTTGTTTTTTACTTTTACCTCCATGCCATCCAGAGAGTAGCCCTTGTCCCTGGTGTACTTGGTCAGGAAGAAAGAGTTGTCGATGGTGATGGGGATCGTTGTCTCTTCGTAGACTGCGGTAAACTTGGTGTCCTTGGTTATGACCGTGGTTGTCGGGTCCACCAATTGAGGTTCTCCTCCTTGATTGTCATCCAGAGTCCACCCCAGGAATCGATATCCCTCCTTGGCTGCAACTTCCGGTACGGCTATCGGTGACTTGCCGTGGAGAACCACTTCCTCTAGGGCATCTGCTGATGTCCCGTTTTCGTTCAAGTCATAGGTCACTTTCAGTTGCTGAGTATAAGTAAGCTTCCATCCGTCACGATAATTCCCGGTCAGCTCTTTGGCGTATCCATCCAGGTCTGCACCTTCCACCAACATATCTCGGTCGCCTACATTCATATGGTTCCAAGATACCACGGGCACCCTCAGCCATTCGAATTTCCTAGCAATATTACGGTTTTGGAACGCTTTAGAAAAATTTGTGTTTTGGGCCTTGGGAACATTAAACGTATGTGTCACTTTTTTATCCGGATCAAACGTAACCCCTTTGAGCCCGTCCATCTGGGTAAAAGTGAGAGAAGTCTCCTTTGCCTGGCCGATAAACTCCACCCCCACTTGAGGTGTCAACTCTTCAAACCAGTATAGCGCGAATTTTACTGGCGCGCCTCCGGTATGGGCAGTGTTGGATGAGCTGTAGTTGTAGTTGACCCCATCCAGCTGCATATAGCACAAATTGGGGATAATATCCTTTTCGCCTAAATACCTATACACCGCCAAAGTGTTGTCCTCGTTATACTTGGGCAGCGTCCCTTTTATTTGGTACTTCTTGACGTTGGGATTTGCCGTCACTTCATCTCCGGGCCCATCAAAAGTGTAAATTTCCTTGGTCTTTTCGTTTTCTACCCTTACCTTCATGCCATCCAAGGAGTATCCCTTGTCTCTGGTGTACTTGCTCAGGAAGAAAGAGTTGTCGATGGTGATGGGGATCGTCTCCTTGCCATAGACCGCCACAAACTTAGTGTCCTTGGTTATGACTGCAGTTGCCGGATCCACCAATTGAGGAGAGGCCCCCCTTGGTTGCCATCAACAGCCCACCCCAAGAACCGATATCCATCCTTAGGGGTAATTTTCGGTACGGCTACCGGTGACTTGCCGTGGAGAACCACTTCCTCTAGGGCATCTGATGATGTACCGTTTTCGTTCAAGTCATAGGTCACTTTCAGCTGCTGGGTATAAGTAAGCTTCCATCCGTCACGATAATTTCCGGTCAATTCTTTGGCATATCCGTCAATATCAGTTGCTTCCACCAGCATATCCCGGTCGCCTACATTTGTATTGCTCCACATCACCCCGGGAACCCTTAGATACTCAAATTTCTTTACTATGGTCCAGTTATAAAAAGCCCTATAGAACTCCGTGCTTTGGGCTTTTGGCACAGTAAACGTATGCTCCACCTTGTAGTCAGTGTCCATTTCGGCCAGACCGCCACCCCGGTTGATAGGCCTTCCTACCTGAGTAAATTTCAAGGAAATTTCCTTTGCCTCACCGGCAAACTTCACATCTACTCGGGGTGTCAGTTGCTCGATCCAGATCAAATTCAGTTTTACCGGTTCTCCCGGTTCGTGGACTATGTTGCCTATCGGTCCGTTGTAGTTGATTCCATCCAGCTGCAGCGTGCACAAGTTGGAGATGATGTCATCGGGGACTACATAGCCGTATGTGGCCTCTGTCCCATCCTCGTTATACTTGGGCAACGTGCCGGTTATTTGGTACTTCTTGACGTTGGGCTTTGCCGCCACTTCCTCTCCGGGCCCGCTAAAGGTATAGATTTGTCCGGTCTTGTTGTTTTTTACTTTTACCTCCATGCCGTCCAAGGAGTATCCCTTTTCCCTTGTGTACTTGCTCAAGAAGAAAGAGTTGTCAATGGTGATGGGGATCGTTTCTCCCGCATCAGTTACCTCGCCCCCTCTTTGGGCATCTTTCTTTGCCGGTTCTGCCTTCGAACCGTCCACCTTCACTGTGCCTCCCCCCTGGCTGTCCGTAGCAGCAGAGGAAAGAGGTAGGCCTCCTACCACTAGCAGCAATGCCAGTAGCACGGTCAGCAAGGCGATTTTCTTTCTCTGTTGTTTCATTGTTCCCCCTTCTCAAAATGATATAAGAATAACTTCATACAAAAAACATAGGTGGCACCCCAACTAACTTGTTGAGTTCCGCCACCATGGTTTCAACCAATGTAAATTCAAAATATACATGCCACTATCTCTTCCCGATTACCCTTCTGTAATTCCTAATCCCTAGTATATCACATGAAATTGAACATTGGCAAGATTAAAATGAATTTTCTATTCTACTTCTTTTCTATCAGAGCCCTGATCATGCTCTGTCTCTTGCCGTAACGAAGGACAGAAACAGAGTATACCCGCACGGAGAGGAGGGTGATCACTACGATGGTCACCACCAAGATAGCCATGGAAAGAGCAAGCTCCGTCATAGTCATGTCTCCGTTGAGCACTCGGGATGGAATGATAAAGGGTGAAGAGAAGGGAACATAGGTGGCTACCGTGCCCAAGGTATTCTTTCCGCCCATGGCGATAGCGATATATCCCATATAGAACGACCCAAGAGCGATGACCAGGATCGGTGCCATGGCGGCACTTAAGTCCTCGATCTTGCTCACAAGCGCCCCGCTGACCGAATTCATCACGGCATAAAGCGCATATCCCAAAATGAAATAGATCAGCAATAGGGCTACTGTTTTTCCGTTAAAGCCCGAAACATCCAGGGACATGCCCCCAAGGGCGAATCCTTTGGGAATGAATATCTTGTAGCAGAGAACGCCGAATGCCAGCATCATAGCTAGCTGCATCAAACCCAGAGCCCCCATGGCAAAAATCTTTCCGATGAGGATCCGAGATGGTTTCGCAGAAACCACCAACGTCTCCATCACCCTGGACGCCTTTTCCGTAGCCACCGACATGGCTACTGCATATCCGTAATAATAGATGGAGAAGAAAATCAAAAATGTCAGGAGAATAGAAATCACATAAGAGGTTACCGTCATGTCACTGGCCGCCTCCGTCTCCATAGGAAGATCCATCATGGCACCGGCAATCACCTCAGGGGAAACCCCGGCATCTCCAAGAACCTTCCCGGCATATGCCTTATTTAAAACATCACCCACCACGCCGGTGTTGGCCCCTCCCATGAAGTTGTAGGTGATCACCTTTATCCCGGCCTGGCCGTCTTCCTCTGACATGATGATAATGGAGTTGTCCTTGTGGTTGTCTCGAATATCCTTCTTGTACTTCTCGATCTGCTTCCCGCTTATCTTTACGATCTTTGCCTGGGGAAATGCTTCCTTGAGGACTGTTTCGCCGGTGGGCAGTATGTCTTGATCATCCACATAGTAATAGGTGGCTTCCGTCCCGGTCTCTTGCCCATCTCCCCCTGTAAAGAAGTCCACTCCCCTGGGGATCAGGCTTGCAATGAGAATCACAGCAAAAATGATGATGCTGGAGATGATAAAAGCTTTTCTCTTTATGGCATCCCGAAAGGTGAATTGAAAGACTGTCATGATCTGTTTCATTGCTTTTCACCTACTTTCTCAATAAATATCTGGTGGAGAGAGGGTTCCTTGATCTCGTATCTGATAGGGTATATCCCCTCCCTCAGCATGCTCTGCAGAAATTCTTCCGCCATGGCATCCCCTTGGATGGCGTATTCCGACAAATTGGCTTTCTTTTGGATCAACCTCAGTCCGTGGCGATCCGCGATGGCCGTAACGTCCTCCCCCGCTTCAACAATGAGATTGGTTCGCCCGTAACCTTCCTTGATTTCTCGAAGGTTCCCCGATAAGATGGTTTCTCCCTTGTGCAAAAGCGCGATATCGTTGCAGAAGTCCTCCACGATGTTCATCTGGTGGGAGCTCATGACGATATACTTGCCCTCCGCCACCAGTTCCTCGATGAGCGTCCGTAGGTTCTCTGTATTGATAGGATCCAACCCGCTGAAGGGCTCATCCAAGAAGATAAGGTCCGGGTCATGGACCAGAGTGGAAATCAATTGTATTTTCTGCTGATTCCCCTTGGAAAGCTTCTCCACTTCCATGTCCCTGTACTCTTCCACATTCAGTCGCTTCAAAAAACCCAATGCCGATTCCTCAGCCTCGGCTTTTCCCATTCCTCTCAGCATGCCAAAGTATTTCAGTTGGGCCAGGACACCGATCTTCATGTAGACCCCTCTTTCCTCAGGCATGTAGCCAAAGCCCAACGTATCTCTGGTGATTCTCTTCCCCAGCCATTTGGCCTCTCCCCCATCGGAACCCATGATGCCCAATATGCACCTGATGGCGGTGGTTTTCCCCGCTCCGTTTGTCCCGATCAGTCCGAAGACCCCCGGCTCCTTCATATGAAAACTCAACCCTTTTACGGCTATATTCTCGCCGAAGGATTTGGTGATGTTGTCTATCTCCAATGTTTTTTCTCTGCTCATACTCCCTCCTCGCTAATCTAGATTTTTCTGCTCTTTCTCATCATATAGTCTAACAAAAACCCTATTTCCTTACAAGTTTTGCGCCCCCTTCTGCCGGTAGACCTCCATGGAATACCCTCTGTATTTACAGTATGGGCAAGTGAGCTTCCTCGTCTTAGGGGTATGGGCGGAGAAGATGAATTGCCAGATCCCCGGGCGAAAGACTTTACGACACTGAGGGCAAAGATAGGCCACATGATCGTAGTAGTATTTTGTTATCCATATGCTTATCCCAATGGCAGCGACCAGTGCCAGAGCCAGAGGCCACCAAACGCCCTCGACGATTCCAAGGATCAATCCTCCCACCTGCAGGAGAGATACCGGTATGCCGAAGGCCACCATACTGCGATGTATCTTTCGCAGTTTCTTTTGATTTTCTATCGTATAGGCTATGTCCTCGATGGTTTCATGGGAAAAGTCTTGACACTTCTCCAGCTCCCGAGCCAATTCCCTGGCAGCCCGGAGCTTCTGCGTATTGCACCGGATCTCTTCCCTTAACACTTGCGTGTGATTCTCCAGCAAAATTTCAATGACCGGCTGAGGGTCCTCTTCTCTCAAGATCTTCCCGATATCGGAGATGCTCATACCGACGTCACGCAAAAAGCAGATCGTCCTCAGCCTCTTTAGACTTTCCTCGCTGTACACTCTCCGTCCTCCGTCGCTCAGGGCGTCAGGCTTCAGTATTCCTCGAGAGTCGTAGTACTGAACCGTGCGAACACTCACCTTGCACGCCTTGGCCATCTCGCCGGTAGTATATTCTCTAGACATGATCCTTCCTTTCTCTCACCTATCTTATCACACTTCTCGCCAAAGTCGATTCTAGATGATTGCAGCCTTTTTTCGTCACATCATCCACGATTTTCCCCTTCTCGGGGAAGATTTGTGGATGTTGTCCCTCCAAAATGAAGGCTGTCATCCATTCGCTACCATTATCTCCGTCTTTCCGTGGATGAACCGGCCCTCTAGAAAGGTTAATCATCCACTCGCCATAGCATCGACCTTCTTTCTTTCTCCATTCTAATATATGACCCAGGGTCACCAGCAAGGCCCTAATTATATAACTGCCAAGAATTCTACGTTAACCACCTACCTGTCCGTCGGTCGTCGGAAATACTGACTTTTTGGCCAAATTTCCATTTTCCGTTGGCAGGCGACCCTTTATTTGTGGGTTTTGTCAGTATTTTCGGCGACCGCTGATTTTCGCAGTGGTGGCGGCTGCACCGCGATCAGACAGAAGGGATCCGGCCACACAGGC
>JBMNVE010000056.1:0-11898 GCA_050946655.1 Anaerovoracaceae bacterium
TGCAGGGACATTGTGCAGGTTGCCCCGGTGCCACTATGACTATTAAAGGGGTAGTGGAAAAGCTGCTGAAGGAGAGCTATCCGGAGATCGCGCGAGTGGAGGCTGTGGAATAAGCTTTCATGAGTGAACAGGACAGGATAAGAAGAAAGATCGATGAAAATTGGGACAAGCAGGTTGAAGCCCTGAGGGAGCTACTATCCATCAAAAGTGTGGTGTCGCCTCCTGAGGGCGACTTTCCCTTTGGAAAAGGCGTGCAAGAGGCCTTTGAATATGTTTTGAAACTGGGGGAAAGCTTTGGCTTTTCCGCGGAGAATACGGACAACTACGGTGGCCACTTGGAGTGGGGCGGTCAAATATATGACGAAGAAGGAGAGATGATCTCCGTCAGTGATGAGGTGATGGGGATCGCTTGTCATTTGGACACGGTTCCCGAAGGCAACGACTGGGACTTTTCCCCTTTTGCCGGGGAAATCTCGGAAGGCAAGCTGTACGGGCGAGGTGCCATTGACAATAAAGGGCCTACGATTTCCGCCCTCTTTGCCATGAAAGCCCTGGAGGATCTGGGCTTGATCCCCCAAAAGAAGGTCCGCCTGATCCTGGGCCTGGACGAAGAAACTAAGTGGGAAGGGATGGAATACTACTTATCCAAGGTGGATGCTCCCGACTTTGGCTTTACCCCCGATGCGGAGTTCCCCGCCATCAACGGGGAAAAGGGCATCCTGGTCTTTGATTTGGCGAAGAAGTTTCAGCGGACCACCGGAAAGGGTCTGGAGCTGCGCAGCCTTCAGGGGGGCACGGCGGCCAATATGGTGGCGGACTGGGCCCGGGCAGTGATCAAGGCTGAGGATCCGGAGCGCTATGAGGAGTTCCTGGGAAGGATTGCTTCTCTTCGGGAAGAGGAGAAACTGGATATCCGGGGAAGAAAATTGGGCAAGAGCCTGGAAATCACTGTGAAAGGTGTGTCTTCCCACGGGGCCAGACCGGAACTGGGGATCAACGCCATCTCCCTTATGATGGAGTTCTTGGGAGAGTTGAACTTCGCCAAGGATGATGTGAACGACTTCATCCACTTCTACAACAAGCACATCGGAAGGGAGACCGACGGAAAGTCCCTGGGGTGCAGGCTGGAGGATGAGCCCTCCGGCGCCACGGTACTCAATGTGGGCATGGCGGAAATGGACACCAAGGCCGCAAGGCTGACCATCAACATCCGCTATCCGGTAACTGCCGAGGCCGAGGACATCTATGCTTCCCTGGATCCGGTCTGTACCAAGTACAATTTGGGCATCGTCAAGGGCAAGATGCAGGAATCCATCTACATCCCCGAGGATGATCCCTTCATCAAAACCCTGATGGATATCTATGGGGAGCATACGGGAGACCGGGAGAGCCGGCCAAAGGTCATCGGCGGGGGGACTTACGCCAGGGCCTTTAAAAACGTGGTGGCCTTCGGTACCAGCTTCCCGGGAGAGCCGGATATCGCCCACCAAAGAAACGAATTTATTGATATGGAAAAGTTCCGCCTGATGACCAACATCTACGCGGATGCGATATATCGACTGACAGATGCAAGGAGCAAACAGAGAAAAGAGGAGAAAGCGGAATGAATGAGGGAAAAAACAATACACTGAACAGACAGAAGAACACAGTAAAACTGGCCAAGATGGGCATGCTGGTGGCCATCGCCTTGGTCCTGGTGTCCTTCATCCACTTCCCCCTCTTCCCGGCGGCACCATTTTTGGAGTATGATCCGGCGGATGTGCCCATCATCATCGGGACTTTCGCCTTTGGCCCTCTGGCCGGGATACTTCTCACTGTGGTCACTTCGGTGGTCCAGGGAACCACTGTCAGCGCTGCCAGCGGCATCTACGGAATACTGATGCACATTATCGCAACGGGGGCCTTCGTCATCGTTGCCGGACTCATTTACAAAAGGTGCAAGACCAGGAAGATGGCGGTCATCGCCCTTCTCAGCGGCGTGGCGGCTATGACCCTGGTGATGATCCCTGCCAACCTTCTGGTGACACCGTATTTCATGGGCATGCCCAGAGAGGCCATCTATCCTCTTCTTCCGGTGATCATCGCCTTCAACCTGAGCAAGGCGGGCATCAACGCCGTCATCACCTTTGTTCTGTACAAGAGGATATCTTCCTTCCTGCACAAATAATGGCGGGGAAGGGATGATTTATGATAAAATACTTCCATGGAAAAAATAATCAAGATCAACAATCAGAGAGAGACTGAAGACTTTGGAAGGGAGCTGGCATCCGGGGCAAAACCGGGAACGGTAATCGCTCTCATGGGGGACCTGGGAACGGGCAAGACCACCCTCACCCAGGCCATCGCCGAGAACCTGGGCGTAAAGGAGCCTGTCACCAGCCCCACCTTCACCATCCTGCAGGAGTACAAGAGCGGCAGATTGCCGCTTTATCATTTTGATGTGTACAGGATCGCGGATCCGGAAGACATGTGGGAACTGGGCTACGAGGAATACTTCTACGGAGACGGTGTCTGTGTGGTGGAGTGGGCCGACCGGATCCAAGAGTTGCTCCCGGAGGATGCCATCAGAGTATCTTTGGAATACGGCCCTTCGCCGGGGGAGAGGAAATACACATGTCGATATTAGCCATCGAAACCACGGGGCCCTACTGCTCCGTAGCCTTCTTGGATAAGGAAGGAAGGCTTCATGAAAAAACCGGGACCCAGGTGATGAACCACCTGCAGACCTTGACCCCCATGATCAGAGACCTGATGGGGGAGGCCGGGGCCACCTGGGAAGACATTGATCATATCGCCGTTTCCGTAGGGCCGGGATCCTTTACCGGGATACGCATCGGCGTGTCTGCGGCGAGAGCCCTGAACCAAATCACCGGCATCCCCCTGATTTCTGTGGGGACCTTGGATGCCTTTGGCAGGCAAGAGGGAGAAGAGAAGGAGGAAATCATCTGCCCCCTTTTGGATGCCAGAAGAAGCCAGGTCTACGGAGGAGCATACCGGGGAGGGGAAACGGTCATCCCGGGAGGCCCCTATATGCTGGATGAGCTTTTGGCCATGCTGGAAGGAGAAGACCGGATCTGCTTTGCAGGAGACGGTCTGAAGGCATACAAAGAGCGGATCGCTACCTGGGCGGAAGAAAAGGGAAAGACCGTTCGGTACAAAGAAGTCAACCAGCATGCCTCCGGGGTAGCCCTTTTGGCAAGGGATATGCTCCGGAACCCGGAGATCTTCGGAGAGGTCACCTCTTTGGATCACAATACGCTGGAGCCAAGCTATATGCGGATCCCCGAAGCGGAACGGAAGCTGAAAGAAAAGAAGGCGGCCGAGAAGGAGGCTCCATGAAGGAACTGATCGTCCGGCAGGCGGAGGCCCCTGACGGAGAGGGGATATTTCAGGTAGAAAAACAGTGCTTTGACGACCCTTGGAGCAGAGACGCCTTTCGGAAGGAGTTGACGGAAAACGACATCGCCTTTTATCTGGTGGCGGAAATCGGGGGTGATATCGTAGGCTATGCCGGCCTTTGGGTGGTGGGCGATGAAGGCCACATCACCAACGTGGCCGTCCACCCGGACTACCGGGGAAAATCCGTAGGCAGCGCCCTGGTCCACACCTTGCTGGACTACACCATAGAGGTAGGGCTGCGGCGCCACACCTTGGAAGTTCGCCCTTCCAACGAGGGAGCCTTGGCGCTCTACAAGAAGTTCGGCTTTGTAGAAGCGGGGAGACGGCCCGGATACTATTCAGACACAGGAGAAGACGCCATCATCATGTGGCGCGGAGAAGAAGAGGAATGATCGACGGAAACATCATCACATTGGGGATAGAATCCAGCTGCGACGAAACGGCGGCGGCAGTATTGAAGGGGGGAAGGACCGTGTTGTCCAACATCATCTCCTCCCAGATCGACGTGCACAAAGCCTTCGGCGGAGTCGTCCCGGAGATCGCTTCCCGGCACCATTTAGATAACATCAACCGGGTGGTGGATCAGGCTATGAAGGAGGCTGACGTCACCTGGGAAGAAGTGGATCTGATCGGGGTGACCTACGGCCCGGGGCTGGTGGGGGCACTCCTCATCGGACTGTCCACGGCCAAGGCCTACGCCCTGGCTTTGGGAAAGCCTCTGGTAGGTGTCCATCATATCGAAGGGCACATCAGTGCCAACTTCATCGATGAACCGGACCTAAAACCGCCCTTTATGGCCCTGATCATCTCCGGAGGGCATACCAGCATCGTGGATGTGGAAGACTACGGAGAGATGCAGGTCCTGGGCCGGACCAGGGACGATGCGGCGGGAGAAGCCTATGACAAGGTGGCCAGGGTATTGGGATTGGGATATCCCGGCGGGCCTCTCATCGACAAGATCGCCAAGGAGGGAAACCCGCAGGCGGTGGAGTTTAAGCGTGTATTTTTGGACAAGGACACCTTGGATTTCAGCTTCAGCGGGACCAAGACCGGGGTGATGAACTACATCAACAATGAAAAACAGGCGGGGCGGGAGATCAGCGTTGCCGATGTGGCTGCGTCCTTTCAGGAAGCGGTCCTGGATGTGGTGGTGGCCAAGGCGGTAGGTGCCGCAGTAGAGGGAGGCAAGGACAAGCTGGTGGTGGCCGGAGGAGTCGCGGCCAATACCAGACTTCGGGAAAGGCTGAGAGAGGCCTGCGGAGAGAAAGGCATAGAGCTGTACATTCCTTCTCCCCTCCTATGTACCGACAATGCGGCCATGATCGCAAGTGCCGCCTATTATCGCTACAAGGGAGGAAGAATAGACGATCTGAGCCTGGATGCGGTAGCCCAGGCACCCCTAGGAAGAGAAAAATGATTGTAATCAGTGCAAAAGATCTGACAAAGGAATACGGGACCGACGTGATCTTGGACAAGGTGTCTTTTCATATCAACCAAGGAGACCGGGTAGGGATCGTAGGTGCCAACGGTGCGGGAAAGACCACCTTGCTGCGGATGCTGGCAGGAGAGCTTCCCTGTGACGGGGGCGACTTTTTTATTTCTGCGGATACCACCTTGGGTTATCTGAAACAGGCCGACGACTTTCAGTCGGACAGGACTGTCATAGAGGAAGTGGAGAGCATCTTTGCAAGCCTGAAGGAACTGGATGGGAAGCTCCTTCAAATTCCCCATGAAATCGCCGACAGCAGGGCGGGCAGCCCGGAGCAAAGGAAGCTGATCCATCGCCACGATGAGATGGCCGAGGCCTTTAGAAAGCAGGGAGGCTACACCTATCGCAGCGAGATACGAGGGATCCTCTCCAGCATGGCATTCGGAGAAGAAACCTGGCAAAAACCGGTGTCCACCCTCAGCGGGGGAGAGCGGACCCGCCTTTCCCTGGCCATGCTTCTGCTGAAGAAGCCGGACCTGCTCTTTTTGGACGAGCCCACCAACCACCTGGACATCGGGACCCTCAAGTGGCTGGAGCAGTACCTGAAGGGATATAGGGGGACCATTCTTTTGGTGAGCCACGACCGGTACTTCCTGGATCAGACGGCCACCCATATCTTTGAAGTGGAAGACCACCGGCTGTACACCTACAGGGGAAATTATACCGCCTTTGCCCAAAAGAAGCGGCAGCGCAGGGAAGAAGAGATGCGCAAATACCAAAGCCTGAAAAAGGAAACAGAGAAGCAGGAGGAGATCATCCGCCGCTTCAAAGGTCACGGTACGGAAAAACTGGCTAAGCGGGCGGCAAGCCGGGAGAAAAAGCTGGCAAAGACATTGGAGGCCGCCGGGCGAGACAACATCGTCATGCCTCGTGGCAATCGCAAGGGGATGAAGATCCGCTTTGAAGAGAAGTTTCAGAGCGGAAAGGATGTTCTTCTGGCGGAAGGCCTGGCAAAGAGCTTCGGCTACGGGAGCAATCGCAAGGGGCTCTTTGAGCAGGTGGACATGGACATCAAGCGGGGAGAGCGGATCTGCATGGTCGGGCCCAACGGCATCGGAAAGACCACCCTTTTGCGGATCCTCATGGGAGAACTGGAGCCCAGTCAGGGATATATCAAGCGAGGGCACAACATTCGTTTCGGCTACTACGATCAGGGACAACGGCTTTTGGACGAAGGAAACACCGTCATGGAAGAGCTGCGGGAAACCTACACCAAGTACACGGATACGGAGATCCGGACCATTCTGGGGAGCTTTCTCTTCCCCGGAGACACGGTCTTTCTTCCCGTTTCCGCCCTCAGCGGCGGGGAAAAGGCCAGGCTGTCCCTCCTCAAGTTGATGCTCAGCGGTGCCAATGTCCTCATGCTGGATGAGCCCACCAACCACCTGGATATCCAGTCCAAGGAAGTCTTTGAGGACGCCCTTTTGGACTTCCCCGGCACGGCCATCATCATCAGCCATGACCGTTATCTTCTCAAGAAGGTCCCCACAAAGATCGTGGAACTGGGCAGGGAAGGATTGACTACCTTCCTGGGAAACTACGACTATTATGTGGAGAAAAAAGAGGAAATAGAGTCGGGAAAGCAGTATCTGGAAGGCCTTTCGGGAGATGACTCAGACAGAGAAAAAACCGATGGTCAGATGAGTTCGGCGGAGGAACGGAGAAGAAAGAAAGAAGAAGAGGCGGCAGAGAGGCGGGCAAGGCGGCAGCAGGAAAAACTGGAAGGAGACATCCAGGAGCTGGAGTCTATCATCGCCGAAACGGAGGAAGAAATGTGCCGCGAAGAAGTCCTTTCAGACCATGAAAAACTGGCGGAATTGGACGAAAAATTGAGGAAAACCAAGGACAAACTGGCAAGTATTTATGAAAAATGGTTGCAAAGCATGGAAGGCTAAACTATAATTAACGGGAAGTCAAGAAAATCAGGAGGTGTATTATTATGACATTTGATAAAGTAAGAGATATTATTGTTGACCAGCTAGGCGTAGAGGCGGATGCAGTAACCAACGAAACTCATCTCATGAAGGATCTGGAAGCGGATTCTTTGGATGCCGTGGAAATCATCATGGCCATCGAGGAAGAGTTCGACATTGAAGTTCCCGACGAAGATGCGGAGAAATTCCAGCGCGTGGGTGACATCGTTAAGTATGTCGAGGAAAGAGCGTAGACAGCAAATGCCTAAGAGTACAAAAATATCTAATGCTGTTGTAAAAAGGCTTCCAAGATATAGAAGATATCTAAAGGAATTGCAGAAAAAAGGAGTGGATAAGATCTCATCGGGAGAGTTCAGTGAACTGATCGGATATACGGCATCCCAGATCCGTCAGGATCTCAATACCTTCGGCGGCTTCGGCCAACAAGGGTATGGGTACAATGTAAAAGATCTGTATGCAGAGATCAGCGGAATACTGGGCCTGGACAAGAACCACAAGATGGTCATTGTAGGCGCCGGTAATTTGGGTACAGCCATTGCCAATTACACGTATTTCCACAAGTCCGGCTTTATCGTGTCGGGAATCTTTGAGATCCTGCCCTCCCTCATCGGGAAAAAGATCAATGGGATCGAGGTTTTGTCCGATGAAGGCCTGGTGGAATATGTGGAGCAGAACAACATCGACATCGGGATCATCTGCACCAATGCGGATAGCGCCCAGGAAGTGGCCGATCGGCTATGCTTTGCCGGGGTCAGGGGGATATGGAACTTCGCGCCCATAGACATCGAAGTCCCGAGACACGTGGCTCTGGAGAACGTCCATCTCAGCGACAGTCTCCACTCGCTGGCCTACCATATGAACCGAACACGCTAAACAGGAAAATAACCGTTTCATCACTGAAACGGTTATTCATTATCACCTGTTTTTCTGTTTAAAGCAGACTATTCCGCTTTCGGTGCATCAGTGGGACATACTTCTGCGCAAGCACCGCAGTCGATGCAAGCATTTTCGTCGATTACGTGGATGCCGTCGCCTTCTTTGATAGCGTCCGTGGGACACTCGCTGACACAAACACCACAGTTGATGCAAGAATCATCAATTTTGTAAGCCATGATTTTTCCTCCTTGTTGTTATAAGTTATCTTAACTTCAATGAGTATATCATAGAGAAATAGGAGATGTAAAGATGAAAGTATACGCTTTGGTCGGAAAGAGCGGTACGGGAAAAAGCTATCAGGCCATGAACCTCTGCAGGGAAAAAGGCATCGAAAGCATCATCGATGACGGCCTATATATCTATAAGACCGACGCCCTGGGGGGCAGATCGGCCAAACGAGAACCCACCAAGGTGGGTGCCATCAAAACGGCCCTCTTCAACAAGGACGAGCATCGGGACGAAGTGGTGAAGCTCATTCGAGACACCAAGCCGGAGAGCATCCTTCTTTTGGGGACCTCGGACGGAATGGTCCACAAGATACAAAAGCGTCTTGAACTGCCGGAGATCGGTGAAACCATATATATCGAGGAGATCACCACCGAAGGGGAACGGCACATTGCCAAGAAGCAGCGGATGGTCCACGGCAAGCACGTGGTGCCGGCACCTACCTTCCAGCTGAAGCGACAGTTCAGCGGATTTTTCATGGACCCCTTGCGGATCTTTCGCGGCTGGGGCTTCGGCAAGGATAATCTTCCCGAGCGGTCGGTTGTCAGGCCTACCTACAGCTACCTGGGTGACTTTATCATTTCCGACAAGGTCATTCGGGACATCGTTGAGCACACAGCAAGTCAGACCCCCGGAGTGGCGGAAGCCTTCCGTATCTTTGAGGAAAACAGGGCGGAAGAGGTGCACATTGTCATCCTGGCTACCTTCTATGCCCAGTTCAATGCCATTGAAGTGGGCAGCAACCTGCAGAAAAGAGTGGCCAAGATGCTGGAGCAGATGACGGCCCTCAATGTGGAGCAGATCGATGTGGAGGTGCGAGGACTGGTATGATCATAGAGCAGATAAGGGATTTTCACACTGACCACATCTTTGATTGTGGCCAGTGTTTTCGTTGGGATCGGGAAGAGGACGGCAGCTATACGGGGATCGCGGGAGATCGTCCGGCCAACATTTCCTTTGAAGAGGGTATCTTGCGCATCGATGCACCGGGCATCGAAGGTGGCGACGAGGAAGAAGAGGCCTTCTGGCAGGACTACCTGGATCTGGATCGGGACTATGGAAAGATCAAGAAGTATCTCGCTCGGAGGGATCCCATTTTGAAACAAGCCATTTCCTACGGGGAAGGCATCCGCATCCTCCGTCAGGATCCATGGGAGGCTCTCGTTTCCTTCATCATCTCTTCCAACAACAACATTCCCAGGATCAAAAAGAACATCCGGGATCTGGCGGAAGGCTTCGGCCGGCCGGCAGGGGAGTTTCGGGGACAAATGTTTTACACCCTGCCCTCTCCTGAAGTTCTGGCTGCCCTTACCAAGGAGGATCTAGCCCCCTGCAAGCTGGGGTATCGCGCCGGATACTTGATCAAAACCGCAGCCATGGTGGAAGCGGCGGGAGAGGTGACCTTTGATGACCTTCTAAGCTACAGCGGGGTAGGGCCCAAGGTGGCCGATTGCATCGCTTTGTTTTCCATGGGAAGATACGACCGCTTCCCCATCGACACCTGGGTGGAAAAGGTGATGCGGGAGCTCTACGGCTTGGAAAATAAAAGGGCTATGGCCTCCTTTGCCGCCGAGACCTTCGGCCGGTGGGGAGGGATAGCCCAACAGTACTTGTTCCACTATATGCGGTATCACAGGAAATGATCAGACGTGAGGGATGTCCGTATAATCGGAAACCTCCTTATTGATGGTCACCAGGTCCTCCACGGTCATATCGTGGAGGTTTTTATGTCCCGTCAGCCGGGCAAAGGTCCGCAACTCGTCGAAGGTGACTTTGTAGAAGCTAGCTACCCTTTGGGCGGCAGCTTCCACCTTCAGCCGGCTGCGCAAGTCCGGATTTTGGGTGGCGGCACCTACCGGGCAGGAGCCTGTGTTGCAGACTCGGTACTGCTGACAGGCGGCTGCCATGAGAGAGGCGGTAGCCAGGGCTACGGCATCGGCACCCATGGCCAGGGCCTTAGCGATGTCAGAAGACACCCTAAGGCCGCCGGTGATGATCAGATCCACATCGGAGCCTACCGTATCCAAATACTTTCGTGCGCGATGGAGGGCGTAGAGGGTGGGGATGCCGGTGGAATCCCGGACCAGTTTGGGGCTGGCTCCCGTGCCGCCCCCTCTGCCGTCAATGGTGATGAAGTCCGGTTCCGCAAAGAGGCAGTACTCCAGATCTTTTTCGATCCGGCCGGCAGCGATCTTGATGCCGATAGGCCTACCCTCTGAAAGCTCCCGCAAGTCGGTCACCAATGTCTTCAGATCTTCCCGGGAACGGACAAAGGAAAACTTGGAGGGACTGATAATGTCCTTCCCTACGGGCCGGTTTCTGATCTTGGCCACTTCCGGGGTCACCTTATCCCCGGGCAGATGGCCGCCCATCCCCGGCTTGGTTCCCTGGCCGATCTTGATTTCGATGGCATCAGCCGCCCGAAGATAGGTGTCGGTCACGCTGTACAGGTTAGGGACATATTCAAAAATGTACTTGTGCGCAGCAGATATTTCTTCGGGAAGAATGCCTCCTTCTCCGCTACAAACGGCAGTACCGGCCATGGAAGATCCCATGGCGAGGGCCTCCTTGGTCTCGCTGCTGAGCGCCCCGAAGGACATGTGGGAAATAAAGGCGGGGCCGCCGAGAACCATGGGTTTCGCGGCATTCTTGCCGATCACCGTGGAGATGTTCACTTCTTCGTCCGCTTCCAGCGGAGGAGGATCCAGTTGTGCGCCTAGGATCAGGACATCATCCCATCCGGGCATGGGCGCCCTGGTTGCCATGGCTTCAATGATGCTCTCGCCGCTGACCGCCATCTGATGAATGGTATCCATGTGGCGGATGGACGGATCGTGCCGCTGGAATTCCTTGGGATAGGCAAGACCTGTATCCTCTTCTTCCGTCACCTCTGCCGGAGCAGATGGGGGCTCTTCCCCCGCCTCATCTTCTTCCTTCTCAAAGACGGCAGGCGGATTGGTACATAGAGGACAGGCATCCAAATCGGAAAAATCGGTTCCCGTGGCGGTCTCGTCGTGGAGGTAGCCGCATATTCCGCATTTATACTTAGACATAACGCCTCCTTTCCTTTGCGTAACTTTAACCTATATTATACATGTAAAGGCGGAGAAAAAATATTTTATTTCAAAAAATCTATTGACATTATTCAGGAAAACGGTAGAATGATGTTAGCACTCATGAAGTTTGAGTGCTAACAAATGGAATAAGATAAAAATAACAATACGGAGGTAATGAACATGAGCTTTGGAATCAAACCACTGGCAGACAGAGTAGTCATCAAGAAGGCGGAAGCCGAAGAGAAGACGGCAAGCGGCATCGTTCTTCCGGGACAGGCCAAGGAGCAGCCACAGATCGCAACAGTCGTTGCGGTAGGTCCGGGAACGAAGGAGGAAAAGATGGAAGTAAAGGTAGATGATACCGTTATCTTCTCTCAGTACGGCGGCACCAATGTTAAGTTTGAGGGCGAAGAATATACGATTTTGAGCCAAAGAGATATCTTGGCAACAGTAAAGAAATAGGAGGAGCATAGAAAATGGCAAAAGAATTATACTACGGCGAAGACGCCAGAAAAAAACTGCTGACCGGTGTAGATAAGCTGGCAGATACGGTAAAGATCACACTGGGACCTAAGGGAAGAAACGTTCTTCTGGAGAAGAAATTCGGTTCCCCCACCATCACCAATGACGGAGTGACCATCGCAAGAGAGATCGAGCTTGAGGACGCCGTGGAAAACATGGGCGCACAGCTGGTGAAGGAAGTTGCCACAAAGACCAATGACGTAGCCGGAGACGGGACCACAACAGCAACCCTTCTGGCTCAGATCATCATCAAAGAAGGATTCAAGAACGTTGCAGCGGGCGCAAACCCCATGATCCTGAAGAAGGGGATCCAGGGTGCCGTTGACACAGCGGTTGA
>JBMNVE010000057.1:0-11602 GCA_050946655.1 Anaerovoracaceae bacterium
CCCTAAATTTATTATTACTGTTCGAGGAGTGGGATATAAGTTCAACCAGAGTCTCTCGAAATAAAGGGCCTCTTTCCCCAGCCCGTCTTGTAGGCATAAAAAAGAATGCAACACAAGTAAGCCCACCACAGGATCACATAGCCATAGATGAAAGGAAAACCGAAGATGAATGGGTGCACCTGGTTCTTGATGAAGAACACACCGGGGAACTCGATAGCACCCAATCCGATCAACAGTAATATGATGATTATCTTCTTTCTCATACCCATGACTTACTACCGCTGATTATACGGGATAAACGGAGTTTTCCTCATCCAGCAAGTTGAAATCCAGTTTGTATTTCTTAGCGGCTCTCTTCTTAAAGAAGTCCTGGGCAACCTTGGGGAAGAAGGCCTGAGTCAACACATCTTCCTCCTGTTCCATATAGACGGCACAATCCTTTCTCGCCTGTTCCAGCTCCGGCTTGATCAGGTCTGCAGGTCTACAAGTAACCTGTTCTTCGTCTCCCAAAATCTTCTTCACCACTTCTTCCTTGATGGGAACGGTGGTCTTGCCGTACATTCCCTTCACCAGCTGTCTCGCCTCATTGGGCACCATCTTGTATCTTTCGCCCATGAGGATGTTCAGGACCGCTTGGGTTCCCACGATCTGACTGGAAGGAGTCACCAGAGGCGGATAGCCGAAATCTTCTCTCACCCTAGGCACTTCCTTCAGCACTTCATCGAATTTATCCATTGCACCCGCTTCCTTCAGCTGGGAAACCAGATTGGACAGCATGCCGCCGGGTACCTGATAGAGCAACGTGTTGATATCTACACCCATCAGCTTTGTGGATAGCAGTCCGTTTTCAATGAACTTCTCACGGATAGGCTTAAAGTGTTCGCACACCAGGTTCAGACCTTCCATATCCAGCTCCGTGTCATACTCCGTATTCTTAAAGGCAGCTACCATAGGCTCCGTGGGCGGCTGGGACGTCCCTTCCGCAAAAGGAGAAATAGCCGTATCGATGATGTCCACCCCTGCCTCGGCAGCCTTCATGTAGGTCATACTCCCCAGGCCACTGGTGGCATGAGTATGGAGCTCCACCGGTATGGATAATTCTCCCTTCAATGCTTTCACCAGATCATAAGTTTCATAGGGGTCCAAAAGACCTGCCATGTCCTTGATACAGAAGGAATCGGCGCCCATTTGTTCCACCTCCTTGCCCAAGGTCACAAACATATCGTTGGTATGGACAGGGCTGATGGTATAGGAAACGCATCCCTGGGCGTGGCCACCGTATTTCTTCGTGGCCGCAATGGCAGACTCCAGATTCCTGGTGTCGTTAAGGGCATCAAAAATTCGAATGATATCGATGCCGTTGCCGATGGCTTTGTTGACAAACTCGTCCACCACGTCATCGGCATAATGCTTATATCCCAATAGGTTTTGTCCCCTAAGGAGCATCTGCAGGTTGGTCTTCTTAATGTTTTTTCGAATGACCCGAAGCCTGTCCCAGGGATCTTCATCCAAAAACCTGAGACATGCATCATATGTAGCTCCGCCCCACATTTCCAACGCATGATAACCCACATTGTCCATGGTTTCCAATATAGGCAGCATCTCCGCTGTGGTCATTCTTGTGGCGATCAGAGACTGATGTCCGTCTCTCAGAACGGTTTCCGTTATTTTCACCTTGCTCATTTCAATTCCTCCGCTTTGTTAACTCACTTGCTTACTAAGTATTTCTGTACCATATCCACATCCGATGGGGTCTGGATGTATTCGATCCCTCTTTTCTGTCTGGTCTCTCTTCCCTTGCCCGTTATGAGAATGATCGTGTCTTCATCCGCCTTATCTATGGCTGTTTTTATAGCCTCTTCCCTGTCCGGAATAATTTCGTACTTTCCACCGGCTGCTTCTACATGTCTTGCAATCTCTTCACTGATAGCCTGCACCGATTCTTCTCCCGCATCCTCCTCGGTGATGATGGAGAGAGCCGCGTGCTTTCCGGTGATATCGCCCAGTTCCTTTCTTCTCCCCAGTGCTTTCTTCCCGGGACAACCGTACACGATGATGATTTTCTTGTCCGGATATTCCTTTTCCATGGAATCAAACAGGGATTGAAAACTCATCTGGTTATGGGCGTAATCCACAAGGACGGTAATGGTCTCCTCTTTATTGGTGAAGATCTCCATCCTTCCGCTGACCTTGGCCTTCTTCAAGCCTGCCTTGATATTGTCCAGTGGAATGTTTAACCCATATGACATGGCGATAGTTGCAAGGGCATTGCTCACATTGAACAGCCCGGTCATCCCGATGCGGAAGTCCTCATCGAAACTGTCACATTTGACGCGAAAATCGATGCTTCTCTTCCCCGGTCTGATTTCATAGGCTACCATATCTGCTTTGCTGGAAAGGTCGATACCGAAAGTGATGACCTTTTCCACGGTAGGACTGGCTTCTGCAGTTTTCAGTATCTCTCCGGAAAAACTGCTGTCCAGATTTACCACTGCGATTTTGCATTGATTAAACAGCATTTTTTTTGCGTTTCCATAGTCTGCGAAATCCGAGTGTTCTACGTCGCTGATATGATCTTCCCCCAAGTTGAGGAAGCATCCCACATCGTATGTCACGCCCATTGTTCTATGGTATTTCAAGGCTTGACTGGACACCTCCATGGTCAAGTATTCAATGTCGCTTTTCACCGCGTTGTCCATGTGTTTATGGAACATGATGGCTTCCGGCGTAGTGAGGTGGGATTCCTCACTGATGATGCCGTCATAGTTATCGATACTGGATATAATGGCGCTGGCCGGTTTTTTCTGTTCCTTCAAGTAATCGTCCAGGATATACTTCATGAAATATGCAGATGAGGATTTCCCCTTTGTGCCGGTGATCCCCACCAGTGTGATTTTTTTCCACACCTGATTGTAATAGAGGTCCGCAATGAGGGCCATGGCCTTCCTCACATCTTTGACGATGATGTACGGAACATCTCGTGTCACGCCTTCCGCCACAACCGGCATTTTTTCTTCGCCCACATAGGCAAAGGCACCTTTGCCCATGGCATCGGCCAAGTATTCCGGCTTGAAATGTGCGCCTTTACAGACGAAAAGGGTATTATATTCAATATCCTGAGAGTCATAGGATATATAGCGTACCCGACTTCCGGCTACCTCAGCGGATATATTGATTTCCCTGAGAAGATCATTGTCCCCTAGAAGGGTAATGTATTCCTGTAGAATATGAAGGTTGCCTTCCATATCAATAACCCCCTGATAAATGACTTGGACTCCCCAGTCTAAGCCTACCGGTGAGAAGGTCATAGAATTGGACTTGGGCGGCTAAGACGTAAGCCATCACCACAAATATCCCGACCTGTCCGATAAATGAGCCTATGGCAATTAGGAAAGGATTCCCCCCTATAGAAAAAGGGAAAAGTATCACGCTTAAAATCAATCCGCCCACGATGAACCAGCCAATGAAAGAAAGGTTCAGCAAAACGAATTTCACCGCATTTCCTCTCATTATGTTCCAGCTCACCCTGATAGCACCTACCACACCGATCTGCACGTTATCTACCATCAAGAAGTAACACATACTGAACATTGTCGCAGGAATAATGAGCAAGAGCAAAGATAGCAAGGATAAAATCAGTAAGGGAACATTCAGGGTTAGCGCTCCAAAGAAAAACAGTAAAAAGAACGGGATTGAAAATGCCCAGGAAATCAAAATAAGAAGAAGGAATAATCCAAGGGTCCTTCCGAAGTAGGAAAATCCGCCAAAGATTTGTCTATAGTCCACCTGGTTCCTTCTCACCATATTGATGAAGTATAGGGTTATTCCAAACATGAATGGCCCTGAAACCAGCAACGTATAAATGGAACTGGATGGCGTTGTGTATCCGGTGGTTCTCAGGACCTCTTCCATTGCACCCATTAGGCCCGCTCCCGCGTGCATCTGGCCGGACATGAGTTGGTTGATGTTAGAAGAAGAGCCAAAAATCAAATTGATAAATATTGGTGGCACGTCAACACAGGCAGAATAAATCAATACTGCCACAGAAGCTGTCACCCAACGTTCCTTCAATGCCTGGCGAGCTAAATATCTAATGGTTGAACAAGATTCATTAACAATAATATGGGTCTGCATAAATTCTCCTATCATTTTTTTTTGGTCATTTCAATACCGTACCATTATCTCATAAAAGACTATTCTTGTAAACAAATCCCGCTTCCAAAACCCATGTATACAAAAGGTGGCGATGCTCTCGCACCGCCACCCTACTTATCCTACGTTCAGGGTCATTTTCTTTTCCTTCTCTGATTAGTAGAGGTTCGCAAAGATTTCTCTGATCTCTTCATCGGAGAGAGGAACGTAGTTATTAGCCAAAAGTCTCTGCTGGTTGGCAACGGTGGACTTGGTGAACTCATCGATCTGCTCTTCCGTCATACCGTACTCTCTGAGAGGTTTCTTAACCAGTAGCTTGCCCAGGAACTTATCCAGCTCTTCATATACGTCTGCAATGTCGCAGCCCAGAGCATCGGCAAAGATCTTATTGGCTTCTGCGATCCTTCCGTCAGGCTTCTTTCTCATGTACATCTTGAAGACTTCTGTAAAGAACTGATAGTTGGCTTCTCCGTGAGGCACATGGAATGCAGCTCCGATGGAGTAGGACAGCGCATGAACTGCGGCACATCCTGCGTTACCAAAGGCGATACCGCCATAGGTGGAAGCAGTAAGGAAGTCCTTCAGATAGGGCTTTCTGTTTTCTGCCGTGTTTCCACCGGCCTCGTCGATCTTCTTGTATCCATCCATGATCATACGGATCGCTTCAATGGAAAACAGTTTTGTGAAGGGAGATGCCTTCGGTGACAAGAAAGATTCAATGGCATGGATCAATGCATCTACTGAAGAAGTAGCGAAAACATAGTCAGGAAGCCCCTGTAGAGATTCCGGGATCAATACCGCTGTTCCTGCATAGGTTTCTTCTACCGCAATGCCCTTCTTGGTTTTCAGGGACTTTAACTCCGCGATGGCCACGTTGGTCACTTCACTTCCGGTTCCGCAAGTGGTGGGAACTACGATCAGCTCTTTTTCTCTTACAGGAGGAACTTCGCCGGTAAACAACTTTACAGACTGGTCCGGTGTCTTTAAAGCCAATACCTTACAGATGTCCACGATGGTACCACCGCCGAAAGCGATGATCCTGTCATAGTCGTATCCATCCATGTCCTTCTTCATGGCGTCCATCATCTCATCGGAGGGCTCACCCTTGCCGTATTTTTCCTGATAGATCACCGGAATATCGATACCCAGGGGCTTAACGTAAGGGTCATACATCCACTGGTTGGTTACTAGAATATCGCCCTTCCCCAGCTTGAACTCATCGTTGAAATCCTTGAATGTCTCAAAATAGTGGATTGTTGGAACTACTCTTAAAGCTTGCATGTTTTTACCTCCTAAAACGCAGTATTAAATCTTTCTTCAAACTGTTTCTTCAATTCTTCTCTAAAATCAGGATGGGCAATTTCAATCAGCTGCCTTGCTCGATCATGAAGAGTTCTACCCTTCATTCTGGCGATCCCGTATTCGGTCACGATATAGTCGGCATCGCATCTGGATGTGGTCACCGCAGCACCGTGGTCGATAAAGGGTACGATCTTGGAAATCATTCCGCCGTCCTTCTTCATGGTCACTGAAGGCATGGCAATGATGGCTTTTCCTTGTCCGTCTTCGGACATAGCTGCCCCTCGAACAAAGTCTACCTGGCCGCCTACGCCGGAGATCTGCTTTGTTCCGATACACTCGGAAACGATCTGTCCCATAAAGTCCACCTGTACGCATGCATTGATGCACACCAGGTTTGTGGACTTGGCGACAACGGTGGGATGATTGACATAATCAACGGTACGCATTTCCACCATGGGGTTTTCACAAGCAAAGTCATAAAGTTTCTTGGTTCCCATCAGGAAGGTCACGACCATCTTGCCCTTATCGATCCCCTTCTTAGAGCAGTCGATGACCCCCTTATTATAAAGGTCTACGACTCCATCGGAGATCATCTCCGAGTGGATTCCAAGATTCTTTTTGTCTCCCAACTGAGAAAGAACCGCATCGGGAATCGCACCGATCCCCAGCTGCAAGGTATCTCCGTCCTTGATGAGAGAAGCACAGTTCTTACCGATGGCTTCTTCGATTTCACCGATCACAGGAGGCTTGATTTCATGCAAAGGATGGGAGCACTCTACAAATGCATCGATTTCACTTACGTGAATAAATGTATCGCCAAAGACAACGGGAACCTGATCATTTACCTCTGCAAGGACTACTTTGGCCGACTTCACGCCCTGATAGGAGTAGTCGGAAGATACGCCGATACTGCAGTATCCGTGCTTGTCCGGTTTGGAAACGGACAACATCATCACATCAACGTGGAAGATGTCGTCTCTGATGAACTGAGGTACCTGATGGAAGAATACGGGAACAAATTCTCCGTGTCCCTGCTCCAAGGATTTTCTTGTGGTAGGGCTGACAAACCATCCCTCAAAGGTAAAGTGTTCGGAGTTTTCCGGAAGGGAATATTCTCCCTTGCCCAAGGTGACCATGTGGGAAACCGTAACATTCTTATAGGCTTCTTTATTCTCCACCATGGCATCGACGAGAACTGCAGGCTCAGCTACTGCATGAGCAAAGAGAACTCTATCGCCGGACTTGATCTTCTGAACTGCTTCTTTTGCCGTGCACTTTCTTTCTTCATAGATTTTTTTCCATTCCATTATTCAATTACCGACCTTTCACTAACACTACTACAACTTACTTTTTTATCTGATCAATGTGGGAGAGCACATCGTCCACATGCTTCTCATCCCACATTTTGATTACACCTTCCTTGGTAGAAAATTGGCAGTGGGAAGCACAGCAATTGGTACAGCCGCCGATGACCAGAATGGAGTCGTAATCCACTCCTTCCTCTGCAATAGCAAAGTCCACATCCGGTTGCTCTTCTCGCAATTTTTTCAGTGCGGCCCCCCTATCATATCTGGGGTTGCATCCACCGCAAAATCTCACGCCGACTTTCATTCCTTACCCCTTCTACTTATAGAAACAGGCCGCCACATCAATGGCGGCCTATTATCATATTTTTGTTCTGTTATTTCTTGATCCCTGCAATTACCTTTGCAAGTTCCTTCTTGGCAGCAATGTTGCCCTGACGAGCGATCATGATTCTCTGTGCCTGCGGTGATCCTGCACCGTGGAGAGATTCTGTTCTGTATCCCACAGCAGCGGAACCCAGACAGATGTTTTCGAGGAATCTGAGGATTCGCATTCTTTCTTCAGTTGTTCCCTGAGGAGATCCTGCAAAGTACTTGTTGCATACTTCGCCCAAGGTCTCACCGTTTCTGCCAACAGGTAGGTCGGACTTGAAGTCGCTTTCAGACGGCATGGTTACCATCAATCCACCGGCAATGTCCTCTGCCAATCTAACGATTTCATAGGGGAATCTTGTAACGTTCTGCTTACATACGTTTGCAAGGAGAAGGTCGATCTGATAGTTCCCCGCCTCTGTCGGATATCCCTCTGTGGAACATGCGATTCCGCAGCAGTACAGAGTTTCATTCAGGTGAGTCATTTCGATGAGCTTGTCCTTGATGTGGCTTGCCTTCTGAGCGCCGTTATAGTCAGCTGCCAGAGCTGCAGCACCGATGATCACGTCACCAACGCCAACCTTACATCCGCCGTAGGACTGTCTGTGGTATCCGGCAAATCTTTCTACCATCATTCCGGCAAAGTCATACTCTCCGCAGAGGAAGATTCTGTCATTGGGAATGAATACGTTGTCGAATACGACCAATGCTTCCTGTCCACCGAACTGCTTGTTTCCAAGGTCGATGTCGGCATCCTTTTCCAGCTTTCTGGTATCACAGGACTGTCTTCCGTATACCATGAACATTCCTTCTGCATCGGAAGGGCAAGCGAAGGATACTGCATAATCCTTGTCTTCTTCTCCCAGTGCGATGGTGGGCATGATGATGTGCTCATGAGAGTTGATGGTTCCGGTCTGGTGAGCCTTTGCTCCGCGAACGACGATACCGTCTTCTCTTCTTTCAACGATGCGCATGAACAGATCTTTGTCCGCCTGCTTGGACGGGGAAAGGCCTCTGTCACCCTTGGGGTCGGTCATTGCGCCGTCAACGATGTAGTCGTTTTCCTGAACGAACTTCAGGTACTTTTTAAAGTTTTCATGGTAGTTGGTCCCATATTTCTTGTCGGTCTCAAAGGTGGTGGAATAAACTGCGTTGAAAGCATCCATTCCCACGCATCTCTGGAAGCAAGAAGCGGTCTTCTGTCCCAGAAGTCTCTGCATTTTCACCTTCTTTTTCAGGTCTTCTGTATCCTGGTGAAGATGGTTGAATCTGTTTACTGTCTCTCCGGTCAAGTTTGACTTTGCAGTCATCAGATCCACGTATTCAGGATCGTGAGCTGCATCGTAGGTCACTGCCACACAATTGATGGACGGTCTGATAATTGGATGATCCACCCAATTGTCTACCTTTTCACCAAACATGTAGACTCTTGTCTTCATTTTACGTAAGCTTTCAATGTACTGCGCACCTGTCATCAACATAATATAAACACTCCTCCTTTATTTTTTTGGGGACAATCCGAACACCCATTGCTCGGAATACATCCTTTAGAAACTGATTTATTATTCTCCTGCTTCCTTGTTCAATATTTTTCTAGCCATATCGATCAAGTCATCGCTGACAGAAGTATCCAAAACAACATCCTTCACTTCTTTTGTTTCCGCCATGAGGATCTCTTTCACAACATCCTCAACGGTGGACTGGGCAGAAGGGCAAGAAGCACAGGCACCGGTAAGCTTAACATAGGCTACACCGTCGTCGAATTTGCTCAAAGTTGCACCACCAAAATGCTCCGCCAAAACAGGATCCACTTTTTCTTTCAATATTTTTTCAATATTTTTGCTCATCACAATCCCTTTTCTTGCTTTTTCTCAACCCAATTATACTACCTCTACATATTGATTTCAACCGCTTTGAAGTGTTTCTAAATTTCTGAAAATAGCGTATTGTCTTATAATAAAAAACTATTGATTCACAGACTTATCCACATGGTCGCTGGACATTCGAAATAGAATTTTTTAGGGGCAAGGTGTGGCAGGCACATCCCCAGTGCCATGGTGTTTTCACAAAACAATAAAGCCCTACAAGGAGCTTCCATGGGCTTTGTAGGGCTTTATTATACACGATGCGTGATTTGCTTTTTAGCAATTCTTATTTGGCTTTGCACAGGAAGGTCGCTTCCTGCGTTTTACCATTTCCGTCCAGCTTGTTAATGGTTAATTTAAACTCTCCCGGATTAACGACCCCAAACGCGTCTAATCCTGTAGCCGTCTCTCCCTTCAAAGGATCTTTATCATACTCACTGACACCGGCCGCATAAGCTTTTCCATCCTTTCCTTTGGCATCTTTTACTTCAGCCCCTATGATTGCGGAATTAAAGTAAAGTCCTTTGGATTCATCTGAAGGATCAACATAACCGACATTCTCCAAAGAGTAGGAAACTGTATAAACCGCGCCGGGCTCCCAATCCTCAGAATCATTTCTATCTTGGATTTCTTTCACATCGGTGATGGTAAACTTCCACTGCCCCTCCACTTCCCAGGTTTCACCGACTTCGTATATCTTTTCTTTCGATTCTTTGTCTTTTCCGTTATCCGATTCATCTCCTCCATTAGAGTCTCCCGAACAGGCAATCAAGCCAACGGACAATATGGCTACAAGAACCATATACAGCAACTTCTTCATCTTGGACCTCCCTCTCTTCTTTTATCTGCTTTCCATCTTCTTCAATGGATCAATGCAATCGATCCAATCCCAAAACCCCCGGCACCTCCAGGCTTACGGGGGTCTTTTGCAGCAGTCATATTACTCTTCCCCATCCTCCTCTGAGGGTAGGTTGTACATGGCTATGCCGGTGGCGCCACCATCTTTAGAGATGGTAACCGTAAGCTGGCCCTCTCCATCCTTTCCTTCCCATTTATAGACTTTGCTGCCATCATCGTAAGCTTTTGTGCTTTCCTCATCCAACGTTCCATCCATTCCAATCGCCTTATTTACTTCATCCAACGTCATTCCGGAATATGGCTTGTCCAAAAGCATTTGATAGTCCTCCGCTGTGACATATTCCTTGCCGGAATCACCACTACAGGCAGCCATGGCAAAAACCAGCGCAAACACTGCCGCAATAGATAATATTCTTTTTTTCATTTTTCCCTCCTTCATAACCACGAAAAACTTCACCGTGGGTTAATGGTAGCACACCTTGCAGGAGAAAAACCTACCCGTGGCGGGTAGTTCTTTCCAATCCAGGCAAAATGATGTATACTCCATTTATGGAAAAATGCATCATCATCACCTCTTACATCGAGGGGACAATCAGGGAACTTGTCGATATATCCGAAAAAGATTATATCATCTGCGCAGACGGCGGATACGATCTTGCCGTGGCAGAAAACATCACCCCCAGCATTGTCATAGGCGACTTTGATTCCTCCAACATCACCATCCCCCAGGGGATAAACATTGTGACAGTCCCTGTAAAAAAAGATGTGACCGACACCGCTCTATGCTTGGATCATGCCGCCGAAAAAGGCTACCGACATGTCCTCATTGTCGGTGGGATCGGTGGCCGCCTGGATCACACCATTGCCAACATCCAAAATATCTTCGCCTACACAAAACAGGGTATGTCTGTCATCATGGCGGATCAAGGGAACATCGTCATGGCCCTCATCAACGGAGGCACCACCATCCCACCTCGAGAGGGCCACAAACTCTCACTGTTCTCCCACAGCGATCTCTGCAGAGGTGTCACCGTCAGCGGTGCCCAGTACCCACTCCAAAACCATACCCTAACCGCTCAATTCCCTCTGGGCGTCAGCAATGAATTCGCGGGAGAGGATGTGACTGTGGAAGTGGAAAATGGAGAGCTGCTAATCATTATGAGTCGGGACTGAGTGCCCTCCATCTATTCTACCTGTGCTTGTTATTTTCTCCATTTCAAACAAAAAAGAGCTCCAGTGAAGAATTATTCTCCATCTCGGCTTTCCTTGGACGTTTTTGAAGAATGATTTTTTGTTTTTACAGCGATTTCGCTGAAACATGACCTTCAAATACTATATTTTACAATTAAATTCTCCATTACGACGTATATTATTGTTGAAATGGATATTTTTTATGGAACACCTTTTCCGTATTCTATATTTACTTTTATTTACATTTATAGTATTATTTGTAAGTAAGGGTGGTTTTGAAATGGATCCAAAATTATTCGAAGAGGAATTGATAAGAATTCGCAAGTCCATCAAAAAAGACAAGATGGAAATTTCTCGTCTGCCGCCGGGTATCCTATCGCAAACAGTTAAGAACGGGCGTGCCTACTTTATACTGACAGAAAATGGAAAGAAGCAAGGCATTACAAAAAATAAGCCTTTGGTTCATAAGTTAATACGGAAGCACTTTTTAAAAGAGCGGGTACAGCGATACATTATTCAAGAAAAACTTCTTATTCCTTTGGTAAAAAAAATAAAGTC
>JBMNVE010000058.1:0-11398 GCA_050946655.1 Anaerovoracaceae bacterium
GGCGAGGTGGGCAGCTTCGTGTCCCATAAAACTCATATGATCCATCTAAAAACGTATCCTTTCCCAAGGAAGGATTTGTATACGTTTTCAGATTGCCTTGCGTTTTCATTAACTTAATGACATTGGGCCTAGTTCCGGTTTTTTAGAACAGCTGAAGCTGATCCGATTCGGGAAGGCCCTCAAGAAGGCCGCTTTCCCGCAGGGACTCCAGGGCCGTCTTGTTGACCTTGGTCCTGCTTTGCAAGTCCTCCACCGTGGCAAAGGGCCGCCTGCCCCTCTCCGCTTCCATGGCTCTTCCCACGGTCTCACCTACGCCGGAAAGGGCACAGAGGGGTACCCTCACCTTCCCCTCGGAAACCGTAAACTGCATGGCTTTGGATACTTCCAAATCCGGTGGCAAAAACTCGTGCCCGCGGGCAAACATTTCATAGGCAACTTCCAAAACGATGACTTCGTCCTGCTCCTTCTTGGTGGCATTTCTACCTTTCGACTCGATGGCGCCGATTCTCTCCCGGATGGCAACGCTCCCCTTTCGGATCACCTCCCAGTTAAAGTCCATGATCTTGGTGGTGAGATAGGCTGCATAGAAGGCCACAGGGTAGTAGACCTTGTAATAGGCGATCCTGTAAGCCATCATCACATAGGCCACCGCATGGGCCCTGGGAAACATGTACTTGATCCGCTTGCAGGATTCGATGTACCACTGGGGCACGTCATTTTCTATCATCAGGGCTTCCTGATCTTCCTGGAGCCCCCTTCCCTTTCGCACCTGCTCCATGATATAGAAGGCATCCACATGGGGAAGGCCCTTGAGGATAAGGTAGTTCATAATGTCGTCACGGGTGGAGATGGCCTCACGCATAGTGGCCTCGCCGCTACGAATGAACTCCTGGGCATTGTTGAGCCACACGTCCGTTCCGTGGGAAAATCCGGAGATACGAACCAGGTCGGCAAACTTGTCCGGCTTGGTGTCGTCCAGCATCTGGCGGACAAATCGGGTCCCGAACTCGGGGATGCCGTAGCTGCCATGGGTATAGGGATAGTCCGGGTCCAGGATGGCAAGGCCTTCAACTCCGTTGAATATCCCTGTGACTCGCTCGTCCTTCAGGGGTACCTTTTGGGGATCCACCCCCGTAATATCCTGGAGTTGGCGGATCATAGAAGGGACATCGTGGCCCAGGATGTCCAGTTTGAGAAGATTCTCGTCGATGGAATGATAGTCAAAGTGTGTGGTGATGATATCCGACTTCATATCGTTGGCCGGCCTTTGGACCGGGCAGAACTCATGGATGTCGTGGTCGTCAGGAACGATGATAATCCCCCCCGGATGCTGTCCTGTAGTTCTTCTCACGCCGGTGCAGCCTTCCGTCAGACGCTCCACCTCATACTTGTTCACCGGCTGACCCATTTCCTCATGGTACTTCATCACAAAGCCGTAAGCGATTTTGCTGGCTATGGTCCCAATGGTCCCAGCCTTATACACGTTCTTAGCGCCAAAGATCTCATCTACATATTTATGGGCAGTTGCCTGATACTCTCCTGCAAAGTTCAGGTCGATATCCGGCTCCTTGTCTCCCTTGAACCCCAGGAAGGTCTCAAAGGGAATAGAAAAACCGTCCTGGTCCAAGGAGGCCCCACAGACCGGGCAATTTTTTTCCGGCATATCCACGCCGCAGTCGAACTCCATCTCATCTCCCCATTCCAAATACTTACAGGAAGGGCAGATATAGTGTGGGGGAAGAGGATTCACCTCGGTGACACCTGACATGGTGGCGGCAAAGGAAGATCCGACAGACCCTCTTGAGCCCACCAAAAACCCGTCTTCCATGGACTTTTCCACCAGCATCTTGGCCGAAACGTACATGACCGCATAACCGTTTCCGATAATGGATGAAAGTTCCTTATCCAGTCGCTCTCTGATTTTCTCGGGAAGAGGATCTCCATACCTTTCCGTCGCATTTTTCTCACAGGTTTCTCGCAGGATCTTATCGGAATCCGGAATCTTGGGGGGGAATTTTGCCGAAGGCACCGGCTTCATGGCTTGGATCTTTGCCGCAATCATAGAAGGATTTTCAATGACCACCTTTTGGGCAACTTCCGGAGGAAGATAGTCAAATTCCGCCAGCATTTCCTCGGTAGTACGCAAATACAAGCCTTGGCTTCCGCCTACATCATCGTAGCCCTGTCCGGCCATGAGAATGTTTCTGTATACGGCATCCTCGGGGGAGTTATAATGGGCATCGCAAGTGGCCACTACCGGCTTTCCCAGTGCATCCCCCAACTCCAAAACCTTGCGATTAAAGTCACGCAACTCCTCTTCGTCTTTCGCCATGCCTTTTTGGATCATGAACTGATTGTTGGCGATAGGCTGTATTTCCAAATAATCATAAAAATCCGCGATCTCTAGGAGTTCATCCGTGGACTTTCCCGCCGTAATGGCGCGAAAGACCTCTCCTGCTTCGCAGGCAGAACCGATGATCAACCCTTCCCTGTGGGCCTCCAAGACGGACCTGGGGATCCTGGGCCTCTTGTAGAAGTATTCCAAGTGAGAAAGAGAGACAAGCTTATAGAGGTTTTTTAGGCCATCCTGATTTTGAGCAAGAAGAATGATATGATTGGTGGGCTTCTTTTTAAAGTCAATGGTTCCGTCTTCCGCGACGCAGTCTCTATCATCCAGATAATACCCTTCCAGGCCGTAGATGATCTTGATTTCCCTACCGGCCTTAGCTGACTTGGCGGCTGCCTCTGCCGCGGCGGGAAATGCCTGGACCACCCCGTGATCCGTTATAGCCACCGCTTCCTGCCCCCATTTGGCAGCCTGTCCCACCAGGTCCGCCACTTCATTGAGGCCGTCCATAGAACTCATCTTGGTATGGGCATGGAGCTCCACCCTCTTCACCGGAGCATCGTCCTGCCGTTCCAGTTTTACTCCCTTTTCCATGGCCTTGATCATCAGGACCAAGGTGTTGGAAAAACTGTCCCATTCTACATTCCCTGCCACCCGGACAACGGTGCCCTTGGTAAGGATGTCTTTCATGGCCTCCCATTTTTCTTCCGCGGTAAAGAACTTTCCGCACATGGATGTGGTCCCATCGGTGAAGAGCAAAGTGATGAGTTTTTTTCCCGACTTGATGGTCCGCTGGTCGATCCGGAAAATCTCTCCCTCCACCACCACGGAATCCCCGGCCTCCGAGACCTCTGCCATGGGAATCCTCTCTCCCTTTATGGGCCGGCCAAGAAGCCGCTTTCCGGTGATGCCTTTTGCAGGAGCACCGTTCTTCCGCGCCTTTGCGGGCCTTTCTGCCGGCGCCGGAGCAGCCGTAAGAGACTGGTTGACCTCCTGGATGGTCTTTTCCACCTCTTCCCGGTGGTTCATAAAAATCACCTGGCGCTTGATGCCGAAACTTTCTTCCAGCATGGCGGAAAACCGCGCCCCCGTTTTTTCATTGAGCATCTGGGCACCTTTTTCTCCCAAAACAAAGATAATCAGCCTTCCATCCTCCAGCCGATAGTCGTTCCGCTTGATGCTCCTTGCAAAGGCTCCGCATTTCTTATCGGCACCTGCCACCATGTAATCCATGAAGGTTTCGATGATCTCTTCTTCCCCCGGAACCATGTGCTCATAGGAGAATTGGAACTTTACGTCCCGGATCCCGCCGATGGCGTCTTTGATCGCCTCCTTTGTCCGAATCAGGCCCTCATAGGGTAGGACAAAGTTGATCCTAGTTTCCAAAGTGAGGATCCCCGTGTCCTCCTCCAAAGTGGCTTTGGTAATATCATATGCGTAATTATCTTTTAAAAACGAATCAAATAAGTTCTTCATGCCCGTCTTTCTCTACAGTTCATCCACCAACCGGATCAGCTCCCGGATGATGTCTTTTTCTTCTACCGTCTTTATCGGCTTACCTTTGGCAAAGAGTACCCCCTTGCCCTTACCACAGGCCACTCCAACATCGGCACCGGCAGCTTCTCCCGGGCCGTTGACCTCACACCCCATCACCGCAACGGTGATCCCGGGCAGGCCCGCCATCTGCCTTTTTCTTCCCATGGGAATCAGTTCCTTTTCGATCCTTGCGGCAATGGTTTCCAGATCCACCCCCGTCCTTCCGCAGGTAGGGCAGGACACCATGTTGATGGGCTCCTGTCTCATCCCGGCGCAGGCCAGGATCTTCCTGCCTACCAAGACTTCCTCCACCGGATCTCCTGTCAAGGAAACCCGGAGGGTGTCTCCCACCCCGGCAAGAAGCAGGGCACCGATGCCCACAGCGGATTTGATCTTGCCCCACTCCGGCGTCCCGGCTTCCGTCACACCGATGTGAAGGGGGTAATCCGTCTTTTTTGCCATGGCCAGATACGCTTCATGGTTCATCTTTACATGGGAAGATTTCAGGGAGATCACCATGTCCTCAAAGTCCATTTCCTCCAAGAGAGCAATGTTGCGCAGGGCGCTTTCAACCAAGCCTTCACTGGAGACGCCACCGTACTTTGCCAGAATATCTTTCTCCAGGGAGCCGGCATTGACCCCGATGCGAATGGGGATCTTTCTCTCCTTTGCCGCATCCACCACTGCCCGGACATTTTCTGCTGATCCGATATTCCCCGGATTGATCCGCACTTTATCCGCACCCATCCGGATGGCTTTTACCGCAAGACGGTAATCGAAGTGGATATCCGCAATCAAAGGAAGGCTGACCCGCTTTCGGATCTCTCCAAAGGCTTCCGCTCCTTCACTGCTTGGAACGGCCAGCCTCACCAGGTCACAGCCTGCCGCCTCCAATTCCTTGATCTGTTTCACTGCGGCAGCCACATCCCTTGTATCCACATTGAGCATGGATTGTACGGAGACCGGTGCTCCGCCGCCGATGGCAACGCCGCCGCACATGACTTTCTTACTCATTTATCCCCCTACTGAAATATGGGAACGATGAAACGCAGGATATCGTTCCAGGTCACGTAGATCATCAGTGCGAAGAGAAGCAGTAGACCTACAGTTTGTATCTTCCCCTCCATCTCATCGGTGATGGCTTTTCCGGTGAACTTTCTTACGATAATGAAGAGTAGCCTTCCCCCGTCCAATGCAGGCAGAGGGAGCATATTGATGATGGCCAGGTTGAGGCTGATCAGCGCCATGAGGTAGAAGAAGTTGATCATCCCTGCCTTGCTGGTCTCCCCCACCATGTAGATGATCCCCACCGGCCCGGTAAGCTCCTTGGCGGAGACCTGTCCGGTGAACAGCTGTTTCAGAATGTCGTACATGCTCTTTGTCATGTTCCATGTAGCCTTGGGTCCGTCCCGCAAGGCACCGCCCACATTTTTTTCCAAAGTGGGGGTTATACCGATCATCATTCTCCCATCCTTTTTCATCAGGGAAGAAGTCAGTTCCACTTCCTTACCGTTTCTCTCCACCACCAGATCCACCTTGCCTGACGAGGCGGATCCCACCGCGCCGGCAACATCGTTCCATTCCTTGATCCGATGGCCATCGATCCTTAGGATCTTGTCCCCCTCCATGATCCCGGCTTCTATGGCCGGGCTGTCCTTTACTAGACTGGCCACGGTAGTGGTGGCTGTCCCGATGTGATATACCACGATGGTCATGAGGATGACGGCGAGAAGCAGGTTCATAAAGGAACCGGCAACTACAATGATGGTCTTTTTCCAGGCCGGCTTATTGTTAAATGCTCTGCTGTCATCCGACTCCTCATCTTCCCCTTCCATGGCACAGTATCCGCCGATGGGAAAGAGTCTCAGGGAGTACTCCGTTTCCCCCTTGCCGAATTTCAGCAAGGGAGGCCCCATGCCTAAGGCGAATTGATTGACCTTCACGCCGCTGGCCTTGGCCGCTAAAAAGTGGCCCAGTTCATGGACGAAGATGAGCACGCAAAACATGAGTATGGCATATATTATGGTCACTTTACTCCTCCGAACAGATCCAAGGCATCTCTTCTTGCCTCTCCGTCTGCTTCCAAAATATCTTCCGGCCCCAGGTCGTATTTGGGAACGTGGAAGTCCATGATCCGCTCCAGACCCTTGCCGATGTCAGTAAACTTGATTTTCTTTTCCAGGAACAGCTTTACCAGCATCTCGTTGGCCCCGTTGAGGACAACCGGGTATGTCCCCCCTTTCTTTCCGGCTTCATAGGCTAGCTTCAGTGCACGGAACTTGCGATCATCCGCCTGTTCAAAGGTCAAATTGGCCCCTTCCCGCAGGAAGTTCAATTTGTCAAAGCTGTTGTATTCCCTATGGGGATAGTGAAGTGCATAGGCGATGGGGATCCGCATATCCGGAGCCCCCAGCTGTGCCATCACGCAACCGTCCTGGAATTCTACCATGGAATGGATGATGCTCTGAGGGTGTACAAGGACTTCGATCTGGGACAGGGGAACATCGAACAGCCATCTGGCTTCTATGACCTCCAGTCCTTTATTCATCAAGGTCGCAGAGTCCACCGTGATTTTCTTTCCCATTTTCCACTTCGGATGGCGCAGTGCCTGTTCCAACTTTACATGCTCCAGGGCTTCCGAAGCATAATTGCGGAAAGGTCCTCCTGAGGCGGTGAGAAAAATCCGGCTCAGGGCTTTCTTCTCTTCCCCCTGCAAACACTGAAAGATGGCGCTATGTTCGCTGTCCAACGGGAGGATGCGAACGCCCTTTTCCGCTGCTGCCTTGGTCACCAATTCTCCCCCGGTGACCAAAGTCTCCTTGTTGGCAAGGGCGATGTCCTTGCCCGCTGCAATGGCTGTCAATGTAGGGATCAGCCCTCTGATTCCCACAAGGCCGTTGACTACCATATCCCCCGGTCCTTCTACCGCAGCAGTTAATCCTTCTTCCCCCCACAGGATTTCCATCTTTGGAAAGCGCTCCTGCAAGGCTTGGGCATCCTTTTCTTCCAAAACCGATACGATTTCCGGCTGAAATCTTTTGATCTGCTCTGCCAACAACTCCACGTTGCTGCCGCAGGTCAGTGCCGAAACGGCAAACTTATCCTTATTCTGTTGGATCACTTCCAAGGTCTGGGTCCCGATGGAACCGGTGCTTCCCAGTAAAACTATCTTTTTCATTGTTCCTCCTAACGAATGATCAGCTGTATATAGTAATACACCAAAGGTGCCGTGAAGAGGACGCTGTCAAATCTGTCCAACACTCCTCCGTGGCCGGGGATCAGGTTCCCGTAATCCTTGATGTCCATTTTTCGTTTGAATATGGATGCGGTCAAATCTCCCAGCTGGGAGAAAACACCCCCCAACCCTCCGATGATCAGGGCATGGATCCAATATTCATGGGCGAAGAAATATCCGAAGGCACCGCAGATGATCACGCTGCCCAAGACGCCGCCCACGGCTCCCTCGATGGTTTTCTTTGGGCTGATCTTTGGGCACAACTTGTGCTTGCCCAAAGCCATCCCCGTAAAGTAGGCCATAATATCCGTTCCGAAAGCGGAAAATACAATGAGCCAGATCAGGATGCCTGTGTCTCCCGTCCCTTCCGTCCGCATCACATGGAAGGAGAAAAACACCACGTAAAAAATCCCCGTGATGGTCGCCATGGCATCTTCCGGCTTTCTTTCCTCGATCTTAAATAGATAGAGTAGGCAAGCCAGCACGGTAAGAAATATCCACAGCAAGTACAATTCCTCTCCGCCTCCCATCAAGTAGATGGCATATAGAAAGACCGCTGATGCCGCTCCTATGGGATAGCATGGACGTATCCCCATGTTGCGAAATCCTTTATAGAATTCGTAGACACCTACCGTGCCCACCAGAAAGCAGGCTACAGCCAGAACCCATCCGCCGAAATAGAACACCACCAAGAAGGGGACCATGATCAAGCCCGATAAAATCCTCGTCTTCATTCCTGCCTCCCCCCAAATCGCCTTTCTCTCCGGCTATAGATCTTGATGTCCTCCTCAAATGCCTCAGGAGTATAATCCGGCCACAAAAGGTCGTTGAAGACAATCTCGCTATAGGCCAGCTGCCACAGCAAGAAGTTGGAAATCCGCTGTTCTCCGCTGGTTCTGATGAGCAAGTCAGGATCCGGTATCCCCTGCCTTCCGGTGTTTAGATTGTCGATAATCATATTCTCGTCAACCTCTTCAGGAAGAAGACTTCCGGCCTTTATTCCTTCGCCAATTGCTCGGACCGCCCGAACCAACTCCATTCTGCTACCGTAATTCAAAGCGATGTTGAACTGCAAACCGTCATTGCCGGCCGTGGTGGCCATGGACTTCTCCAGCCTTTCCACCGCCTTATGGGGAAGAGCGGTATAGTCTCCCAAAACGTTCACCTTCACATTGTTCCGGTGGAGCTCGGCCAGTTCGCTGTCCACGTATTGAACCAATAATTTAAAAATACCGTCCACTTCTTCCTTTGAGCGCTTCCAGTTCTCGGTAGAAAATGCGTAAACGGTTAGATATCTTATTCCCAACACGGATGCCTTTTTGACGATCTGCTTCATGGCCTTCATGCCGGCATTATGCCCCATGACTCGCGGCAGTTTTCTCTTTTTCGCCCACCGCCCGTTGCCATCCATAATGATGGCAACGTGGGCGGGAATACTGTCCTTATTTTGCATAGGCGCTATACTTCCATGATTTCCTTGTCTTTAGCTGCTACGATATCGTCGATATCTTTGATGGCTTGATCTACTGCCTTTTGGACATCATCCATATCTTCTCTGGCGTCGTCCTCCGTCAACTCTCCGGCCTTTTCTTCCTTTTTGATTTCATCATTGGCATGTCTTCTCAGGTTCCGAATGGAAATCTTGGTATCCTCACCCATTGCTTTTACTTGCTTGGTCAGTTCTTTTCTTCTCTCTTCTGTGACCTGGGGGATGGCCAACCGCACCACCTTGCCGTCGTTGGAGGGATTTATCCCCAGATTGGCAGCCTGTATAGAGTGTTCGATCTCCTTCACCGCCTTTGGATCAAAGGGGGTGATCATAATGGTTCTGGGATCGGGACAGGAAATATTGGCAAGCTGTTTCAGGGGTGTGGGTGTTCCATAGTAGTCAACCTCGATCCTGTCAAGTAAAGCCGGATTGGCTCTACCTGCCCTGACGGTGTTCAAATCTGCTTTGAGACTTTCTAAACTTTTTCCGATCTTTTCTTCAAGATTCGCTTGTATCATATCACTCATGACCTTACCTCCTATGTAATAATTGTGCCTATTTTTTCGCCACAAACGGCTTTCATAACATTTCCGTCTTCCGCTATTCCAAAGACATGGATCTTCGTGCTGTTGTCCCTGCACAGGGATGCCGCGGTGGAGTCCATGACCTTCAGATTCTTCTCCAAAACGTCCCGATGGGTGAGTTTGTCGTATTTCTCTGCGTTGGGATTCTTCTCAGGATCGTCGGAGTAAACAGCATCTATCTTCTTGGCCAACAAGATCACATCCGCATCGATTTCCACCGCCCTGAGGGCTGCCGTGGTATCAGTAGAGAAGAAGGGATTTCCCGTCCCTGCTCCAAAGATGACGACCTTTTGGTTATCCAGATGGTGGACAGCCTTTCTGCGGATATATGGTTCTGCAACTTCCTTCATCTCGATGGCTGTCTGGACCCGAGTGGGGATCCCAATTGCTTCGAAGGCGTCCTGCAGGGCCATAGCGTTCATCACCGTCGCCAGCATCCCGATATAGTCTGCCGTAGCTCTGTCCATACTCTTGCTGGTCCTGCCTCTCCAGAAGTTGCCTCCTCCCACGACGATGGCGATTTGCACCCCCAGCTCATAGACTTCCTTTACTTGTTCTGCAATATTCCCTAAGATTTCTTCATTGATTCCGAATTTCGTTTCGCCGGCTAAAGCCTCCCCGCTGATTTTTAGTACCACTCGCTTGTATTTGGGCTCCATAGACTTCTCCTTTATTCCAAAAATAATTTGTCTGCCATATTATATCATAAATTGAAACGAGGGTATAGCCTGATCTAGCTTATCCCGGCCATAAAGAAGCGGCCCCCGTAAGAGCCGCCTTGCCTTTGTTCATTGCATTTTAAAATTTGATCATCTGTGCATCGGGGTGATCGTAGTAACGCATGTTGCCCAAGTACTTCACGACTCCGTATGCCGGATCGATGGCAATGAGCCTGCCCAAGTTCACGTTGGAAGCGGTCGTCCCCTTTGTATAGCCGATGACAGTCACATAATGGGTGTTACCTGTGTAGCCGTTTCGGACAAGGATAATGCACGGCTTTCCCATGTTGATTTGTTTATATACTTCTCGATAACAGCTTGAATTGGTAGTATGGTAGATGTTGCTCCCACCCGCCTTCCACCAATGAGCATAGTTGGTGCCGTTTCCATACTCTCCAATGATCCTCTTATGAATGCTTCCATATACGCCTTTTGTGAAGCTCCCGTCCAAAATGCCTCTACAGTATGCCATGGCGTAAATGCCGCACGGTCCGGAATAGGGCTGCTTCCCAATGCTCGTTATCACCGAAGTCTTATAGGATAGTGTCGTCCCCATTTCCCCTGTGATAAGAGTTGGCGGTGTAGTACCCTTCACGCTGAAAGAATGGTTCAGCAAGGTTTTGCTATAGCCGTTTACATCCTTGGCATAGATGCAGTAATAGTAGCTCCCTTCTGCCAGAGTGCCAAACTTTATCGCCGCATCTACCCTTGCGATATCGTATGATGTGGCATTGGGGTTCACAGAAACGTACTTCCCGCTGATCCAAGTCCCTGAAGAGGATTTCACACCAATGACCACGTTGTTCATTCTATACTTGGAGTTGATAGACCCGCGAAGAACGAAGGATGATCCTTTTTGGATCGTTCCGGGCTTGCTGACGTTTGAAGAAAGGCTGAGGCCGGATCCGGTTGCTAAACGTATCTTACTGGCTGGAATATATCCATACTTGCTGTTAGTATAAACCCTATACCACTTCTCTCCTGAAGCTGTTATATGTAAGCCATCCAGCTTCAACGTGGTATCCTTCTTGAAACTGCCGACCCTGCCCGCACTGGTATATGGCCCAGATAGAACATTCATATCGGCTAGGGTAATCCCTTCCTTTTTAGGAGAATAGCCTGTATAGGTATCCTTGGGCGGTGCCGGCGGAGTTGTCAACTTCACATCCTTGGCCAGGATATATCCGTTCTTGCTACTGGTGTACACTCTGTACCATTTCTCTCCTGAAGCCGTTGTATGCAAGCCATCCAGCTTCAATGTGGTATCCTTCTTGAAACTGCCGATCCTGCTGGCACTGGACGATGGAGCACTGCGCACATTCATGTCGACTAGAGTGACCCCTTGCTTTTTAGGCGAATAACCTGTATAGGTATCCTTGGGCGGTGCCGGCGGAGTTGTCAACTTCACATCCTTGGCCAGGATATATCCGTTCTTGCTACTGGTGTACACTCTGTACCATTTCTCTCCTGAAGCCGTTGTATGCAAGC
>JBMNVE010000059.1:0-10975 GCA_050946655.1 Anaerovoracaceae bacterium
CGTCTCAATGCTCCCGCTCCTGTAGCGCCTGCCGCTACCAATAGCATCAGGCCGCTGGCCATCAGGCTGTTGTCGCCTGTCTTGGGAGTGGTTCCCTTAGTAGCCGTTTTGGTGACAGTTCCTGCAGCCCCGGGCTTAGTTGTTCCTCCATCAGGAGTGGTATCAACCGGTGGCTTTGGTGTGATTGCTTTAGGCTCTACGGTGACCTGGAATTCCGCCACCATTTCGCCGTCTGCTGTTTCCACCGAGATTGTTGCGGTGCCCACACCTTTTGCGGTGAGCTGGGCGGTAGTGGCAATGTCGGCGGATCTTACACCGGCATTGGTAGGCTTAGTGATATCGACGACCTTCTTATCGCTGGAAGTCCAGAACAGCTGCGTTTCAGGTCCGAAATAATCGGCGGTCGCTGTAGCGGTATCTCCTACTTTCATCTTGGTGATCTTGGAAGTGATCAACAGGCCGGGGACAGTGATGACACATTCATCGGTGTGGCCACCGTCCTTTGTGGTCACTGTAATGGTCGCCTTCCCCGGAGCGATAGCGGTTACTGTGCCGTCCGCAGCTACGGTAGCTACCTTCTCATCGGAGGATGACCATGTAACACCTTTGTTCTCTGCATTTTCTGGGGTCACTGTTGCTTTCAGTTCCTCAGTAGATCCCACAGGAACCGTAGCATCAGCTTTGTCCAGGGACACACCGGTAACGGCCACAGGGTTCACTTTCACTTGGAAGGAATTGATTATTTTACCATCCTTAGTTGCTATAAAAATGGTTGCTGTTCCAACCGAGTTTCCGGTGATCTCGGCCGTAGTCTGCTTATCTGCAGATTTTACACTAGCATTGGTTGGGTTTCCTACGCTGGCTACGGCGCTATTGCCGGAGGACCATACCAAGTCCGTCTCAGGGCCAAAGTAGTCTGCAGATGCAGAAGAGGTTTCTCCTACAAACAGACTATCAACTGTTGAGGTAAGGACGAGCCCCGGTACGGTAACGTTGCACTGATCTGTAAATTCCCCATCAGTCGTGGTGGCTGTAATGGTCGCCTTCCCCGGAGCGATAGCCTTTACTGTGCCGTCCGCAGCTACGGTAGCCACCTTCTCATCGGAGGATGTCCATTTGACAGTCTTATCTGTGGCATTCGCCGGACTTACTGTGGCTTTCAGCACCTCAGTAGATCCCATAGGAACCGTAGCATCAGCTTTGTCCAAGGATACACCGGTAACGGCCACAGGGTTCACTTTTACCTGGAAGGTTTTAACTAGCTTGCCGTCCTTTGTTTCTACAGCAATTGTTGCAGTTCCAACCGAATTTCCCGTGATCTCGGCCGTAGTTTTCTTGTCCGCGGATTTCACTGTGGCGTTGGTTGGATTCCCTACGCTGGCTATTGCACTGTTGCTGGAAGACCATACCAAATCTGTCTCGGGCCCAAAGTAGTCAGCAGCTACCGTGGCTGTATCTCCTACAAATAAGCTTGTAACTGTAGAAGTAAGAACGAATCCGGGCACGGTGACTGCACATTCAGCGGTGAATCCGCCGTTCTTTGAGGTGGCTGTAATGGTCGCCTTCCCCGGAGAAACAGCGGTGACCGTACCATCCTCCCCTACGGTAGCTACATTCTCATCTGAAGAGGACCAGAGGACCTTCTTTACCGTTGCGTCTTCCGGTGCTAAGGTTGCATTTAATTTTTCGGTGCTGCCTTCAGGAATGACAGTTTCCGTTTTAGACAGCGATACACTGGTCACGGGGATGATGGGCTCCGTCTTCAGTGTAAAGCGCATGGGATGCATCGTCCCTACGGTAGGATTCTTGTGTGCTTCATCCATGTACACCGCTGTTTGTCCGGGTTTTTCCGGTGGCGTGTTGGGTATATAGGTCTGATAGAGGTATTCCCTGTACTGGGACTCCTTATACTTATTTGCCTCGTAGTAGATTCTCTCAGGGTCTGCAGGATCGTCGGAAATTCTTTGGTAGTAACCTGTACCGTCCTCGCTGATCATATTAACTACACCGTTGTTACAGATAAAGCCCTGGGCAAAGGCGAACTCATAGGTGTGCCCCGGTTCAAAAGTTAATGTCATGGGGACAGTCCACCTGTTAACAGTCCCGGGGAACCCTCCCGGCCCTTGTCCTGAAGGGTCAAATGTGTTCCCGGCTCTGTCCGCCCCGCCTCTGATGGGTGCGCCCACCTTCTGGACCTCTGCACCATTGTCGACTATATTTCCGGCTAAGGAAACCCGCTCGCCATCCTTGTACAGGATGATAAAGGGCTCCGGATTCTCTGCCGTATTGCCGGCGATATTGCCCGGGTTTCTGTCTACATAGGCATTCATATAGTAGATGATGGGGTCGCCGTTTTCGTCTACTACAGGAATCTTTTCCTGATGACCGTTGGTGATGCCGGTAAAGATGGCACACCAATTGTGATTATCGTATTGGCTGGAGAGCCAAGTGAGCCCTCCCGGCTCTTTCCCGTTGAGATCAATGCCAAAACCTCTTGGGAAGGCTTCATTCACTCCGCCACCTGTGCCGCCACCTCCCGATGGAGCCTCCTTAAACGGGTTTACTCTTGCATCTGCTGTTGCCGGCAATAAAGCCAGAACCAGCAAGATTGCCAGAACCGCTGTAGAGATCCTTTTAAAGGACCTTTTTCTTATAGATTGCAACTTTAGTTCCTCCCTTTCTCTATCCATTCGTTATTCAAACTGAAAAATAATGATTTTTTACAAATCGATTTTATCTTTTTTTTCAGGATAATTCAAGGGTATTCCTTGAGAAATCACGAGGAATACAAAAATGGTTTGTTATTTCCGGAGCAAAGGGGTAAAATGCTCATTGTAACTGATGAGTACTTCGTTGAGTAAGGAGAAGAAAATGCGTGAAGTTGTAAAGGCCATTGTGGATGAAGTGAAGAAGGTCATCGTAGGAAAAGATGATGTGATTGAAAAGGTTTTGATGGTCATCCTTGCCGGAGGACATATCTTGTTGGAAGATGTGCCCGGAGTGGGAAAGACCCAACTGGCACTCTCCTTTTCAAAGGCAATGGTCCTGGACTACAAACGGATCCAGTTCACGCCGGACACTATGGCCAGCGATATCACCGGATTCAGCATATACAATAAGAGCAAGGATACATTTGAGTATAAAGAGGGCGCGGCATTGTGTAACCTATTCTTGGCAGACGAGATCAACAGGACATCGGCAAAGACCCAAGCGGCGCTACTGGAGGTCATGGAGGAACACGGGATGACCGTGGACGGCATCACCCATAAAACACCGGAGCCGTTCATTTGCATTGCCACACAAAATTCCTTGGGCAGTGCCGGAACTCAAAAACTTCCCGATTCCCAGTTGGATAGATTCATGGTCAAGCTGAGCATGGGCTATCCGGACATCGACAGCCAGGTGGATATCATCAAGCAGCGACAGGGAAGGAACCCCCTTAACGCCGTTGTGCCTGTGGTGGAAACCCAAGAGATCCTGGAGATGAAAGAAGCTGTATCCAAAGTCCACGCCGAAGACGATGTGATCCGATATGCGTCGGAGCTATGTGCGGCTACGAGAAATATTGAAGTAGTGGAGCAGGGGGTCAGTCCCAGAGCAGTCATCGCCCTTGTGCAACTGGCCAGAGCCCATGCCTTCGTTAACGGGAGAGATTATGTGATCCCCGAAGATATCAGTGATATCTTTGTCGATGTATGTGCTCATCGAATTGTTTTGACAGCAAAAGCCAGAATCCGAAAAGAAACGGAAGCCGACATTCTACGAGAAACCCTTAGTACCATACAAGCTCCGTTATTATCGGGAGATAAATAATGATACGCAACAGGATCATATACTTTATATTGTTCCTTTTGGGCGTCTTGATATTTGTTTTGACCAATACCTACCATACGCTGTTGCTGTTGTTGGTAATTATTGTTTTGCCCGTACTGTCCTTCTCTCTGCTGTTTCTTTCCAAAGGAGGTCTAAAGATACAGGTTGACCTGCCCATATCCATGGAGAGAGGAGGAGAAACCGTATTCTATTGCCATTTGACCAATGGATCTTTCTTCCCCATTGCAAGGGTAGTCATGGAAATTTCTTGGCTGAATCAACTGACTTATTCCAGTGGTAGCCAGCGGATACGGGCATCCATTGGCGGAAAGCAAAGTGAGAGACTGATTTTGGAGATCAATAGCCCTGCCTGTGGAGCGACCCTGTTCAGCGTGGACAAGATCCGAGTGTTGGATGTGTTGGGGTTGTTTGCATTTAAAGTCTCTCCCCCCGGGGATAAGGCCACGGTAGTTTATCCCAGCCTCTCCTCTGTGGAAACAGGCATAGATAAGTCGGTAGAGACCCTGGGAGAAGGCGTCAAGTACTCGACGGAGAAGAGCGGATTTGATGTCAGCGAGATTTTTTCTCTTAAAGAATACGTTCCCGGGGATGAGGTGAGAAAGATCCACTGGAAACTTTCATCCAAGCTGGATAAACCCATTGTGCGAGAGTTCAGCCTTCCCCTGAATTACTCGGTCTTCCTGCTGATCGAACTGGTGAGAGATGAAGAACCTTTGATGAACAAGAGCGTGGAGACCTTCTTTTCTCTTTCTCGATCCCTTCTGGAGGAAGGGATCAACCACAACATCGCTTGGTACGACGGAGGTGAAAGTCTGTTCCATGTGAGAGGCCTAGATACCTTTGAGGACCTGGAATACGTTATGGCGGATCTTCTTACATCCTTTTCTTATGAAGAGCCAACTCTTGCCGTGGAGCACTACATTTTAGAAAACTATATCAGTCCGCATTCTACCTTGATTTATATTACCTCTAAGCCAAATCCGGAAAAAATGCACGAAATTCGAATGGTCCAGCCGGTGCAATTGATGGAGATAAAGGGAGAAGACAGATGAGTACCGTAGTCAATATCCGGAAATCGGAAGTTGAAAAAACCGGAACGGCTTTACCGGAGATCTTGTTATGCGTTCTGTTATCTTTAGGATTCTTTGCTACCCTTTTTTCTATGTTCCGGAATCCCATGGGAAATATCCTGACATTGTGCCTGGTCGTGACCTTGCCGGTATTGATGTACTTTCTTGTGAAATGGCCCGCAGCAGGAAAATATGTGATGTTTTATACCCCGGCTATTGTTGCGGTATACGGGATCGTTTTCCACAAGAGCATGTGGAACGGAATGATGGTGGTAGTCAATGCTCTCCTTGAGCGGGTCAATGAGGAGAGCCATGGAGGGTATGTCCCCTTTGAAATCGTGGGAGGGGAAAGCAGCAAGGCTGCTCAGGCGGCCATGTTTTTGGTGCCACTCATCATGCTGATCGCCGCTGCCATCGCCCATAGTGTAGAGAGGAAAGAACCCGGGGTTGCCTTTTTCTTTCTGATGACCCCTCTAGTTGCAGCACTTTTGCTGAAAGGCACTCCCGCGCTGCTTCCATTTTTCTTACTGATCTCCGCTATGATTTGGTTATTTATCCACAGCTTGGATAAGGTGAGAAAGCAAGGGAGGCTCTTGCCCCTACTTATTCTAGCTCCATTGGTGCTGATCTTCCTGGTCTATGCTCTGGTTTTCCCCGTAGCCGGATACACTCCGGGAGAAGGGATACAGCAGGCCAGAGAAGCCTTGATATCGGGAGAAGAAATGCTTCGATATGGGGGGAACGGAATAGCCGGGCTAGCCGAGGGAGATCTGACAAAGACCCAAAGCATCCAATATACGGAAGAGCCTGTGCTGAAACTGAAACTGGAAAAACCAACTGTGATTCACCTTCGCGGTTTTGTGGGCTCTAGCTACAAAGAGCAAAGGTGGCAAGAAGAAAAATCCGGTGCCTACGGAAAGCCCTATATTGGGATATCCAAGTGGCTTGATGACCGGGGGATACGCCCTCAAGCCCAGATGAACAACCTCTTTCGTATGGATCCGGAGTTTGAATTTGCCAATGTGGAAGTGGAGGTTCTCAAAGCCAGCAGGAAATATATGTACACCCCCTACGAGGTAGCTACCGTAGGTGACCTTTCACCGGAGAAGGCCAACTACTCTAAGGATACGACCATCAGGAGCAGAGGGCTCTTGGGAAAGAAAAAATACCAATACAAGGTATTTGTCCCGTCCTTGGGTGAATATAACAGTGCCAATGCAGAGGCTTGGGTGGCCGGGGTATCGGATGCCCAAGCGTTTGCCTCATTCTCTGAAGCCGAAAAGGTGTATCGTAAATTCGTCTACGATACGTACCTGGATGTGCCTAAGTCTGAACAGAAGAATCTGGAAACCCTGGGGGTGGATAAGGTAAGGGGCAAGACGGCCGACTTTGCCATTTTCTTCTTAAGGGAGGTATTTACCAAGAATTATGAGTACGACCCTGCTTACAAAGGTGCACCAAAAGGGAAGGATGAACTGGCATATTTTGTGAACAAAAGCAGGACGGGAAACGATATGCACTTTGCTACAGTAGCCACCCTCTACCTCCGTGAAGCGGGAATTCCGGCCAGGTATGTGGAAGGCTATTATCTCTCCAAGGAGTATATGCTTTTCTTTGAAGATATGAATAATTTGGATTTGGATGTTCCCGACTCTTTAAACCATGCCTGGGTAGAAATATACGTGGATAACATAGGTTGGCAGCCCATAGAAGTAATTCCGGGATATTACAATGTTGAGAAGGAGGCCGTAGACTCTAAAGAAGATGCGGATAAAGAAAAAGAGATCGACCAGAAAACTTATCCGGATGAGATAGATGTCCAGGTCCCGGGAGAGGAAGAATCCGGTGCAGCTCCCAAAAATCCCTTGGTGGATGTACTGAAGATCCTGCTCCCCACCTTGCTGGCCCTTTTGGCCGTCATCACCGGATTCCAGGCCATCGGCAGGTACCGTCTGCGAAAGCGGAAGACTTTATTTGCTCAGGAAGGCAGAAGCTCTGTTGGGGAAATGTATAAATATATAGGTAGCCTGATGAAATTTGGCGGATTGGAAATCCGAAAGAATGCCGTAGGTGCCATAAAGGGTGCTGGAGAAAAATACGATGGGATGACATCAAAGGGATATGAAGAGATATTGGATTTGGTGTATAAGGCCAGATTCAGCAAAGAGGGATTAAGGCCTCAGGAGCATGGAGAAGTCCTTGTGTATACGGAGGAACTGGCGATTGGGATATATCAAAAAATGAGTCCCCTGAAGAAATTCATCATGCGACGCATTCGGTTCTTGTACTAGTATTTTTAGGATGATCACCTTTCCTTGCGGCGCTTTTGCAGAACCAGAAGGGTAAAACCGATGGCAAGCAGAGCAATGACGGCCACCATGATGATGACTAAGACCTGGGTGGGAAGACCTTCGTCCGGGGGACCTTCCAGAAGTTCTTCCTTGGATAGAGGTCGGGACTGGTCAGTTTCCGGCAAATCGGAGTTAAAGGTGTGGACGTTGTCGCCCAATGCCAGCAGCATGGCATTCTCCTCTCCTGTGGACTGAGTCCCGGTGGTAAAGGTGACGATGTGGGCGTTGTCGATATAGGTGCCGTTCTTCGCCTTTACAGACCGGTCTACCGCAATGCGATAATCTGTATTGGGCGCAAGTGGTTTCTCCGGTTTGATGACCACTTCTCGCTTGTATTCCCTTTGGATTTGGTCATCGGGAAAGTAAAGGGTGATTGGGACCACTTCGCCGGAAGATGAAGTCAAATGAAAGGATTTCTGATTGTCGGGAAGAACAGAAACGTTGCTGACGTTTTTATTGAAATTCAACTGGATGATCACATCTAAAGGCACCCGGTCAGCCTTATCTGAAGGATAAGCTTTGACTAAGGTCAGGCGGATGACTTTGCCTGCTCCGCCTCCGCTTCCATCTCCCGGACCTTTGCTGTCCGGTGGCTGATCTTCCCCCAGGACCGGCAAGGGGAGAAAGAGGAGAAGAATAATCATAAGCAAGGCAAAATATTTCGTATATTTCATGAAAGGGTGCTCCTTTTTCGGTGATTGATGGTAGAATAATCATAACATAAGTGGAGGAAGAGTTGAAAAGGGAATTGGCGAAAAAAACAATAACACTGCTGTTTGCGATCCTGCTTGTGATGGCAACGGCCGTTCCGGCTTCTGCGGTGATCTGGAAATTCGGAACCACGGGACCGGGAAACAATCCCTACACGCCCAGGGGTTACCTTGTGGATACGGGAAGTGGTCAAGCCTGGCTCAACAGCAGGTATGATAACAGCGGGCCGGTGGTACAGTATGTAGCAAGCTATACGGGGATCGACTATATTGCTGCATCAAATCCAGATGGCTCAGGCTATACTTTTTATGCCATGACGGACAGGAATCCCACCCCGGGAAAAACCTTCCTCATCGCTTGGAAGGATGGAGCGTATATTAACATCGGAGGATATACAGGGACTCCAATAAGAGGTGATCAAATTGACCCTTCGGGTGAAAGAACATGCTGGATCATCCCAATAGAAGGGTTCACCTTAGAGCCGGGCTGTTTTTATGAATTCGGATTCCTTAGGGGAATGACTGCCAGAAACGGCATCACCATGGTCCTTGCAGAGGATAACACTGGATATCTGCAGCATGAGTTAACCCCGGAAGAACAGGCAAGATATGATGCTTTTAAATATGAGGAATATAAATTCGTTGCGGGAAGGAACGAAACAGCAGAAGGAACAACACTGGAACTGGTACCCATGCGCTTCACTGTCCAAACCTATGCCGACCTGAGCATTTGGAATGAGGCCGTAGCGGAAGCCAATGCTTTTTTAAACTCGGTCACGGAAGCAGACCTGGAAAAGGGGAGGTACGACAGGGCAAATGTAGAAGCATTGCGGGATTTGATCCCCTCAATGCAAGCCGAGATCGATGCTGCCCCAAGTGGAGCCAAGTATCAACTTCAGTCGCCATCCAATGCCATCCAGGAAGAGAAGGCTGCCGCCCTTCGGGAAGCTCTGAGAAAAGCCATGATCGAGAAGCCTGTTGAGGCGGACATGTCCAAGTTGAAGGCAAAGATTCGGGAAGCCAAGGAATTCTATGAAAGTGTGAAGGATAATGTTGGGACCGAACATGGTCAATACGGGAAAGACGAAGTGGAAGCTCTGAAAGCGGAAATCGACGAGGCGGAAGCCATGGGGAAATTCACACCTCAGCAAGAAGTGGATGCGGAAGTCATAGAGTTGGATAATGCCATTATCCGTGCCAAAAGCAGCAAGGTATCGGATCCCTATGTGACCTTTAGGGACAAGGCGACGGGTGTGACGGTCATCGCACCCTATGATGCCTTTCCCGCAAACGCGCAGATGTTTGTGCGTCGGATGGATAAGAAAACACAGATATACAAAAACTCCGTAAAAAAACTTTCCGATAAAGAAAAAGAGCGAACAGTGTACGTAATCGAGTTCTACTCGGGAACAAAGGTCATCCAGCCCACAAAGGAAGTGAACGTCCAGATTCCGGTGGAAGAAAAAATGAAAGGCCTGGACACTCTTGTCTATGCTACTAATGAAGAAGGGAAATTGACTATGATCCCCACATCGGATGCCAATGGAATGAAAATATTCTCCACAGATCGAATCGAGTCTTATCTGGTCACCGGCCAGGAGAAGAGGGAAAAGAAAGTGCAAAACTTAAAAACCGTCAAGATGACCATCATCAAGGAAAACCCTCTTCCCAAAGAGCCGGAGGAAGTCGAGAAGGAACTGGAAAGAGACAAGGAGCAGAAGGAAGAACTCAAGATGCCCGAGGATGAACTTGCAAAACTCGAGGCAAATACGGCGGTCTATGACAGCCGCGGTGTTGTTCAGCAAAGCGACCCCAGATACTTATTCTTTGCCGCGGCGCTACTGGTGATATCGGGAATCATCATTGGGATCCGGACCCTGCGGAGGGGCGGCCCGGGCGGCGAATAATTTGGTATCAGGAAAGGAGAAAGGTTTTGGAAGTATCCGGCGCCATCGTGGTGCATCAAGGAAAAATACTGTGTGCTCAGCGGGGCAAGGGAAAGTACGATTACCTTTCCTTCGTCTATGAGTTTCCCGGCGGAAAGCTGGAAGAAGGGGAGACCCCCAAGGAGGCTTTGGGGCGGGAGCTGGTAGAGGAAATGGACCTTCAGATCCCTCAAGAAGACATGAAATTCTTTTATACAGTGGAGCATCAGTATCCGGATTTTCATCTGACGATGCACACCTTTATTTGTCCGGTCAGCTCGCCGGAAATCAAGCTGAAGGAGCATGTGGAGGCGGTTTGGCTTCCTGTATCGGAGTTGGACAGTTTGAATTGGGCCCCTGCGGACTGGCCTATCATAGAGGAGTTGAAGAATGAAAGATTTACAAAAGAACTGTAAGATTGCATTGGTCCAGCAGGAGCCGATCCTCTTTGACCGGCGGGCCTGTGTGGAGAAAGCGGTAGCGGCTATCCGGGAGGCGGCAAGGGAAGGGGCGGAGTTTATCGTCTTCCCGGAGCTCTTCGTTCCCGGCTATCCCTTTGGCATGACCTTCGGCTTTGTGGTGGGTGCCCGAGGTGAAGAGGGAAGAGAGGACTGGAAGCGGTATTACGATCAGTCCATCTTGGTTCCGGGGCCGGAAACGGACATTCTGGGGGAGGCTGCACGGGAGGCCAAGGCCTATGTAAGCATCGGGGTTTCCCAGCGGGATGAGACGACGGCCAGCCTGTACAACTCCAATATCATCTTCTCCCCTGACGGGAGCATCGCTTCGGTCCACCGAAAGCTCAAGCCTACCGGATCGGAAAGAGTGGTTTGGTCAGATGGGAATAAGGGGTTTTTCCCGATGGTGGATACCCCATGGGGCAATGCGGCAAGTTTGATCTGCTGGGAGAGCTACATGCCCCTTGCCAGGGTAGCCCTATATGAAAAAGGTGTGACCCTGTATATTTCTCCCAACACCAACGATAACGAAGAGTGGCAGGCGACGATCCGCCACATCGCCATTGAAGGTCATTGCTATTTTATCAACAGCAACCTATTCTTTAGGAAGGACTCATATCCCCCGGA
>JBMNVE010000060.1:0-10974 GCA_050946655.1 Anaerovoracaceae bacterium
TTTGCATACTATTTGCCCTCCTGTAGTGCAAATTGTTTTAGGTATGTTACCGGGGACGATCTTTACGAAGTTTGCCCCAATCGCATTCCATTTCTTGCTGTGAAAATTTCAGTATTTCATTACGCTCATTTTCAGCCCGGCACGAAACGCATATTCCGTCAAAATATATCTCTCGGCCACACTGGTGACAAGCAAGTGGTCCTCTTCCCATAATCCTATCCCCTATTAAGTTCAATATCCGGGCTACCCTGCAATATAAGCGTCCCTTGGGCCTGAATCCAGATTTCCCTCTACAATGATAATATGTCCCCAAAACATATCGTCATCGTTATAGTAAATGGAAAAAGTTCCTTCATGGTCGGTGGCGATTTCTGCTATGGATATTCGCTCTGAGAATTCTTCGGGGGTGATTGTTTCTACTTCTTTTTCACCACTATCTTCTTGCCATTCATTGGCCAGCGCTGTCAATTTCTCGGCGGCAAAATTCCCCATAGCCTCGCCTCTGATCTCTAAACTATCCATTACTTTCCTGAGATTATCCAGAGCCGGATCCCAAGTCCCTTGGTCTTCAACATCTACATTGAGAAACAAGCTGATTTCTTGGTCTTGAAATCTTATAGAACCGGTAAATAGACTCAGATCCTTGTCCAAGGTAAACTCACCCAATTTCTCGTCGCAGAGGATAACCGGCCTTCTATACTCCTCCAAAATGCTCTCCAGCTGCGGGTACCTTTCCCCTTCGGCCAGAACATCCACCACAAGAAACCGGTTGTAAAATGAAGGCAGTCGCCCTTCAGGAACGGTTTTGTCGATCAACTCTCGAACCCTTAGCCGATAGATGGTGCTACCCTTAAATCGCGCAAAGTAACTACGACTATGGGCTTCTTCCTTCGTTGGTATCCAAGAAATAAACCCCTTGCCGTCATAGAGTTTATCTTCTTTGGTATCTACATAGGCCAAAAAATAGTGCTGTGCTATGACGTTGGGCTCTGATCCAATTCCGGAGGCACCGCCGTCGTCCAGCAATACCAGTATTTCTTTGAGTTCTTTATGATATTTGTTTTCTTCTGCTTTGCTCATATAAACCTCCCTCAACTAAACTCCACCAAAGATTTCTCCCCTTCTTGCGATCCCTGCCTCAGCGTTTCAACCGGCGCTTTCATGATCTGACCATGCTCTTTGTCACTATATAAAATTGGTGTTGCTGTTATTATATGGCAAATGGATTACAGTGAAAAAGGTTTTTTTGTGAATTTCTTGATTTCTTTCACCTGCTGGACGGACTTGGGAAAAGGCAGGCTGTTAGCACAGTATCGGTCCATTATATGTCAAGCATACTTTTCATCCATATCATCTTTCCCTAAAAAAAGAGACAGGCACTTCGGCCTACCTCCGAAAGTCGGGCGTCTTGGAGAACCCTAAACAATCCCAATCTTTTGCAGTTCGATAAACTGTTTTGCTGTTCTGGGCGTTCTACCGCCGGTGCGGATGGCATGGGCTTCAGCCTTGCGGTGAAGATCTTCCTGCCGGGAAGGATCGGACCCTTCCGGAACCAGTCCGTACTGAACGGCCAAGGCATCCACAATGTCCAGATAGGAATCCCTGTCCGGCTTTTGGAAGGTCACGGTCAAGCCGAAACGGGCAGCCAGACTCATGGTTTCTTGGAGGGTATCGCTGAGATGGATCTCATCTCCCTCCCTTTGGGAAGATGTTTCTTTGAGAAGATGTCTGCGGTTACTGGTGGCATAGATGGCCATGTTGTCCCCGGAGACGGAAACACTTCCTTCCAGAATGGCCTTTAGGGCCGAGAAGTTATCGTCGTTCTTAGAAAAGCTCAAATCGTCAATAAAGAGAATGAAGCTAAGGGGGTTCTCCGAAAGTTCCTCTATAATGGCGGGCAACTCATAGAGTTGATTCTTTTTGATTTCAACAAGTCTGAGGCCTTTGGATGCGTACCGATTGGCGATGGCCTTAATGGTGGAACTTTTTCCAGTGCCGGCATCTCCATAGAGGAGCACGTTGCTGGCCCCTTCTCCGGAGAGAAGGGCTTCGGTGTTGCGGATCACCAGATTTTTCTCCCTTTCGTAACCGTAGAGTTCCTCCAGTTTCTGGCGGTCCGGGTACTTTACCGGTTCCAATCGGCGATCCTCCACTACAAAAGTGGTATATTTGGCGAAGACGCCGTAACCTGTCTGGGAAAGGTTGGAAAGCTTTTCCGCATATTTATCGTGAAGGCCACAGTAGCCGGCGTTATCCCAGGATGGAAGAAAGCCGTCGTAACCCAGGGCGATCTTTACCGCATCCGAGGTCAAGGCGCAGATTTCTTCCAGCAAAAGAATCTCTTCCCGGATACTCGCCTCAACAGAAGGAGAAATGTGTTTACCCGCAGCCTTCCGCCGGATATAGAAGTTTTCGTCTTCTACCAGGATCTTGGCGATGTAGTCGGAAAGGTTGGGCGTCACTTCGTAGAGGGAAGCCACAAAATCCCCGTAGGCGGATATGGCCTCACGAAGATCTTCTCTCTCGTTGGCCAGCCAGAGAAGTTTTTTTAATTTGGAAACCACAGGATCCGACAGGATGTTTCGGAAAATCGTCAAGGTGTCCAATCGAGTACTGAGGCTGGAAAGAGGCCGGCTGGTTCTGATCCCCATCATTTTACTCCTACGGTCCACCCATAGGGGTCCGGATGATGGCCCGTTTGGATACCGTAGAGGGTGTCGTACAGCATCTGTGCAATGGGGCCGATTTCTCCTCCGTGAATGACGATTTCTTCTCCCTTGTAGGATAATTCTCCTACAGGGGAAATCACTGCTGCCGTGCCGGATGCGAATACTTCCGTCAGCCTGCCGGATTTAGCCGCATTAAATACTTCGTCGATGGTGATTTTTCGCTCCGATATTTTTATCCCTTTGTCTTTCAACAGGTGGATGACCGAGTCTCTAGTGATGCCCGGAAGGATAGTTCCGTCCAGAGGTGCGGTGATCACTTCATCATCGATGATGAAGAAGGCATTGGAAGTGCCGATCTCTTCCACATACTTTCTCTCGTTTCCGTCCAGCCAAAGAATCTGTTCGAAGCCTTTTTCCAGGGCAAGGGCCTGAGCTTTCAAGCCGCTGGCATAGTTCCCTCCGCATTTGGCCTCTCCGGTGCCGCCTTTGGCCGCCCGCACAAAGTGATCCTCCACATAGAGCTTTGTGGGAGCCAGCCCTCCCTTATAGTAGGGACCCACCGGGCTGAGGATGACAATAAACATATAGCTTTTGGATGCTCGAACACCAAGGCAAGGTTCCGTACCGATGATAAACGGCCGGATATATAAGGCTGTGCCCTCTTTTTCGGGAATCCAGTCGGCGTCAACTGCAACCAACTCCTTGATGGCATCCACATAGAGATCTTCATCGATTTGGGGCATGCACAAGCGGTCATTGGTTTGGTTGGTTCGTCTAGCATTCATTTCCGGACGGAATAACTGGATTTTTCCCTGGGCCGTTTTGTATGCTTTTAAGCCCTCGAACATTTCCTGACCGTAGTGAAAGACCACGGAAGCCGGGTCCAAACACAGGGGAGCATAGGGAACGATCCGTCCGTCATACCAGCCTTGTCCCTCGTGGTACTCCATGATGAACATATGGTCTGTAAATGTCTGCCCAAAAACCAGAGAGTCCGGGTCCGGCTTTTGCTTGGGGGTGGTTGTCTTTTCAAATGTAAAATTATTCATAGTTTCCTCCTAGATACGCTGATATCATTGTATTCCTCTCCCGGTTTCCTGTCAATGGAAGGGTGAAGATTTCAGTCAAATTTGGCTCTTTAGAGTAGGCTGTGACGGGAGGAAGTTATGAAAAAATGGATAAAAATCATGATGGTGCTGATACTTGTTTTGATCCTGGCAGGCGTTGGGATCAATGTTTGGGTAGTAAAAAGCACCAAGAAGGACATCGTTGCCTCCATTCAAGGCGAAGAAATCAGATTTGTTGCCGATAAAAATGACGTGAAGCAGTTCAAAGCTGACTGCCTCATCGTTCCCGGTGCAGGGGTCAAGCCGGATGGAAAGCCCAGCAAGATGCTTGCGGACAGATTGGATCTGGCCATCCGACTGTATCAGATGGGGATCGCGCCCAAGATCCTCTTGTCGGGGGACAACGGACAAATGGAATACAATGAACTGGCTGCCATGCAGAAGTACGTTCTGGACAGAGGTGTGCCCAAGGAAGATATCTTTCTGGATCACGCCGGGTTTTCCACATACGAAACCATGTACCGAGCTAAAGAGGTGTTTTTGGTCAAAAGAGGCATCGTGGTGACCCAGAGTTATCATCTTCATCGTGCCCTCTATGTGGGAAAAATGTTGGACATGGAAGTTCGCGGTGCCGCTTCGGATCAGAAGCGATACACGGGGCAGGGAATGCGAGATGTAAGGGAGATACTGGCAAGAGAAAAGGATTTCTTCAAATCCGTATTCAAGCCCAAGCCCACCTACTTAGGGGAGCCTTTCCCCATTTGGGGGGATGGCACCAAGACCTGGGTGTGAACCCGGGAGAAGAAGGGGAAGATGAGAGAACAGATACAGAGGAAACTGAAGGAAAGCAGTGAAACAGACTACAAAGCATTTAATTGTAAGTTGAATCCGGGAGTTGACCCGGACCGAGTGCTGGGTGTTCGCTTGCCTGTCTTGCGTGAAACGGCTAAGGAAATAGCACGGGGAGACTTTCGGGGTTACATCCGGGAATTACCTCAGGACTGCTTCTTTGAAGAGCGGATGATCCACGGGATGATTTTGGGATACTGCAAGGTGGACTGGGAAGACTGGTGCGGGCTTGTGGAGGACTTTGTGCCTCATATCAAGGATTGGGCAACTTGTGACAGTGCGGCCATGACCATGAAAGCCATTAAAAAATACCATGAAGAGGGGTGGGCGTTTTTACAGCAATTCTTGCAAAGCAAGGATGAGTTCTCTCGGCGCTTCGGTGCCGTCATGCTCCTTGCCCATTATGTTCGAGCGGATTATATTGACCGGGTTCTGGAGGCATATGAGAAGATTGACAAAGCCCCTTATTATGTGATGATGGCCGTTGCCTGGGGGATATCTCATTGCTACGTGGCATTCCCCAAGAAAACGGAAGCCTTCCTGGAAAAAGAGAGCCTGGATATAAAGACCCATAATAAGGCGATCCAAAAGATAAGGGAGTCTAACCGAGTGGACCGGAAAGAAAAAGAACGATTAAGGGGGATGAAGAGGACATGATTTTTTATTTCAGCGGAACGGGGAATTCCCGCTGGGTGGCAAGAGAACTGGGTAAGCAACTGGGGGAAAGCGGTGAGAATATCGCGACTCGCATGATGGCCGGAGAGGTTTCCTACCATGCAAAGAAGGGGGAAGTCATCGGTATCGTGTTCCCTATATATGCCTGGGCGGCGCCGGAGCTGGTCAGCGATTTTGTCAAGGGGATCATCTTGGATGAAGACAATTACATCTTTGCCGTTGGTACCTGTGGAGATACTGCCGGCATGGCGGTGGAAAGGTTGGGGAAGGATATCCCCTTGGATGCGGGGTTTACGGTGATCATGCCCAACAATTATGTGGTCATGTTTTCTGTGGACAGCAAGGAGCGGATCGAAGGTCTTCTCCTAGATGCCAGAGGGAGGATCCCCGATATTGTGGATAGAGTAAAAAGCCGGGAGGCTGTCTTTGACACGAAAAAAGGCGTGTTTCCGAGGCTAAAGACTGCTCTGATCGCCGGCCTATTCAACCGTTGGGGAAGAAACACCAAGCATTTTTCTGTGGCGCCCTCCTGCGACGGGTGCAAAATCTGTGAAAAAGTATGTCCTGTAGATGTGGTGGCCTTGAAAGAAGGTCGTCCGGTGTGGACGGGGGACTGCACCCAGTGTATGGCATGTGTGAATTACTGCCCCAAGGAGGCAATTGCTTACAGGAACAAATCCAAAAATACGGGACGGTACAATTTTGAAAAGGATTGCAAGGAATTACTCTCGGATTGAGTCGATGCCTTGATTGGCCAGAGCATCTGCACGGTGATTCATCTCCGTAGCATAGATGAAATCTTGCCACGAGAACCGCATTCCATTCCACTCTACGAATTTTTCGTAGAGTTTTTCTTTGTCGGTGGACGGGTGATCCAGATTTACGTGGCCCTTGACCCGGAAAAAAGAAATGCTGTGCAGGTCCAGATAGGGGAGAAGCTGCTCCCAAAGATCCCTGTTTTCCACAGGCTTCTTTCCCGCCGTCAGCCACCCGTTGGCCAGCCACTTAACATACCATTTTTGGCGGAAGCAGTCCATGAGGTAGGCGCTGTCGGAATAGATCTCAATGGTTTGGTTCTCCTTTTTGATGGCTGCCATTGCCTTGATCAGGGCGGTCATTTCCATACGGTTGTTGGTGGTGTTTTTTTCGCCGCCAAAGAGCTCCCGCCGGTGCTTGCCGTACTCAAGGACAGCCCCCCAGCCCCCCAGGTTTTCTTCGTTTTGGTTACCCGAACATGCTCCGTCGGTATGGATCCTCAATACAGTCATCAACAATGCCTCCTCTTTTCTCACATTATGGTATATTTTTCCCTTAGTTGCAATGCTTATCTTGGAGGTATGTCAAGATTATTTCAAAGTTTCATGCAAGATGTCGGATGCATGATATACGCTTATCAATGATATGATTTTGACGATTTTCGTTGAAAAAATTGAATGATTAAGGTATAATTGCCGTGTTGCGTTTTGATATAAAACGACAAGCAGCAAGGAGAAATAAATGGGTTTGGAGTTCTGCTCCTTCGCCAGTGGGAGCAGTGGAAACGCCTATCTGGTGAAGAGCGAAAATACCGCTCTGCTTATCGATACCGGCATCAGCGGGAAGAAGATATTTTCGGGGATTGCAGGAGCGGGACTTGAAAAAGAATGTGTGGATGGGATTTTGATCACCCACGAGCACATCGATCATATTAAAAGCCTGCGGATCGTCACGAAGAAATGCTCCGCAGCCACGGTCTATTCCAACATCAGCACCTGGCCCTATATTCGGGACGTTGTTCCCGAGGAGCGGCAGATCATCTTTGAAACGGGCAAGGCCTTCCTCATCGGGGATATCACGGTGAAAGCGTTCAAGACCTTCCATGATGCCGCTGAGCCTGTAGGGTTTTCCTTCTACCACGGGGGAAGACAGGTGAGCATCCTCACCGACACGGGGCGGGTCAGTGAGGAGATAATCGATGAGATCCACAGTGCCGATCTGTTGGCCTTGGAGGCCAACCACGATCCGGATGTGCTACAGTTTTGCGGCTATCCCTACCATGTAAAGCGCCGGATCTTGGGGGATGAAGGGCATTTATCCAACGAGGCGGCAGGGGAATGTATCTGCAGGATCCTGGAGAAGAGCCAAAAGAGGAGGAGGGTACTCCTTTCTCACTTGAGCAAAGAAAACAATACGCCGGATATGGCAAAGATCACCATAAAAAATGTACTGGAGTGCGACGGGATCAACGGGATCCGGGACTTGGAAATCACTGTCCTGAAGAGGGACGGGAGCAGCCCCCTGTTTGAGGTGTAGGATGAAGATCCGGATCTTGTGCGTAGGAAAACTGAAAGAAAGATATTGGCGCGAGGCGTCGGCTGAGTATATGAAAAGGCTGTCCCCTTACTGTGACTTGACGGTAGAGGAAATCAAGGAAAGTCCCTCTGACTCCCCGGAGGAAGAAGGAGAAGCCATCCTCAAAAAAATCAAAAAAGAAGAGACGGTCTTCACCTTGGAGATTGAGGGAAGGTCCTTATCCAGCGAGGCATTTGCTGAAAAGATCAATTCTCTCGCCATAGAAGGAAAGAAGAGCACCGTCTTTGTCATCGGAGGATCGGAAGGCTTATCCAAAGAGGTGCAAAAGCGGTCAGACATGGCGCTATCCTTTTCGGACATGACCTTTCCCCACCAGATGATGCGGGTGATCTTGCTGGAGCAGATATACAGAAGCTTCAAGATCATTAGGGGAGAGACTTATCATAAATGACTGATTAACTGAATCTTTATTGCCAACTGCTTTGGCCACTTATCTGTATACAATATGCATAAAGATAGATTAAATAATATTTGGAGGAGGATTATGTTAAACGGAAGAAAGACTATGTTGAACAAAAGGAACCTTAAAATCTTGGGCGTGGCTCTTCTGATGGTCATGTGTACCGGACTTCTCGCTTTTGGAGAAAGCGGAAACCATGAAAATCTGGGCAATGAGCTTCCCATCTGGAGCTGTATCCCCTTTGTGGGCATGTTATTGTCCATTGCCATCTTCCCCCTGGTCAAGCCTCACTGGTGGGAACACAATATGCTCAAGATCGCCATGTTTTGGTCTCTTGCCTTCCTGATCCCCTTCGGTATCGCCTTTGGGGTCGGTGCGCTTTCCTTCCAGATCGCGGAAATCGTCTTCCTGGATTATCTCCCCTTTATCGTGCTGCTGTTCGGACTCTTTGTTGCAGCCGGCGGCATTGTGATCAAAGGATCCTTTGCCGGAACCACCAAGACCAATATCATCATACTTCTTGTAGGGACTGCATTGGCCAGCTGGGTGGGGACCACCGGTGCTGCTATGCTGATGATCAGGCCTATTATGCGAGCAAATGCATGGAGGAAGAACAAAGCGCACATCATCATCTTCTTCATTTTTATGGTGGCCAACATCGGCGGAAGTTTGACTCCTGTGGGAGATCCTCCCTTGTTCCTGGGCTTTCTGAGAGGTGTCCCCTTCTTTTGGACCATGAAATTATTGCCCATTATGCTGTTCAATATCGCGCTACTGATCGTGATCTTCTTCTTCCTGGATCGTCGATTCTTTAAGAAGGAACTAGCTGAGGGAAGAAAGCCACCCATAGTCCTGCCGGAAGAGAGACAGAGCCTATGCATCGAAGGTGCTCATAACTTTATCTTTGTGGCCATGATCGTGGGTGCGGTCATTCTCAATGGCGTCCTCTCCGGGATGTCTGCCTTTAGAGATGCTGCCGGAGAACTTGCCGGAATCAACCTTGCCGGCGCAATCATGCCCTATACCAGCATGATACAGATGGCGATCATCCTACTTGCCGCCTTCTTGTCCATGAAGCTCACGAAAAAAGAGACACGTCAGGAGAATGAATTTACCTTTGCTCCCATTGCGGAAGTGGCCAAACTGTTTATCGGGATCTTCCTCACCATGATCCCCGCACTGGCTATTTTGAAGGCAAACGGTGCCTATCTGGGCCTCATCGAACCTTGGCAGTTCTTCTGGGTGACCGGCGGTCTGTCCTCATTCCTGGACAATGCGCCTACTTACCTGGTGTTCCTGACAACGGCTTGTGCCTGCGGCTTTGAAGAAGGGCTGAGCACGTCCATCGGCGTGGTGGACACCACTGTGCTGGTGGCCATTTCCTCCGGTGCCGTGTTCATGGGGGCGAATACCTATATCGGAAATGCGCCCAACTTCATGGTTAAATCTATCGCAGAAGAAGGCAAGATCAAGATGCCCAGCTTCTTCGGATACATGGGATGGGCGTTGGTCTTCCTGGTGCCGGTCCTCCTGCTGGACACATTGATCTTCTTCCTATAGAAAGAATTGTATCGGGACGTTGGAAACAGGTATCGGGCAAATGGTGGATGAAATCCAAAAAACATAAACATGTATCATTTCTAACGAGCAGATTGCCTGCTCGTTAGTTTTTGGTCTTGGGGGTATGGAATCGATAAAATTCTGGAAAACACGCTTTTCATCCCTAAAAGTCAGGAGCCTGCAAGTCAGAATCGGGGAAGAATCGCCAAGAATTTTGTCGTGAAGACTATTTAGTCAACATAATATTGCCGTTGCACACCGGAGAGTCAGAGGTGAAGAAGTGCGCTATACGAGATGTTGGGGGAACGTATATCCATATACGGCGCCCGATAAATAGTTTGACTTTTCAGACAATTCGGTATAAAATCAACCTGGTGAAGAGATAGGTTTTATGATGCGATTGCAAAAATTGTGAGGTGATTAAAATGAAAGGTTTTGCAATGTTAGGTATTGGAAAAACTGGATGGATCGAAAAAGAGGATCCAAAATGCGGTCCACTGGATGCGATATGTAAACCTCTTGCTCTCGCCCCCTGCACTTCCGATGTTCATACCGTCTGGGAAGGCGCGATCGGGGAACGGACGGACATGATATTGGGACATGAAGCGTGTGGCGAAATATTGGAAGTGGGAGAACTGGTAAAGGACTTTAAAGTTGGAGACAAGGTGCTGGTACCGGCCATTACGCCGGACTGGAACTCTATCGCAGCACAGGGAGGCTATCCCATGCATTCCGGGGAGGCTCTGGGCGGTTGGAAGTTTTCAAACTTTAAAGACGGTGTTTTTGCAGACCATTTCCATGTAAATGATGCTGACGGGAATCTGGCGCACTTGCCTCAGGGCATTCAACCGGCGGAAGCCACCATGCTTTCCGACATGGTCCCCACCGGGTTTCATGGAGCGGAACTGGCGGATGTGCAGTATGGAGACGTGGTGCTAGTCATAGGGATCGGGCCGGTGGGTCTGATGGCTGTGGCAGGGGCAAACTTGAAGGGAGCTTCCCGAATCTTTGCCGTAGGTACACGCCCCGTTTGTGTTGATGCAGCCAGGTTCTACGGTGCTACAGACTTTATTAGCTATAAGGATGGTCCGGTCAGCGACCAGGTGCTGGAATTCACCGGCGGGAATGGTGTAGACAAGGTCATTATTGCAGGTGGTACCGTGGACACCTTTGAAGAAGCGGTAAAGGCCATGCATGCAGGCGGAAAAATCGGCAATGTGAATTATTTAGGCCGGGGAGACTATATCAAAATCCCCAGAATCGAATGGGCCGTGGGAATGGGACATAAACAGATCCAGGGGGGCTTGACTCCCGGTGGACGGTTGCGACTGGAAAAGCTGGCAAGATTGGTGGAGTGCGGAAAGTTGAACCTCTCCAAGCTCCTGACACACTCCTTCCGGGG
>JBMNVE010000061.1:0-10859 GCA_050946655.1 Anaerovoracaceae bacterium
TCAGAATATATATTGACTTTTTCTATGTTTCGAATTATTATAATCATATAACTCCGACTTCTGCGAGACAGCGGTGTTGCCTGCAGAAGCGTTAGGGTGAGAGAAGCGATTCTCTTGCCTGCCAGTGTGCAAAGGAGAGAATGCCCGAAGGGCTTCCCTTGTTTGCTTTTTTTGTTACATAATGAATAGGAAATGGAGTTTCAGCGATGAAGAGATTGAAGTTTTCAAAAGAGAAATGTATCGGATGCGGACTATGTGCACAGGTGTGCTCCGCCTATAAAGAAGGGGTATATCAACCTTCTAAGGCACGGATCTTTATTGAGTCTTACTATGATGACGGAAAATTGAAATACAAGGATCACTACTGCATCCTCTGCGGCATCTGCGTGAAAGCATGTCCCCAAGATGCCATCACCTTGGATCAGCACATTGTCGTGGATAAGGAAAAGTGCATCGGTTGCGGGATATGTGCAAAGAAATGTCCCAAAAAAGTCATCCGGATCAGAGACAAAAAATCCGTCATCTGCGACACCTGCCAAGGAGATCCAAATTGCATCAAAACATGTCCGCAGAATGCGCTAACGTTTAAATAGGAGGGAAGAAGGATGACCATGTTAGGATATACAAATCAAGTATTGAGAGTGGACTTGACGGCAAAGACCTATGCCATTGAGCCGCTGAATATGGATTGGGCCGAGAAATATGTGGGATCAAAGGGGTTGGCGATAAAATACCTGTACGAAGAGCTGGAACCGGGGATCGATCCTCTGGGGCCGGAAAACAAGCTGCTCCTCACCAACGGACCTATGACCGGGACGCCGGTACCCTGCTCGGGCAAGCTGTCCATTGCGGCCAAGTCGCCGGCAACGGGGACCATCAATGACTGTTCCATCGGTGGCCATATCGGACTGAAGATCAAATATGCCGGATACGATATGATCATCTTTGAAGGTGCCCTGGACAAGCCGGGATATCTAGTGATTGAAAACGATAAAGTAACCTTTGAGGATGCCGGTGACCTGTGGGGCCTTGGTTCCCACGAAGCGGAAAAAATTCTGGCCGATCAATACGGAACGGAGTTCAGCTACCTTTCCATCGGCCCGGCAGGGGAGAACCTGGTTCCCATGTCCTGCATCAACTCCGACTTCTATCGGCAGGCGGGAAGAGGCGGTATCGGTGCCGTCATGGGCAGTAAAAAGATGAAGGCGGTGGCCATCAAGGGCACCGGTGCGGTGAAGATCCCCGATATCGAAAAGGGAACAGACAGGATTATCGAGATCCTACAAACAGACACGTTACAGGAAGACAATACCTTTGTCTTTGATTACGGAACGACGGCTTTTTTAGAAGCGTGTAATGACGGCGGGATACTCCCGTACAAGAACTTTTCCGACACCACTGATCCTGACTGGGAGGAATACAACGGAGACGTTCTCATCAAGGGCCGCGAAGGAAAGCGAGGCTGCGGAAGTTGCGGTCTGGGCTGCGGGAACTACCTGAAGATCGGAAACGCCATCTGTGAAGGGCCTGAGTATGAGAGCATCGCTGTAGCGGGACCCAACGCCGGAGTCAAGGATCCCGAAGTGATCCTAAAGTTCAACCAAGTCGCCGACAACATGGGCCTGGACACCATCAGTGCCGGAGACACCATTATTTGGGCCATGGAAATGACGGAAAAAGGGCTTCACGATTTTGGCATCAAATTCGGTGACGGCCAGAAACTGGTAGAATACCTGGAATTGATCGCCAGAAGAGAAGGGGTCGGTGCCGATTTGGCCGACGGGGTGAAGGCCGCTTCGGAAAAATTCGGCGGGACCGACTTTGCCATGCATGCAAAGGGCTTGGAATATCCTCAGTATGAGCCGAGAGGGTCATGGGGCATGTCCCTGGCCTATGCGGTATCCGATAGAGGTGCTTGCCACATGAGGGCCTACGCCCCCAACGTGGAGGTATTTGAAGCCGCCGTGCCGCCCTATACGCCCGAGGGAAAGGGACAGATGGTCAAGGATCTGGGTATCAGCAATGCCATCAAGTTCTGCCTGTGCATCTGCGATTTCTGGGGCACTCTCGAGACGGATTTAATGGCGGAGTTGATGACCATCGTCACCGGCCGACAGTGGACTGAGGAAGAGATGCTGGAAGTGGGAGAGAGAGTCCTAAACGTGGCAAGAGCATTCAACCAGCGAGAAGGGTTCAACCGAAAGGATGACACCATGCCCAAGAGGCTGGCAAAAGAAGCTTTGAAGAGCGGTGCCGGTGCCGGGCAAAAGATCCCCCAGGAGGCCTTTGACGATATGCTGGATCAGTACTATGAAGTGATGGGCTGGGACAGCAACGGCATGATGCCCCAAAGCCTGCTGGATACGTTATAAAAAGGAGCATTAGGAATCAACGATGAAGATCAGGATCGCATTGCGCGGAACCTTAGTGAAATATTTCGACGGAGAAAAGGAGCGGGAAGTAGAGGTGCCGGACAACTGCACCTGCGATGAAGCCCTCCAAACCGTGGGGATCAATTACAGGGAAATCAAGAGCTTTGGCTTTGTAGCCATCAACAGTAAGCGAGTCATGATTTACGATCGCCTGAAAGAGGGGGATCAACTGAAAGCATATTCCAGGATATCCGGGGGGTGAGCGTCCTCCCGGACCTGAAATATGAGGGGATCACTTCGAAAACATGGGCATATTGATTATGCCGAAATTCATACGCAAACGAAATGGTTTCCTTAATAGAGAATCGGTGCCCTCTCATCGATTCTCTTTATTATTTTTCTACTCTGCCACCTACACTGATGGTACCTGACCTGGTGACAGAAGTAAAATACACATTATCTTTCAAACCGCATGCTTTGCCCGATGCCACCAAAGGACATTGGTCATAGCATGGTTTTTTGTTGTGGATGGCAAGAACAGCATCTCCCACTCGGAGAAGATCCCCTACCGCTAGATTCGCCGTGTTTTGCCGGCCTGGGACAGGCTCTACCATGAGATTTGCTCTGAACTTCACCGTACAAAGTCCCTTTCTCTGCTCAGGGGGAGGCCAGGACCCGAGATCCTCAATGTCCGGAGGATAGAACCAAACAGAGATGGGATCTCGATCATCGTCCCAGTGTCGATCGCCGGGAATTCCCTTGCCTGCAGAAAGCAGGACCTGCGAAAGGAAAGAAGGCTTTCTTTGTTTGTCGTAAGCTACGATCCTTTTTAATGTTCCGATCATCCTTAGGGGCCTCCTTCATTAGAACTGGATGATATCAAAATTTCCGTCAAGCAAGTCAATTTGTAGCACCCCGCTTGATAGGGGAGTCTCTCTGCCAAGAAGTGCTTTAACGCACTCCGCCACCTGGATGGAAGCAATGTGAGCCGGAATAAAGGAAGGATTGCCCAAAGTTGACTCTTCTCCCTTATCCGTGTCCCTACCATAGATTTTTCGGAGCAAGTCGCTACCCGGCATGACCAGGGCCACTTGACCGTACCAACCGCCGATGGCACCGTGGACCAGAGGGATCCCCTCTTGAGCGCAGGCATCTTCCAGCATCAGGCGACTTTCCACATTATCCAGGGCATCCACTGCCAAGTCGCAGCCGGAAAGAAGCCGGGGTGCATTTTCCTCATCCATATAGAGGCAATGGGCATCCACCTTGATTTCGCTGTTCACCTGATTTACACGGATGGCCGCCTCTTCCGCCTTGCTCTTGCCCAAATTGGACTCCAAGCATAGAAGTTGGCGGTTCAGGTTGGATTGGCTGAACACATCACCATCCACGGCGACTAAATGGCCGATGCCCAGGCGAGCAAGCAGTTCGATCACATGACCCCCCAGTCCGCCGCAGCCCACCACGCAAACTCTAGCCCTCTTCAACACCTGCATTTCCTCGCTGCTGATGGCACTGCAGTTCATTCTGTACCGTTCTTGGATCATTTTCGGTGCTCCCCTTTTCTTACTTCATATAGGCACAGTTTACCTTGTATTTGCCTTTCTGACAAGAGGGAGGTGGACATTGGGAGGATGATACCGCTACCCGAAACTTCGGGGGTTCGTTCTTCCTAATGGTGAGGCAATGTAGTATAATAACCACAGAAAGTTGAGGTAGACAATAGTGACTAGAGTATTGATCTGCGTGGATGACACGGATGATTTGACAAAGGAAACCAGCACCGGTGCAATAGCCGATATGATTTGTGAAGCGGTGGTGGGGTTGGGAGGAAGGCTGAACAAAGGCGTCACAAGGCATCAGTTATTGCTCCATAATGACATCGCATATACTTCTCACAACAGTTCCATGTGCATGGATATGACCGTGGACAAAGAATTTTCGGTGGAAAAAATTGAGACAGAGGCAAAAAGGGTCATTCTTGAAAACATGGCGGACACCTCTGATCCGGGGCTTTGCATTTGCCGGCTGGATGAATTGAAATTTCCCGCCAGGCTGATCTCCTTCGGCAAGCGGGCGCAGTTAGAAGTCCTTGACAAGGCAGAAGCATACCGGGTGGCCGATGAGATCGGTGGAACGTTGCTGAAGGAACACGGCGGGGACGGAAGCGGAGTTATCGGCGCTCTGGCAGGAGTCGGCCTGCGACTTATGGGTAGTGACGGAACCTTTCGAGGGGGAAAGGAAGCCAAATATGCCGGGAGCAGTTTCTCAGTAAAAGAATGGTTGGGGAAAGAAGGTGTAGAGCAGGTGCTGGATACTTCAGGAAATGCCTTGGACGAGAAGACCCAGATCCACATAGAGGACCGGATAAAGTTTGCCTTGCTCAACGATAAAAAAACCCTGGTAGCCAAGGAGAGGAAGGGCAATTATTATGGGTGTGATAAAAAGATCCTATACGGAGAGGACAGAAAGATCGACCTTTGGCTGAACAGTTGTCACCTGTATATTGAGGATAATGACAGAGAAGAGCAAATCACCAAGGAGGTCGCCTGCTACAATTGCCTGTACAGACGATGGACCCCCAGAGGATATGACTGTGCAAGGGGGAAATGATTTGGCTGCAAAGAAAACTGATGCACGGATTGTGATTGCATTGATTCTGCTTCCTCTGGCGTTTCTCGTCATGTCTATTTGTATCGGAAGGTACGGCATTTCCCCAAAGGATATTCTGTACAGCTTTATACAGTGGATCAGCGGTAGAGACATGGGAGTCAGCGATGCCACTTACAGCGTAGCCATACGGATCAGACTGGAAAGAGGAATAGAGGGACTCCTGGTGGGCGGCGCCCTGGCAGTGAGCGGCGCTTGCTTTCAGAGCATTTTTAGAAATCCCTTGGTATCCAGCGGGATGCTGGGGGTTTCCGGCGGTGCCGGATTTGGTGCAGCTCTCTCCATCCTTCTCTTTTCCGGCACAGTGATGACTTCCTTTTTTGCTTTCGCCTTTGGCATTTTGGCGGTGATCCTTGCCTACTTTGTGGGGAAGACAAACGGAGGGTCGCAGGCGCTGACGTTGGTGCTGGGCGGGATTATCGTTCAGTCGATTTTTTCCGCATTGATTTCACTCCTGAAGTATGTGGCCGATCCCATGGGACAGCTGCCCGCTATCACCTTTTGGTTGATGGGCAGCCTTGCGGGAACGAAGACAGAGGAACTGGTCATTGCTGTGATCCCAATGGTCTTGGGCATGGTGGGCATATTTCTTTTTCGTTGGAGGCTGAATGTGCTGTCCATGGGAGATCGAGAGGCTAGAACACTGGGGGTCAATGTGGACCTGAACCGAGGGATCCTAATCGGGTTTGCTACCTTGGCCACCGCAGGTGCTGTAAGCGTAGCAGGTGTTGTGGGCTGGATCGGCCTAGTGGTGCCTCACATGTGCAGGATGATGATGGGCAGTGACAACAAGTGGATCATTCCCGCATCTATTTCCGTCGGGGGCTGCTTCATGGTGGGGGTGGATACCCTGTGCAGAACGGTGACGGGAGGGGAGATCCCCCTGGGGATCATGACCGCGCTGGTAGGTGCACCGTTCTTTATCTATTTATTGAAAAAGACAAAGGGGAAGGACTGGTAAAATGATGGAGTTTTTGCGTGTGGAAAATGCCGGGTTTTACTACCAGCCGAAGAAATATATATTCCGGGATATTGACTTTACGCTGAATGGCGGAGAAGCCCTGTGCATTATCGGAGCAAACGGCTGTGGCAAAACCACTTTGCTGGACTGTGCTCTTGGCTTGACACCGCTGGTGGATGGGAAGGTGTTCGTCGGGGGGAGGCTTTTGGCTGACATGAAGCCGGCGGATATTGCAAAGGAAATGGCCTATATCCCCCAAAGCCATAAGACTACCTTTGCCTATACCGTGTTGGATGTGGTGACGATGGGCCGAACCAGCGCTTTAGGGCCTTTTTCCGCCCCGGGAAGAGAAGAAAGGGAGATCGCTATGTGTGCCCTTGAAGAGGTGGGGATGACCGACTTTGCAGACCGGACTTACACCACCCTTTCGGGAGGGGAACTGCAACTGGTGATCATTGCCAGAGCCATTGCACAAGAGGCAAAGGTGTTGGTAATGGATGAGCCTACTTCTCATCTGGACTTTTTTCATGAGATGAAGGTCATGGAAATCATTGCGGAATTGGTCATGGATAAGGGGATGTCGGTCTTGATGGCAACCCATTTCCTGAATCAGGCCTATTTTCTGGAAAACATCGGAGTGAAGACGAAAGTAGCACTGATGAAAGATGGCGGGTTTTCCTCGGAGGGAGTGCCTTCGGTGATGCTTACTACAGAAAACCTGGAGGAGACCTTTAACATAGCTACGGAAATCGTACAAGACAGCAGACATACGAGGAAGTATATTCTTCCCCTGGGCATCAGGAGGTGATTTTCTTTGGGAAAAATCAGACATATCGATAATAAAAAAATAATCATCTCCTTGTTGACGATATTAATTGTCCTAGCTCTTCTTACTTCCTTTGCGGGCTGTAACGGTCTTTCGGGAGAAGGGAAGGAGGAGACCAAAAAAATCACCGATTGTGCCGGGAGAACGGTAGAGATTCCAAAAAATCCTGACAGGGTCGCTTGTCTGTATGCGCCTACCGCTCATATGATGGCATTACTGGACAAGGAAGATCGGATCGTAGGAGCACCCAACGGGGTAAAGAGCGATGTGTTGATTCAAATGAAATATCCCGGGATACGGGACGTAGCGGTACCCTACCAGGAAGGAAGCATCAACGTGGAAGAACTGCTGCGCGTCGATGCGGACTTGCTCCTGATCAGAAAGGACACCCTGCAAAATGAAGGTGAGATGGAAAAACTGGAGAAATTGGGCATCCCCTATGCGGTGGTGGACTATGAGACGATCCCTCAGCTCTACCGGGCGGTGAGGGTCGCAGGTGATATTTTCGGGGAGGAAGAAAAAGCAGAGGCGTACATAGAATTTTGCAAGGAAACTACCGATTTGGTCTCTGACAACCTAAGGGAAGTGACAGGACCGAAGCCCAGAATATTCCATTCGGTCAACGAGGCAACCAGGACCCACAACCGGGGGGACATCTGCAGCGAGATCCTCACCCTTGGAGGAGTGGATGATGTGATTTCCTCGGAGGAGCAGGGCGGATTGACTGCTGAAGGAAGCAAGGTCTACACCACATTGGAACAGATATATACATGGAACCCCGACGGGATCATCGCCAATGAGCAGCCGGTCACGGCGTACATTCTTACAGATCCCAAATGGGCGGGACTGGATGCGGTAAAAAACAAGCAAGTTTATACTCTTCCCGTAGGCATCAGCAGATGGTGCCATCCCGGATCCATTGAACCCCATATGGGCATCTTGGCCGTAGCCGTGCGCTTTCACCCGGAGGAGATGAAGTCCGTGGACATGAAGAAATATACCAAGGAGTATTACAAAAAGTACTTTGGATTGAAGTTGGATGATGAAACCATAGAGAGAATACTAATGGGTGAAGGGATGCGGAAACCCGGAGGACCGGTGACTTGACAGGGGAAATGATGGAATACGACGTAGTGATCATAGGCGGGGGGATATACGGTTGCCTATGTGCCAGAGAATTATCGAAATATCGGGTATCGGTTTTAGTGGTGGAAAAGGCATCCGACATAGGGGAAGGGGCAACCAAGGCTAATTCCGGTGTGCTTTATGCCGGCTTTCACCCTAGGGGAGGCAGTCTGAAGGGAAGATCCTGTGCAGCGGGAAATGCTATGCACCGGCAACTGTGCAGTGAACTGGATGTCCCCATGGAATATACGGGCTCTCTTTTTGTTGCCTTTCATGAAGAGGGGATAAGAACCATCCGGGATAAGATGGACAAGGGCAGAAAAAACGGCGTGCCGGAAATGAAGATGATCACGGGGGATCAGGCTAGAAAGTTGGAGCCGGGCCTTTCCCAAGAAGTGAAAGCGGCCATGTACTGCCCCACTACGGGAATCATCTCTCCCTTTAAGCTGGTGATGGCGGCGGCGGAAAACGCAGCAAAAAACGGCGTAAACCTTCGCTTCAATACGGAGATACAGTCCATCGCAGCCGAGGGAGACGGCTATGTCCTCAGAGGGGCCGGGGAAGAGATCCGAGGGAAATATGTGATCAATGCCGCAGGAGAGGAGTCAGCAATTATTGAGGGTCTCGTCAGGGAAAGAGATTTAGTGATCAAGCCAAGACGAGGAGAATATCTGGTGTTTGATGCGCCCTCTCCCATCAAACATGTGATTTATCAGGCGCAGGAGGATGGAGAGAAGGGAACCCTTATGGCCCCCACCACCGACGGTCAACTGCTGGTGGGACCTACTTCGGATAATCCTAAAGGGTCTCATTGTACCCAGACCACAAAGGAGGGCATAGACCACATCTCATTTGTAGCGAAGAAAATTATGCCGGGCCTGGACATGGGGAAGGTCATTGCAACGTTTGCAGGGGTTAGGGCCAATATTGTCAATGTTCCCAAGGAAGAAAAGGACTTTGTCATAAGGCGAAGTGCACCGGGTTTCATCAGCATGCTGGGGATCAAAAACCCGGGGTTGACGGCATCTCCGTACTTGGTGAAAAAAATGGTGGAACTGCTCTTTGAAGAGGGCATGCCCAAAGAGGAAAATCCGGATTTTGACCCGATCCACCGATTCCCCGTACCCTTTCTTCGGACAACGCCGGAGGAGCAGGCGGCCATGATGAAAAAGGACAGGTCCTATTTGAACCTGATTTGCCGATGTGAGAATATTACGGAAGGGGATGTGCTACGGCAGCTGAAATCCCACTTGCCGCCACGAAACCTGAACGGGCTTAAAAAAAGGATGAGAGTGGGCATGGGGAGATGCCAGGGAGGCTTTTGCACCCCTCATCTCATAGAGATCATGAGCAGAGAACTGGAAAAAGAGCCCTTTGAAATATGCAAGGGAGATGGAGGTAGCAACTTGGTCAAGGGGAGGTTGCGATGAAACGGATAGCGGTAATTGGCGGAGGCCCAGGCGGCATGGCTGCAGCGGTAGCGGCAAAAGCTTGCGGTGTGCCTGAGGTAGTCCTCTTTGAGCGTCAACCCTATTTAGGTGGTGTGCTTCCCCAGTGCATCCATACGGGGTTCGGGATAGAACTGTATGAAAAAGATTTTACCGGGGGAGAATATGCTCACTTTTGGAGCGAGAAAACATGGGAATCGGGAGTTTCGATAAGGAAAGAAACGGCAGTCTTGGGTCTTTTCCCCGGGAAGAAGTGGACACTGGATGTCATGGATAAGCGGAGGGGAAGAGAAAAAATATCGGCGGATGGAGTGATTGTTGCAACAGGATGTCGGGAAAGGACGCTTCCCCAAATGCTGATTCCCGGCAGTCGTCCTGCAGGAGTGTTCACGGCAGGAACGGCCCAGTATATGATGAATATAAAGAATATGCTGCCGGGCAGGTCTGCGGTCATCTTCGGGTCAGGGGATATCGGGCTGATCATGGCAAGAAGAATGCACTTGGAAGGAATGAAGGTCCCCATGGTTTTGGGGATGAAGGGAACCGGCCTGACCAGAAACGTGACCCAATGTGTTCGGGACTTCGGTATCCCCCTTCGCTATGGATGGACACTCACATCTACTCATGGATACAGCCGCCTGAAAGGAGTGACCGTTGCACCCTTTAAAGAGGACGGAAGCAAGGATATTGATATTTCACGTAAGGAGTACATCCCCTGCGATACCCTCCTAGTGGCGACGGGACTGATCCCGGAACTGGAGGTATGTAAGGAACATCTAGGAAAGCCCGGTCTGTACCTTTGCGGAAACGCTTCTCGTGTCCATGATTTGGTAGATCATGTCACCGCTGAGGGTGTGGATGTGGGCGTCGGAGCAGCGGAATATGTATTAGGGCCCTTGGCCTCTCCTGAGGAACTGAAAGAAATACGTGGCTTCCGTGGATTTGACAGAAAAGAGGATACTTGGGGGAACATGGTCTGCACAGTGTGTCCCAAGGGATGCGTCCTTCAGGTAGGGGAGAACCCATTTTCAGTTGGCGGAAACCAATGTGAACGGGGGATTGCTTTTGCACGGCAGGAATTGCTGGAGCCAAAACGTATGGTCACATCCGTGGTGGCGATCCGACAGTCCCAACGACTGATGTCGGTGAAGACAGATAAGCAGATCCCAAAGGAAGATATTCCTAAGGTGATGGCGGCAATCAAAAGGAGCGTTGCTCCTGCCTCAGCAAGACACGGAGACGTGATCGTCCAAAAGATTGGAGGCACCGACGCGGACATTGTCGCTACAGGGGAGGGCATAGAATAGCAGCAAAAAAGAGGTGGATATCCCAATGTCATTAAGTTAATGAAAACGCAAGGCAATCTGAAAACGTATACAAATCCTTCCTTGGGAAAGGATACGTTTTTAGATGGATCATATGAGTTTTATGGGACACGAAGCTGCCCACCTCGCCGG